>CAJTIT010000032.1 GCA_910576345.1 Erysipelotrichales bacterium
TTGTTTTTGTTTGAGATAGCATTCATAAAAAATCAGCCTTTCTAAAGTGACGCTGTCAGCCATATAAACAATGCCATTATGTAAGAGTAAATTCAACTAGAATTTACTGAAAGACTGAATTCCATTTTTTACCCTTTGAAGTGGAATTTAACTTTTCACTTCATGTTTTTTTTTTCATAAAAAACACGAGAAAATTTGCTTTTCTATGGAAATTATTGTATGATGATACACGCATAAAGGAGGAGAATCATGAAATCAACCATGCAAAAATTTCCAATCAAAGAGCAGTTAAAAAACTATTTTTTTAAATGCTTTTTCATACTCTTTCTCTATTTGGGTATTCAGAATTCCGTTGTCTTGTGGATTACTTCCTATACGGTTCAAAGGCCATCAGTGGTGTTATTAACACTTGCATTGTGGATTCCGGCTGTAGTAGTCCAGAATGCCATTTTCAACATGTTTCTAAAACGAGTACGTGGTCAAAACTTCCATGTGTTGCATGAATTATTTTCCTATCCGCATATGGGGGCACAATTCATCGTCGCCCTTTTATTGACGTTTATTTCTACTGCGCTGACACGTTTCGCAAATGTGTTTGTACTTGTGATTTTGTTATATGTGCCGCTGATCGTCATTATCGAAAGCATCTTGTTGTTATTACGTATGGTTAGCGCATTTGCCATTTATGATAATCACCAAGCTCTTGTCGCATTCAATGGCGCATTTACGTTTTTACAAAAAAAATTTACCAAACTTTTGGGTTCCATGATTCCTTATATCTTACTTGGCATTTTACGTCAAGGTGTCCTACTTTATTTCTTGTTTGAAGCAGAACATGTGGAATTGTTCTATCTGGATAATTTGGTCGTATTATTGATTGGGGAATGGATTTGGTCATTTTTTGGTACCTGCGTCATGATTCCTATGGTGATGCGTGCTGCCAATCTCTATGATCAAAATCAATCCGAATACTTTCCAATTCTGCAGGTGGTACATCCCAAGCCAATGGCAAGTGTGGAAATTGAAGTAACAGAAGTGGAAGAAGATGAAAATACATGAAAATTTGTAGGACCGATGATCGCTTTGTATAGGCGAATTCGGTCTTTTTTTGTGTTTGCCTAAATTTTTTTATAAAAATCATTCGCTTTTTGGGTGGATCGCTCATATACTAGAATGTCTTGAAGAAGTTAAGCAATGACAGGAAGAAGGAGGATATAAATGAGCAAACACTTGTTTGAAGCTGGTGAAACAGTTGAGAATACCGCACCGATGTGCAATTCCACTCCCGTGGCTTTCAACATTCGTTTGATGGATCAGGATGCGATGGGGAATTCCACTTCGGCAGATGATATTCGCTATATTCGCATATCCGATTCATCAGGATCCGATCAGATTCATCCAATGCGACTGGCGAACGGGGAAGCCTATATTCGCTTGGAAGACATGAATGCAGCCCAGTTTACACTGGTACAGGTAGATGAAAACGGAAATCAAATGATCAATGGTGACGCCTTTGCCATTTCGTATATGGTGGATGGTAAAATACAGGATGAAGATTATGCCCGTGTGTACGATACTTGTAACGATGAAGTTACAATCACAATCCTCAATATGCCAATCGCACCGCTTACGCTTCATGTGGTGAAAGTTTTATACGATGAATTTGGTGAAGTGCTGGAACCAAATCCCAACATGAACTTTACAGTGACGATCACCGGTATGGGATGTAGCGAAGTGATTGATTTGAACTGTGATAATGATTTCCATGTGACGCTGGATTCATTAAGCGCTGGCATTTATGATGTATATGAAATTGAAAATGATTGCTTTGATACGACGTATGCGTTTGATGGTGCAAAACCCTCCACGTGTGAGCAGTTTTCGATGTATTCCGGTTGTCATACGCTGGAAATCATCAATCGTAGAAGACCATCGACTGTGCTTACGTTAGATAAGTACATTCGTGATGCCAATGGTGAACTCATTAAGCCGCGCAACAGCGAATGTTTCAAAATCCGTGTGTTGGGAGATTATTATGATCAAATCTTTGAACTAAACGAAGATAATGATTTTGCCATCGACGTATGTGAACTTCCACCTGGATTGTATGATGTGATGGAAACGGACACTTGTTGTTACGATGTTAGCTATCTTGTCAATGCGGCGAGTGAAAGTCCATATGCGCACGTTGAACTGAAAAGCGGATGTGCAGCCAGTGTGCTGATTATTAACAGCGTGCAGTGCGCCGCTCAGGAAAGTCCGCTTCGCATCTGTAAATATATTCGAAGAAGCGACAACTGTTTGGTCAAACCGGATCCATGCGACAGTTTTAAAGTGATGCTGAGTGGATGTGGCACTTGTGAGATTTTCAATTTGAATGCAGGCAACAATTTCTGCGTAGATATTGAACATATCTGTTGTGGAGAATATGAGGTCAAAGAGCTTGATCATGACGATTATCAGACCAGCTACATTGTGAATGACGGCTGTGAAACGACCAGCGCCTGTCTGTATGTACATGAAGGAAGTTTTCACAACGTGACGATCATCAATGAAGAACGCAACAAAGGCGAGGTGACCATTTCCAAAGTCATTCGCGGAAAAGACGGAACGATCAATAAACCGGATAAATCCAAACGGTTTTTGGTTACACTGCGCTCCTTTTTCTGCCGTGAAACATTCGTATTGGATGCGTCCAATGATTTCTGCGTACATGTGTATCACTTGAAAGAAGGCAGCTATGAAGTCAAGGAACGTCCCTTAGATGCTTACGATACAACGTACGTGATTGACAACGGTAAAGAAATGCGCAAGGCACGCTTCCTTGTGACCAATGATCGATGCAGCGACATTAAAATCATCAACAGTATGAAGAAGGAACAAAGCGGTGATCTTCGCATCTGCAAATATATTGCGAATGCATATGGTGATTATGTGAAGCCGAGTGCAGATGAAGAATACGAAATTCAGGTACAAGGACCATGTGTGAATAACTGCTACACGCTTCGTGCTTCCAACAACTGGTGTGTAATACTGGAGGACTTGAAAAAAGGTGTGTATCGTGTAACTGAATGTCCAAATATCCATTATGACGCTCAATATTTTGTGAATGGCTGCGAAATGGAAGAAGCGGCGCTTGTATGCATGGAAAAAGAAAATCAGGAAGTCAATATTGTTAATACAAGACGCTCTAATGGGAATTTGAAACTATCCGTTGTCGTGGAAGACTGTGATGATTTGCGCCACAAACCAAATATGAGCGAATACTTTGATATCATTGTGGAAACAGCGTCCGGATCCAAAATCGTACGATTGGACGAGCGCAACAATTTTGGAGTACTGTTGGAAGATTTGGAACAGGGACGTATTCGCATTACACAAAAAGACAGTTATGGATATCGCGTTTCTTATGAAGTCGATGGGGTTCGAACGAATAAGGCAGTCGCTGAAATGCGCGGATCCAACGTATCCGTGACGATGATCAATCGAACCATGGATTGTGCCGGTATGGTACGTGTGCGCAAATTCGTAGAAACTCTGAGCGGCAGAATCATCAAACCATGTGATGACGATTGTTACACGTTTACACTTTCCTCACGCTGTATGAACAATGAATACCGATTGAATGCACAAAATGATTTCTGCGTGATCTTTGATGATTTGGAAGAGGACGATTATGAAATCAAAGAAGCATGTGTAGAAGGCATGAAAACAAGATATCGCATCAATGGAGAAGAATCGCTGTCCGGCAAATTTAATCTGGCGATTGAAGATTTGGACATTGAAATCATCAATACAGTGCTGCCGCTTCCCGTGTTGGAAGTGAACAAGCGCATTCGTGAATGCGGCGAACTTGTGAAACCACAGTCATGGGAGAGTTTCAACTTCCAGCTGATTGGCAGAGGAGTGCATGAAACGTATTGTCTAAATGCGGATAACGACTGGTGCGTCCAAATCGAAGGATTGAACAACCAGCATTATGAAATTCGCGAATTGGATGTAAATTGTCCTGTGTCTTATCAAATCAACCGCAATACGTATGAAAAAGGCACATTCTTGTTTCAAAATGAGGACCTGAAAGTGACGATCATTAACGAAGCGCCAAGTGAGGCCGTTGTGAACATCTGCCAATGGGTGCGTGATGAAAACGGCGAAGTAATGAAACCTTGCCGCGAAGACTGTTTTGAAATAACTTTGGAAAATGATTGTTTCAAACAATGCTTTACACTGAATCATGCGAATGACTGGTGTGTGAATGTGGAAGGTCTGGCAAGCGGCAGGTATCAGCTGAAGTGTCGCGGAGCTTCTCAAAATGAAGTATGGGTAGATGGACAGCCACAAGAAAATGGTTATTTCACACTGGAACAATGTGATGTCGATGTTTCACTGATTCAGCCGTTTGGCTGTGACAATGCGCTCATCATTCAGGCAGAAACCTTACGATGTGAGAAACGTCAAACGCCCAATAAAGACAAAAGCTATCATGTTCATGTAGAACACGAAGGCGTATGTGACACTTTTGTCCTTGATCAAACAAATGACTGGTGTATTGAACTGGCAAACATTTGCTTGGGAGACTATCGCATTTATGCGGATGAGGACGTGATATACGAAAATGACGGTCAATGTTACCAACAATGTATCGATATTCAAATGAACTGTGAAACTTGCAGCGTCACATTGTTAGAAGAATTGCCGGAACATGGAGATATGCTCATTACCAAGCGTATTCAATATCAAGATGGCACTTTCCACAAACCACCTTGCGGCAGCCGCTTCAATATCTTGCTCATCGGTAGCTGTGAAGAATGTTTTGAACTGAATGAAGAGAACGATTGGACAATGCGTCTATGTAAATATCCTTTTGGTAATTATGAAGTCATTGAACAGGCAAGCTCCTGTGCACGCTATCAAATCAATCAGGGAGCGATCAAAAAGCATGGTCGCTTCCGATTGGAAGCGGATATGAGCAAGATCACCATCATTAATCCAATGCAGGCAGATGATTGTTTTGAAGAAAGCGGTTCTTTAACAGTTCATGCGATGGTAAAAAACTGCGATGGAGATTTGATGAGTGCACCTGTGGAAGCACGATTTGAAGTGATGGTGGATGGTACAAATTTTCGCGAAGACGTTACACTTACAGAGCGTAATGGATTTGCCAGAACGTTTCATCATTTGCCAAAAGGAAAGCTGTTGATTACGCAAAAGCCAAATCCTGATTTTACAAGAGTGACCTATCGCATCCATGGATTGGAACAGCCGGTTGGTGAAATAGATTTGGGTGCATCAGATGTGCATGTGGATCTGATCAATTACAGCGTATGTAAACAGGGCAGTATTCGGGTTGGTAAGTATATCAAAGATGCAGGCTGCGGATGTTTGAAACGTCCTTGTATGGATGAAGAATACACGATCGCATTGATCAAAGATGAGCATATACAGCGTGTTGTTTTGAATGCGTCCAACAAATGGAGCTATGAATTTACACAACTTGCGAGGGGCACATATCAAATCGTGGAAGAGACTAGCGAAGATGTGACGTATATAATCAATGGCGGCAAAGAACAAGGAGAAGCTTTTGTGGATGTGGATGGGAATGTGGCGAATGTTAAAGTGATCAATCCTGCAAGTGAAAGCGTCCATGGCAGTATTGAATTATGCAAATATGTAAGAAATGCATCCGGTGAAGAATCCACGCCCCAAAATCAAAGCTATTGGATTTCCGTAATTGGCGAAAATAGTTCGCAACGTGTTCTGCTTCATGATGCCAATCATTACTATGCGGAGGTGCGGCATTTGGCACCGGGTGTTTATGAGGTAAAGGAAGAAGAACAAAACGGCGCAGTTTATCGTGTGAACAATGCGGCGGAAAGTAATCGTGCCATTGTATCGGTAAACGGCAATCAAAACAGTGTGGATATTGTCAATATGGATGAAATTTCTAAAACTTCACTGTTGTTAGAAAAATGGATAATGGATGAACAAGGCGCATTGAAAAAACCGGAGGATGGCGTTTATCGCATTCATGTGTCAGCGCCCGGATACAATGAAGTTTATACTTTGAACGCTGAAAATGCATTCACTTATCGTATTCAGGATCTGGCAGTCGGCCTTTATGTAATTGATGAACTGGATCATGATCAGGTTACGTATATGATTGACGGGGGCACACCGGTAGATCGCGCCATCGTGCAGGTCAGCGCTCGGCATGAAGTGATGATTGTGAATCCGACAACGTCTTCTCATACTGGCTCCATTCGTTTGACCAAATATATCCGTACTTCTTCGGGTACGCTTGCGCGTCCACACGACAATGCATCCTATCAGTTCCATGTTTCCAAACCCGGCTTTAATGAAATCTATACGCTGGATGCACAAAACAACTGGAGTACTACGATCGTTCATCTGGAAAATGGAAATTATGTCGTTTCTGAGATGAATGCGGAAGGCAAGGTCAGTTATATGATTAACGAAGGCAGCGAAACAGATTTTGGCATTGTAAACGTCAATCAAGATCAAAACATTGTGTCCATTATCAATAGTGAAACCGATAACAATGGTTCGATAACGATTACCAAATATATCCGTGATGAAGAAGGCGGTCTGCATCGTCCCGATGGTAATTATTCCACCAGTGTACATGTATCACGCCCCGGCTACAATGAAGTCTTTACGCTGAATCGCTCCAATAACTGGCAGATTCGTATTTTGGATTTGATGGATGGGCAATATATACTGGATGAGCTAGACAGTGAGGATGAAGTCACTTGGCGCATCAACGGTGGAAGTGAAGTACGCTATGCGGTTGTCAATGTTTCACGCAATGACAATCAGGTGGATATGATCAATACGAAAATAAACAATGGCAATACGCTGAAACTGCGCAAGTTCATTCGCAATACGTCCAATCAGTTGATCAAGCCAAATCGCGATGAGAGCTTTACCGTGCTGATATCCGGTGCAAAAACAATGCGTGTCGTGCTGAATAAGGAAAATGACTGGCAGTCGACCATAAGTGAATTGCCAAACGGAATGTATCATATCAAAGAAAGCAGCAGCAACTATGAAGTTACCTATGTTGTAAACGACGGGGAAGAAAAAGACAGTGCCAGCGTTCAGTTGACCAATCAAGACGTGGAAATCACGCTCATCAATACGATGCGCGGAAGTCGCAATGTTTTGGAACTCAGCAAATATATTAAAACAAGTCAGGGGGCTTTGATTACACCGGTAGAAGGGGATGTGTACCAAATTGAAGTCAGCGGTCCCAATTTTTTGGAAACGTATCGTTTGACGCATGAGAATGCTTTCAGTGTGCGGCTAAACAATTTGTCGAATGGCAATTATACGGTAAAAGAAGCAGGGAATAGCGATTATGTGATCACATACAGAGTCAACGGAGGTCAAGAAACAAGTAGCGCTATGGTGACAGTGAGTGAAGGCAAGACCAATATTGTGGAGATTATCAATGAGCGCACAATTGATCACAATTCGTTGGAAGTCTTTAAATATCTGATGGATCAACAAGGAAATTTCCAACAGCCAAGTGCATCGCAAGTCTATCGGTTTCTTTTGACCGGCAGCAATCTGCATCAATTCTATACGCTGAATGAAGCAAACAAATGGCATGTGCGTGTGGAAGGATTGGCAGATGGAGAATATGAAGTCATCGAACAGGGCGGAGGTACAAATGTTCAATATTTGGTCGACGGCGCAGATTTTTCTTCCACTGGTGAATTTGTCGCCAAAGGTGGCTCTGAGAATATTGTGGAAATCGTCAACGTGGAACAAAACAGTTCAAACGGTTCCATACAAATCGAAAAGAAAATACGAAATACAAATGGAGATTTGACAATTCCCGGAAATGGTGAAAGTTTCTCCATCCGCATTTTCTCCAATGATCAAAACTATGATGAAATCTTTACACTGGATGAATTGAATGGTTATGCTTTGCAAGTTGATCATCTTGCATTTGGAGAATATCATGTGGAGGAAATCGAAAACAGCGGATTTAACACCACGTATGTTGTGAATGATGAAACAGAAAACACCACGGCTGTATTGCAGATACAAAGCGATGCAGTACAGAATGTGATCGTAATCAATACGCAGATGTCCTTGTATCTGCAAGTCAAAGACAGAGACGATATTCGCATCACCATCGAATAACGGGGAAGAAAAAACGCATTTGTGTCTTTCAAAAACATGAAGATAAGATGGCAGTAAGCATGTCTTACCATGCAAATCACTGTCATCTTTTTTTTGATTATATTTGATCGATGGAATGAGAAAAGATGTGTGTATCAAAAAAAAATCAAGGTGCGCTGTCCTTCATTCTACTTCTTTTGGCTTTCTTTTTAAAAAAACTGCGAGGATTTGTATGAAAAAAATACGAAAATCACTTTCAAAATCTTGATTTGTGGCTTATAATGTTATAGTAATGTTTTACGCAAGGAGGAAAACAAAACTATGACAAAAAAATTCATGTCAATGGATGGTAATACCGCTGCCGCACATTGTGCGTATGCGCTTACCGAACTGTCTGCGATCTATCCGATCACACCATCTTCACCGATGGCAGAAGTGGTGGATCAGTGGGCAACACAGGGTCGCAAAAATGTATTCGACACTGTCGTTAAAGTAGCTGAGCTGCAATCAGAAGGTGGAGCTGCCGGTGCAGTACATGGCGCTTTGCAGGCAGGAACACTCGCAACAACATTTACAGCATCTCAAGGCTTGTTGCTGATGATACCCAACATCTATAAGATGGTTGGTGAATGTTTGCCAGGTGTGATTCACGTTGCGGCACGTGCTTTGGCAAGCCGCGCACTGAATATTTTCGGTGATCATGAAGATATTTATGCATGCCGTCAAACCGGTATCTGTATGTTGGCATCTCATTCCGTACAGGAAGCGATGGATCTTGCAGGTGTCGCACACTTGTCCGCAATCAAAGGCTCTGTCACATTCATGCATTTCTTTGATGGATTCAGAACATCTCATGAAATCCAGAAAGTGGAAATGATGGATTATGATGTATTGAAAAATCTAGTGGATCAAGATGCACTTGCGGCTTATCGCAAAAAAGCACTGAATCCGCATACCAATCCGGTTACTCGCGGCGGTGCAGAAAACGATGATATTTTCTTCCAAGGAATGGAAGCACGCAATAAGCATTATGAAGCAATTCCGGACATTGTTGCGGAGTATATGAAAAAAATCTCCGAAGTTACGGGACGTGAATATGCACCATTTACATATTATGGAGCAAGTGATGCGGACCGCATCATTGTCGCAATGGGTTCCGTTACAGAATGTGCAAAAGAGACCATTGACGCTTTGAACGCCCAAGGTGAAAAAGTCGGCATGATCAAAGTGCATTTGTATCGTCCATTCTCTGTAAAATATCTTTTGGATGTACTTCCTACAAGCGTTAAGAAAATTGCTGTATTGGATCGTACGAAAGAAACCGGATCTATCGGAGAACCATTGTATTTGGATATTTTGTCCGCATTGAAAGACAAAGATATCGAGATTATTGGTGGACGCTATGGTCTAGGTTCCAAAGATACACAGCCTGCACATATCAAAGCAGTCTTCGATCATTTGAAAAGCACGGAATTGAAACATGGATTTACGATTGGTATCGTAGACGATGTGACGAATTTGAGTTTGCCGGCAGATGAAGATTTCCAGATTGAATCTGACTGCACAAGCTGTCTGTTCTGGGGTCTAGGATCCGATGGTACCGTATCCGCAAACAAATCCACCATCAAAATTATTGGTGACAATACAGAACAATATGCACAGGCTTATTTTGCTTACGATTCTAAAAAAGCCGGCGGTGTTACACGTTCTCACTTGCGTTTCGGTAATTCACCAATCCATTCTACATACTATATTAACAATGCAGACTTCATTTCTTGTTCCTTGGATGCTTACATGTTTAAATATGACATGGTGCGCAATCTGAAAAAAGGCGGTACATTCTTGTTGAATACGACATTCTCCAAAGAAGAAATCGTTGAACATATGCCAAATCGTATGAAAGCGCAATTGGCAAAGAAAGAAGCAAAATTCTATATTATCAATGCGACGAAAATCGCACAGGAAATTGGTATGGGACGTAGAACCAATACGATATTGCAGTCCGCATTCTTTGCATTGAATGAACAAATCATGCCTTATGATACAGCAGTTGATTTAATGAAAGCAGCTGCGAAGAAATCTTACTCTAAAAAAGGTGATGCAGTCGTACAGCTGAATTACAAGGCTATCGATGCCGGAAAAGACGGTATCGAGGAAGTAAGTGTAGATCCAAACTGGAAAGATCTGCCTTATAATGCGGCACGCACCATGAGTGGAGATGATTACTTCGATAATCATGTGGCTGTCATTAATGGTTTGGAAGGATACGATATGCCGGTCAGTGCATTTGCAGGTGATTTCCTGTTGGATGGCTCCATTCGCAATAACGTATCATTCAATGAAAAACGCACGATTGCCGTACAGGTGCCAACATGGCATCCGGAAAACTGTATTCAGTGTGGTATCTGTTCTTTTGTTTGTCCACATGCAACGATTCGTCCATTCTTGTTGAGCGATGAAGAAGTCGCAAATGCACCTATGGAATTTGAAACACTACCTGCGATGGGCAAAGGTGTTGAAAATATGAAATATCGTATCCAAGTTACACCAGCAAACTGTGTCGGCTGTGGACTTTGTGCGGTAGAATGTCCTGGAAAAGGCGGAAACAAAGCATTGGAAATGGTCGATATTAACGAAAAATTGGATGAAGAACCATTGGCAGATTACCTGTTCAAGCAAGTTGACTGCAAAACCGAATATTTTGCAACCGACACGGTAAAAGGTTCTCAGTTCCTAATGCCATACTTTGAAATTTCTGGCGCATGTCCGGGATGTGGTGAGACACCATACTACAAGCTGGTTTCTCAGTTGTTTGGACGCGATATGTTGGTTGCCAACGCAACAGGATGTTCCATGATTTATTCATCATCCACACCATCTACGCCATTTGTCAATGACAAAAACGGTGAAGGTGTTGCTTGGGCAAACTCACTGTTTGAAGATAATGCGGAATTCGGATATGGTATGGCACTTGCCAATAACTATAAAGAAGCACGTATTTTGAAAATCATGGAAGACAATATGGATTCTGTGGCATCAGATTTGAAAGATGCATTCGCAAAATACATCGAAGTGCACGGAAACCGTGACGCAGAACGTGAAATTGCGCCTGTGATCAAAGAACTTGCGACTAAAGAAACAAATGCTGATGTGAAATCATTGGCAGATGAAGATTTGATTTCCAAATCCGTATGGATCGTTGGTGGAGATGGATGGGCTTATGACATCGGATACGGTGGATTGGATCATGTCCTTGCAAATAACTTGAATGTCAATGTATTGGTGTTGGATACTGAAGTTTACTCCAATACCGGTGGACAATCCTCCAAATCTTCACAAGCAGCATCTATCGCTAAATTTGCGGCCGGTGGTAAAACAACTGCCAAAAAAGATCTTGGACAAATCGCCATGGCTTACGGACATGTATATGTTGCCCAGATTTCCATGGGTGCCAATAAGGCACAGACATTGAAAGCCATCAAAGAAGCGGAAAGCTATGACGGACCATCTTTGATTATCGCATATTCTCCTTGTGCAGAACACGGTATCAAAGGCGGTTTGGCAAATCATCAAAGAACGCAGGCAAAAGCTGTAGAATGCGGATATGTGGATCTGTACCGTTTCGATCCTCGCAAAGAACAGCCTTTGACCATCGATTCAAAAGAACCGGATTATGAAAAAATGCTTGACTTCATGATGAGCGAAACACGTTTTGCCCAACTTCCTAAATTGAAAGGTGAAACCGCATATGAAATGTTTGAAAAAACAAAGAAAGATGCGATCAAACGTCATAAACGTCTGCTTGCTTTAGCAAAAGAAGCGTAATACATAAACACTTAAAGATGAAAGTTACAAATGTAGCTTTCATCTTTTTTGGTATGACGGGCATGTCCGTATTCTGTGGTGAAAGTCCACAACAGATAAGTATAAGGGACTCCACCATCTAGTGTGGAGAAAGAAAAAATGAGCACCAAATAGTGTTGATACACTCCACCAGACGGTGTAGAAGAAGCAGAGGTCTTTGACCTCTGCTTTTAAATGATTATTTGAGTAGGAAACCGGTTTTATTAACAACATACATGATTTGTTTTCTACGCCTTTCAGTATTACGAATCCCTTTGGTGTTGAAAAGAAGAGTAGAAATGGTAGCATTCATACTTTCGGCTATACCGGAATTGATTCTTTTACCTTTATAAACAATGAATGAATTGATGATTTCAACTTTCCAATTAGTAAGAGAAACAATAAAATCGTAGTATTCAGGAAGATTGGAAAGGACAAATTCATCATAGATAGAATCAAATTTTTCTTTCGCATCTTCATAAGAATAAGTAGCATTAAAGATTGTATAATTCTCTTTTAAGTCATAAGCGAGCTTCAAATCAGGATGAATAGAAAGAATAAGTTCAAGAAGTTTTCTGTAATTTATATAACGAGCTAATTTCTTATTGTATTTGCCTTTATTATCGGGATTGATTGTTTTATCAAACAATAGACATTTTTAGTGTTTTAGTAGATAATATTCAATAGAATCGGTAGAGTAGGATTTCATGATACGGATTCTAAGTTTTTGAAGGCTTTCATTTAAGTGTTTGATGACATGGAACGAGTCGACGCAAATGAGAGCCTTTTTAAAATAAATTTGAGCAATTTGTTTATAAGGAAGATACATATCAATACAAACATATTTGACATTTAGAAGTTCTCTGGAATTATGTAGAGATTGAAAATAATGATGTAAATAGTTTTTCTTTCTGTCAGGGAGAACATCAATAATAGAGCGATTATAAAAATCATAGAAGATACAGGAATACTTGGCATTGAAACTATTCACTTTTGTGTAAACTTCATCAATACAGATAACTTCAGGAAAAGGATTGCGAGAGATATGACAATGTTTGTCAAAGATGCGAACAATGGTAGATTCAGATAAACCGGTAAAAGAACCAACATAAGAGAAAGTCATCTTGGGGTCTTTTAAGAGTTCCATAACAGACATAATGGAGTCATAAGAAACTTTAGAGTTAGCAGGGGACATCGTGTAAGAATTCGAGAAACTATGTTTATTAGGGCACTTATAGCGAGGGACTTTTAAGAAAACAGAGGTGTTTTTGAAAGCGTGGTGAGGAATAGATATGTTTCTAGAATAATAACCATTAGAAAGACAAGAATTACAACCACAATAAGGACAAGAAACTTCTTTCTGGCAAGAGTAACAAAAACAGAAAAGTGATCATTATCATCACAAGCGGAATGAATAGAACATACATCAGAAGAATGTAAGTTCAATAAAGAAATAAGTAATTTATCATATTGATCCATAAATAAAACCTCCTTCTATATAGATCGTAGTCATTATAGAAAGAGGTTATAACTCCATCAATCGGTGTGGACTTTTTACTCCACACTATTTGAAGTAGCGTGTCCACAAACACAGAAGTTGGTGGATACTTAAGTATAATAGGGTTATAGGGAAGCCGCGCACCCTCAAAGAAAGGAGGTTACACACAATGAAGAAGCAGAAAGAGAAAGACAAACTCACCGCCCTATATGAAAGACTCTTCCATGGCGACGAGCGAGCAGGGGAATCCGTCAGCATTGAGAATCAGGAGAATGTTTGTCAAGGGGGATTTCACCCAAAAGATGAAATTCCCCGATAAACTGGAATTCATAAACGTCGTTGAGCAACAATTATGGTATAGTTTTCGGTATCATATGTAACTCCTGTTTCTCTAAAACCATTTTTGTGCCAAAAATGTTCTGCTTGAGGATTCCCTTTTACCCAACCAAGGCGGACATTCGCCATCCCAATACGGAACAGATAAGCACACAGGTCATTGATAATCTTGCTCCCTGTTCCAGTATTCTGTATGGACACATCTGTCATAAAAAATCCAATAAAGGCTGTTAATTCATCCGGGTAGGCCATGATGAAATCCATCACAGCAATCAGTTTTTCCCCATCATAAAATCCCAGATAATACTTATCGCACATTTCCTTGTTGGGTGGGAGCGCATTCATATCATTCACAATGCTCTGTTCTGATACAAACGGTGGACAGTATTGATAGTATAAACTGTTTTTATAGCATAATGTGTATACTTCTGCTACATCATTGGCACACATCTTTCGAACAAGATATTGGTTTGAGAATAACGAAACATTCATTTTCTTTCTTTCTTTTTCCTTTCCAAACATTCAAATTCTGATTTGTCGATTTATCACAAGTTCAGTATACTACAAAAGCGAATGACATTCAACTTTCGTTTATAGGCACTAATAGTAGTAGCAAGCAATGCTCCGGTATATATCCGGCGCAGCTTGTTGGGGATCGTCGGCCCCCAAGCCCTCAGTGCATCGGCGCAACTCCGATCGATGCACAAGCCGCCGTTGGCGTCTACTGGTATATTCCGGCAGGGGATGGACACCCCCAGCGGAGCCGCCCCCTCTGAACATCAAGAGCCAAAAAAGCAAGGGCGCATTGTGGGAAAATCCAAAAGTTTTGATTTTCCCACAAATCCCAACTTTTGAGAAATCTAAATTTTTTTCTGTAAATCCTTTATTTAAGGCGTTTTCTGATAGAAAAGTTTGGATTTGTGGCAATGTGCATAACTGGCTATGGAATCATGGATAACTCTATTCACAGCACATGGAAAAGCTCCATTCTTTCATGTATTTATATGGCAAAAAGCGCAAGATAGAAAAATTTACAACCATGTGCTAAAATGATACAGAAAGCGACAAAAATACTTCCCAACCAACGGTTGAATCTCCCCAATCCAACCGTTGGTTCGTGTAAAAAACATATAGATAGGTGTATCGTTCAAGGCGAAAGGAGAAAAAATGATGAATCAGACAGAGATTGGAAAATTTATTGCCAAATGTCGTAAAGAGAAAAAACTAACTCAAGCACAGTTGGCAGAAAAACTGAACATTACAGATAGGGCAGTATCCAAATGGGAAACAGGAAAAAGTATGCCCGATTCATCTATAATGTTAGAACTTTGCGAAATATTGGGAATCAAAGTAAACGAGTTATTAAGCGGGGAGGAAATTGACATGGAAAGTTATGAAAAAAAGGCAGATGAAAACTTGATTTCTTTAAAAAGGAAAGATGAAAATAACATGACAAGGAATGCTATTATTTCAATGCTTTTTTCAGCAACACTATTGATAGGGATTATGGCATGTCTTATTTGCAACATGGCAATATCCGGCAATTTAACATGGTCATTGATTCCGGTCAGCTCTATTGTATTCGCATGGGTAATATCTTTTCCAAGTATTATTTTGGGGAAAAGAGGGATTATCGTAAGTTTAATATCATTAAGTGTTTTTACCATTCCTTATTTTTTCTTATTGAGTAGTCTATTAAAAACGAAAGAAGTATTTTCAGTTGGTGCAATGATAGCGGTGGCTTCAATCGTATTCTTGTGGATAATAGTTGCAGTGTTTAAGCGTATTGAAAGGAAGTTAGCTGCTTTAGGAACAACTTTTTTATTAACTATTCCATTGATGATTATTGTCAATGTAATACTATCAAAAATGATAGAGGAACCTGTTTTTGATGTATGGGATATGATGTCTATCTTTATACTGTTGATATTGGCATTTGTTTCCTTTATTTGTGATTACGCTAAGAAAAAGGGATTGATGAAATAACATTCGTAGGGTGGTGTGAAATATTCGTCTGATGTGCTTAGGGGGTAGAACTTTTCTTCTGTGATACCAACGGGAATCTTGCTGCCGCCCTGTTATCCCTGCCGGTGAAAAAGAGGGAAATCATCTACCTTTACTTTTTCGGGTATTATACACAGCAGGAAAGAATGATGTAGTAATAAAAAAATATAAAGAAAATCAATTAAAAGAAGACCAAATAAGCGAACAGTTAACAATGGATATAGAAGACCCGTTCACGGGTAAAAAGCAGTAGAAATGCGGAAGTCGGACCGTATTATAGCGCTGGTAAGCGCAGCCTGAAATTGAGCCCCTTGGGGCGATTACGTAAAAACCACCAGCTAGGCTGGTGGATATTTATTATGAAATCAGATAATTGTTTTCTTATGATATGCAACGCGATTGACTTGAAATATGATCCTCTGACATGAAAACAGAAAATCAAACATAAGATAGGATGAGAGGTGACATAGTACATGATTCGCGGAAAAATAAAAAAAAGGATTATGATCATCTTTATCAGTTGCTCCTGCATCTTTGCATTGATTTTAGGAAAACTGGGTTATGAACAGATTTTTCATCATGATGAAATTATGAAGAAAGCATTAAATCTGTGGGAACGCGATTTTACTGT
This sequence comes from Erysipelotrichales bacterium, assembly GCA_910576345.1. Lineage (GTDB taxonomy): Bacteria > Bacillota_I > Bacilli_A > Erysipelotrichales > Erysipelotrichaceae > C-19. Next base: position 16,464 of record CAJTIT010000032.1, read on the forward strand.
CGCTGGACTAAGAGGAAGTATTTTGGATAAAAATGGGAATATATTGGCACATGATATACCATCTACATCGGTTATGGTTGTACCGGCACAAATACAGGATGCGACTGCGACGGCGAAAGCGTTGGCAGATGTATTGGAAGTAGATGAAACAAAAATTTATGAAACGATCACTAAGAAAGTCAGCACGCAGAAAATTCAGCCAGAGGGTCGACTGATTGCGGATGAAAAAGCGATTCAACTGGAAGAAATGGATTTGCCAGGTGTGTATTTGGTACAAGACTCTTTGCGCAATTATCCGAATAACAGCTATTTGGCACAAGTGCTTGGGTTTACCGGCATCGATAATCAAGGTCTTGCCGGATTGGAGCTCCAATACGATTCCATTTTAAGCGCGAAAAGCGGTGCGCTGAACATACCATTTGATGCGAAAGGTCATAATGTGGAATTGTACAATGAATCTTATGAGGCGCCAGGCAGAGGAATGGACGTTAAATTAACGATAGACAGCGAAATTCAAAATATCGTGGAGCGTGAATTGAATAATTTAATGGAACGCTATCATCCGGATAGTGCTTTGGCGCTTGCGATGAATCCAAAAACTGGTGAAATCTTGGCGATGGTATCCAAACCAGATTTTGATCCTAATCATTATCAAGATTATGACAGCGATGTTTATAATCGCAATTTGCCGATTTGGAAAAGTTATGAGCCTGGTTCTACTTTTAAATCAGTCACATTTTCCAGCGCATTAGATCTGAAACTCTTCGATATGTTCAAAGATACGTATTATGATCGCGGCTTTGAAATGGTGGGCGGCGCTAGAATCAAGTCATGGCGTGCCGGCGGACATGGTCAACAAACGTTTTTGCAAGTGCTGGAAAACTCATCCAATCCGGGCTTTGTGGAAATTGGTCGCAGACTTGGCTTGGATAACTTGTATTCCTATGTGACGGATTTTGGTTTTGGCTCTAAAACAGGCATTGATCTTCCGGGAGAATCCACCGGCATCATGTTTAAAAAGGAAGCGATGGGTGAAGTTGAGCAGGCAACGGTCGCATTTGGTCAGGGCTTGTCGGTAACACCGATTCAGCTGGTTACTGCTTTCAGTGCAATTATTAACGGCGGTACTTTATATGAACCTTATATCACGAAAGCGATCGAAGATCCTTTGACACATGATACGATACTTGAATTTCAACCTACCGTTAAACGTCAGGTGATTAAAAAGGAAACAAGCGACCAAATGCGTTATGCTTTAGAAAGCGTTGTGGCAAACGGCGGAGGCAAACCAGCATATATCGAGGGCTATCGTATTGGCGGCAAGACCGGAACCGCGCAAAAAGCGCAAAACGGCGTATATCTATCTAATGAATATATACTATCTATGATCAGCGCTGCGCCAATGGAAGATCCGCAAATCGTCTTATATATTGCGGCAGATGCGCCACATAATGATATCCTATATGGTGGAACGGTTATTGGTCCGATCATTAAAAATTGTATGGAAGATATTCTTCCTTATCTGGAAGTCGAAAAAACAGATGATCAACTTCCGAAAAAGAAAGTATGGGGCGATGTTTTGCGTATTACGGTAAATGATTTTGTTGGAAAATCCAAAAAAGAAGCTGTTCAAGAAGGACTGGAATTTGAATTTATCGGAGAAGGCGATACAATCATCGATCAATTGCCAATTGGTGGCACGGTGCTCGATGAAGGGGGAAAGGTGTGGATATATCTTGGCAACGATAACATTGGCGAATCTATTCCGGCAGATTGATGTAGCGTGTGATGATCATCGCATCGTACGGGGAATCAGTGATGATAGCCGTCACGTAGAGAAAGATTGGATTTTTATTGCGCGCAACGGATATACACAAAATGGTTCTGTCTACGCCAAAGAAGCATTGAAAAAAGGCGCTGTTGTTTTATGGGAATTGGAAGATGAGATGAATTGCTATCACTGTGATGATACAAAAAAAGCGCTGCTTCTATTGTTACAAAGCTATTATGGACACTTGTGCAGACATTTGTGCGTCATTGGTGTAACAGGAACCAATGGAAAATCCAGCGTATCTTTATTATGCTCTCAAATGTTTCAAAACATGGGAAAGCGTACCATGGTGATCGGTACCGGACATATTCGTTATGACGATCAAGAAGAGCCCAATATCAACACGACACCGTCTGCTTGTATGCTGGCAGCGTATTTTGCAAAAGCAGTGGAAAAAAAGATACCGGTTTTGATTATGGAAGTTTCCTCTCATGCGATTGATCAACAGCGTATTGGCTGGATTCATTTTGATTATGTTATTTATACGAATATTGCCAGTGATCATTTGGATTATCATATTACAAGAACCCATTATCAATACACGAAGTTTAAACTGCGCAATTATTTAAAACAAAATGGCTTGATCATTTTGAATCATGACGATCGTTCATTACATCCACTGTACAGTTTTCATGATGCTAAAATTGTAACAATTGGTCAAAATCAGGCGCATATGCAGATCAGCGATATTCATATGACATTACAGGGAACTTCATTTTGTTTTCAAAAACAGGAATTTTTTATTCAAATGTTGGGTATGTATAATGTGTATAATGTCTGTCAGTGCTTGATGATTCTGCATGATCGGCATGTTGCTTTGAATCAGCAAAAAGAAATTGCGTCTCATCTGAAAGGTATTGCGGGAAGAAATGAAATGCATGAGTTTCAGGGTGTGTATGTTTGTATCGACTATGCCCATACGGCAAGTTCATTATGCGTACTTTTGTCTTATTTGCATACTTTAAAAGAAGCAAGAATGATTGTGGTATGTGGCTGTGGAGGCAACCGTGATCGTAAAAAGCGTCCCAAGATGGCAGAAATTGCGTTGAAGTACGCTGATGTGGCAATTTTCACAACCGATAATCCAAGATTTGAAAAACCATCGGATATTCTTATGGATATGATCAAAGGTAATGTTGGTCGGGCAATGATTTTTGAAAATCGTCCGTGTGCGATTAAATATGCCGTGAAAATTGCCAAAAGGCATGATATAATAATAATTGCTGGCAAAGGCGAAGAGTGCACGCAGTCTGTTAAAGGCAGGCAGTATCCGTTCTCTGATTTGGAATGTGTGACACAAATGTTTGGAGGGTCTGAATATGACACTTGATTATGCGATAGCGTTTGGAGCAGGTCTGATTGTGACATTACTCGCAATGCCCGTCCTGATTCCGTTTTTACATAAGATAAAATTCGGACAGGTGGAGCGGGAAGAAGGTCTGGCGTCTCATAAGGCAAAAGGCGGCACACCGACAATGGGCGGCATCATCTTTGTCATTGTTCCGGTTTTGATTATGCTTATATTACGTCCTGCGGCATTTGTGAATACGGAAATGATGATTGTGATCCTTGCATATCTTGGATATGCGTTCATTGGATTTATTGATGATTTCATTATTGTCGTTAAGAAGAACAATGAGGGATTGAAACCATCTTACAAGTTCGCTTTACAATCGCTGTTGGCAGTGATCTTTTATCTGGTATATCAAAGCATTGCGCAGACATCGATTTATCTACCGGTGCTACATGTTACTTGGGAAATGGGATTTCTATATTTTGTGCTTGTCTTTGTGATGTTCACAGCTGAATCAAATGCGGTAAATTTTACTGATGGATTGGATGGACTTTGTGCAGGTACCAGCATGATTGCGTTGTTTCCTTATGTTATTTTTGCATTGGTACAGGAGAAATACGATTTGGCTCTATTTTTGTTGGCAGTAAGCGGATCTTTGTTGGGATATTTGAAGTTCAATTTGCATCCGGCGAAAATTTTTATGGGCGATACCGGCAGTTTGGCATTAGGCGGTTTGTTTGCGGCCAGTGCGATGGTACTGAAACAAGAAGTGCTGCTAGTGATTATTGGCGGTGTATTCTTGGCCGAAATGTTGTCCGTCGTCATACAAGTCGGTTATTATAAAAAGACCAAAAAACGAATTTTCAAAATGGCGCCGCTGCATCATCATTTTGAATTGTCGGGTTATAAGGAAACACAAGTTGTGATTTTGTTTTGGTCTGCGGGAGTTGTATGTGCCTTGATAGGTTTATTGCTTGCGTTTATATAGTGAAAAATTAAAAAAGGAGTTTTCTTATGGATTTTATTGAAATATGTAAGGCCATTGTGCTGGGAATCATTCAAGGGATTACGGAATGGCTGCCCATTAGCAGTACTGGTCATTTGATTTTATTTGACAAGATTTGGCCAATGAATGCATTGCCGGAATTTTTTGAAGTTTTCAAAGTGGTGATTCAGTTTGGATCCATTCTTGCGGTTTTGGTTTTGTATTTTCACAAACTGAATCCTTTTAGCAGTCGTAAGAGTGAAACGGAAAAAGGCGATACACTTGCGTTGTGGGGAAAAGTCGTTGTTGGCTGTATACCCATTGTTGTGGTTGGTCTGCCTTTGGATATGATATTGGAAGATTATCTTTCCGGCGAATTTGTGATTGCGGCGACATTGATTCTGTATGGTATCGCATTTATCGTTATAGAAAATCGTCGTCATGAACCAACCATGCGTACATTGAGTGATTTAACTTACAGCGCTGCCTTTTTTATCGGATGTTTTCAAGTGCTTGCGGCAATCCCCGGTACTTCACGCAGTGGTGCGACAATCCTAGGTGCGGTGTTATTGGGCTGTTCTCGATATGTGGCAAGTGAATTTTCATTCTTTTTGGCAGTGCCGGTTATGGCCGGAGCCAGTGGATTGAAATTGTTAAAATACTTTTTGAATGTTGGTATGTTTACATTTTCACAATGGCTGCTTCTGTTTATTGGAACGGCTGTATCCTTTGTCGTTTCCGTATTCGCCATTCGTTTACTGTTGACGTACATACGTCGTCACGATTTCAAGATTTTCGGCGTATATCGAATTGTACTCGGTATTATTGTGTTGGTTTATTTTGGTCTGCTTGTATAAAGGCTAAAGAGAAAAAGCGCTGTTTCTGTGATCAGATGATAGAAACTAGCGCTTTTTTTGTTATTTTAAAATATTCAATCCCAATTTGCGTTTTATTTTGGCTGTCTTTTTATATGCGATTTTTCCAGCTTTTTCATTGCCGGCTCTGAGGATTTCTTCCAACTGGCCGCTTGCCATAAAGGCACGATATCTTTCTTGAAGTTCACTTAAAAAGTCAAATACCACTTGTGCAACTTCTTTTTTTAGTTCGCCATATCCTTTTCCTTGATAACGTGCCACAATATGTTCTATTGTTTCATTGTTCAATGAAGAAAGGATGGTCAATAGATTGGCAATTCCGGGCTGATTTTCCACATCATATTGAATGATGCCTATTGAATCTGTTACGGCAGACATGATTTTCTTTCGTGCGATCGATGGCTCATCCAGTAAATCAATGGTCGCTTTTGGATTGTCTTCTGATTTGCTCATTTTTTTGGTTGGATTTTGTAAGGACATGATTTTGGCGCCTACTTTTGGTGTAAGCGTTTTTGGTACGACAAAGGTGTCGCCATAGCGATTATTAAAACGCTCCGCAAGATTTCTTGCCAATTCTACATGTTGTTTCTGATCCACGCCGACTGGTACATAATCCGCATCGTATAATAGGATATCTGCGGCCATGAGCGATGGATACGTAAATAATCCTGCAGTGATACCGGTCTCTCCTTTTGCGGTTTTGTCCTTGTATTGAGTCATGCGCTGTAATTCTCCCATATAAGAATGGCAAGTCATTATCCAACCAAGTTCCGTATGCTGGGGCAAATCAGATTGTAGAAAAACCGTCACTTTTTCAGGGTCCAGTCCACATGCGAAATACAATGCGATCAAGTCCTTTGTGTTACGCTTTAATTCTTGCGGATTCTGTGCTACAGTAATCGCATGCATATTGGCAATGAAGATGTACAAATCATAATCATCTTGATAATTGATAAATTGACGTATAGCGCCAATATAGTTGCCTAGCGTCAATCGTCCGGTTGGTTTAATTCCGCTTAACATTTTTTTCATATCAATTCCTCCAATAAAAAAACGCCCGCTATGGGACGTTGTTTGATACGTGGTGCCACCCAAATTTCTGCATCCGCAGCTCCGGTGATAACGGGTTTCTCCCATGGCGACTATCAAACAAAGACCCAATTCGATGAACTCTTCTTTGTTTGACTCTCACCAATGTCAAACTCTCTTTGAAAGGAAGAACAATTCACTACTATATCTTTGCATCGCCTTATTCGTTTATAAGGATAACACTTAACAGGAAAGTGCGCAAGCATTTTTTTGTTTTTGGATGAAATTCTTTTACAAGCAAAAGGAAATGATTTATAATAATACAAGGTATTCAAAATGCATTCGCTTGATGGAAATTTGAGACGATGGAAATCAAAGAAAGAAGGTGTCAAGAATGATTATTTTATATACATCACCGGGATGTGCAAGTTGCCGTAAGGCAAAATCATGGCTGAAAGAAAATGATATGAAATTTGTGGAAAAAAATATATTTACAACCTTATTAAAAGAAGATGAGATTAAGTATTTATTACAACGAAGTGAAAATGGAACAGAGGATATCATATCGACACGTTCGAAGGCTTTTCAATCGCTTCAAAAAGAACTTGATGATTTAACGTTTGCGGAATTGGTTGATTTCATTCAAAAAAATCCTTCTGTATTAAAGCGTCCAATTATATTGAATGAGCAAAGTTTTGTGGTAGGTTATGATGATGATGAAATTACTGCCTTTGTGCCCGGACATTTACGTGCATTAAGTGAACACGCCTGTACACCGCAATGTCCCAATTATCAAATCTGTGGCAGAGTTAGAAAAGAAGAATAGCAGTCAAAGTTTCGTTTGTTCATCGAAGCTTTTTCTTTTTTGATAAAAAGGCAGAACTTTTTTTTAGAGCTCAAATTTCAACGGAAGTTCCGCTTTTATATGAACTTCCGTTTTCAAAAGGTTTATAGAAATAGGATAAGTGATAAATACTATGAAAATCATGAAAAACATGGTATTATAATAGCGAAAAGGGTGCCTGAAGCGCATACGAAAACTCGTGCTCAGATCAAAAATTTTCTTATTTGTTCTGAAACTTCCGATTAATTTGTATGTAAGAACTAGCTCCGGCACCTTTATTTCTCTATGTGTTTGAGTATGATCTGTGCAGGTGTAAGTATTCTAAGGTGATTCAACTCAAACACTTTTTTATTTAATAATTTTAGTGAACATTCCAATGGAGAGTGGAAATTCAGTATCTTTCGAGGATAATTATTTACTTGGTTTGAGACGTGGTTTATTGTTTTTTGTCTATACCCATCCATGTTTCTTCCTTTAGGGGTCATCTCTTGGAAATGCTCATGATTTTTTTCACATTTACCTTTTTGATCACTTCTTCTCGCTTCACAATAGAACACTTTTGTTAGCTTTACTGAGCCCTCTTCATCCATTTCGATGCTTAATGGATCTTTGTTCTCTTTTCCGTTGTCGGTCAGAATACATGCGAATGTTTCTGTGAATAAGTCATTCCCTAAGTACTCTTTAATTGATGTGAATACTTGCTTTACTTCACTTGTGTTGATTTGTGCGATCTTAAAGTATAATTGAAGATTGGTCTTTGTGTATAGAAGGGATAGAACGGCTGAACCGCCTTTCTTACCCTCTATCGTATCCATTTGCCATACATTTGCACATGGATGTTCTATCATAAACTGTTGGAAATGTGAAAAAGTTCTATCTTTCAGATAATCGTATTCAATGGGCTTCGCCTTTGGTTTACTTGTTGTTTTCTGTCGATAGCGAACTTTGCGCTTTAGATCAATGTTTTTGACTCTTAAACGGTTTTCATTGATATAGCGATAAACAGTACTAGGTGCAATTTTTAAGTGATTGGTTTTAATAATTACCTCGATTGAAAGACCTTGTTTTACACCTTTGGTAATGATCTCATCCAGTTCCTTCATTTCAACGGCATTCAACTGCGGTCCCTTTTTGTGTTCTGAAATGTTAGTTATATACTCGGACTGAGCTACGAAGAATCGATTTACACTGGGGAGACTGGCAAAAATCAGGACAGATAGAATCACAATGGATATGAAAACAGTATTTGCATAATCCGGAGTCGCAATGATCGCATAAACGTTTATTCTTACATTGATGCTGGATTCCGCATTTGTTTCTTTGATTTTTACGGATAAAAAGAGAACGGTGAGTCATAATTTCATATCTGATGCCACGAGGATCTCTATCCAAGACAGAGGCAATATCACAAAGTTTAATCCCTTCATTCAAAAGCGTTTCAAGAATATTACGCTGCTTTAACGTTAGCTGACTTCCTTTACACATATAAATACACACCCTAGTATAATGTAATTGACTTATCCAATGAGTCAAATTACATATATCTCTTTCTAGCTGATTTTGTTAGAATAGAAAAGTGAATGTGTACTTTATCATCCCCTTGTAGCTTGACTACCTAAGAAAGTCTATTACCACAACACTTAACCGTAATTGTGATAAGTTGGATAAGTCTTTAGAACTTGTATTTCTCACTAGGATCTTTGGTTTCTTGTTTGTGGAGCTCACTTCACATGTTAGAAAGGTCGTGTCTCTATGTTCTTTATTGGTATTGAAGTCGGTAAATTCAATCATTGCTGCTCTGTGATTAACTCCGATGGTGAGTGCCTTTTGGATCACGGCTTTGAAGTAGGTCTCATTAATCCTATTTCTACCGATGCCAAGCGGAAAGAGAAAATCCGTAAAACCAAAAATGATAAAAAGGATACCTTGACCATCTGTGCTGTTCTCCAGTCAAGAG
>CAJTIT010000033.1 GCA_910576345.1 Erysipelotrichales bacterium
ACACCTGTATCCATACCGAACACAGAAGTTAAGCGCTCCAGCGGTGACAATAGCAGGGCTTGCCCCTGTCAAGATAGCTCATTGCCAGCCTTTGACCCTTTTGGGTCTTTTTTCTTTGTCTGTTTAATGAAAATAAGGTATAATGGTAGGCGGTGATGTTTATGAAAAGGAAAGTATTGCTGGGATTATCAGGTGGTGTTGATTCTGCTGTGGCCGCATATCAGTTAAAAAAAGAGGGGTATGACGTCACATGTGCGTTTATGAGAAACTGGGATGCTTTGGCAAACAATGATATTCTTGGCAATGATACGATACAAAATGACATATGTCCGCAGGAACAGGATTATTTGGACGCAAAGGCAGTCGCTGAAACATTGGAACTTCCATTATTACGAGTAGATTTTGTCAAAGAATACTGGGATGACGTGTTCACAAAATTTCTTGATGAATACAAAAAAGGCAGAACACCCAATCCGGATATTCTTTGTAATAAGTATATTAAATTTGATGCATTCAGGAACTTTGCGCATGAAAATGGCTTTGATACCGTTGCGACCGGACACTATGCAAGGGTTTTACATAAAGAAAATGAAAGCTTTTTATTACGAGGAAAAGATGCGAATAAAGATCAAACGTATTTTTTATGTCAAATTTCACAGGATGCTTTACAACATGCAATGTTTCCAATTGGCGACATGGAAAAAAGTGAAGTACGTAAAATCGCGGCTGCACTGCATTTAGACAGCGTTTCTACTAAAAAAGACAGTACGGGTATCTGTTTCATTGGAGAACGTAATTTTCGACAGTTCTTATCCAATTATTTACCTATGCAGGAAGGAAATATCATTGATATTCATACGTTACAGACAGTGGGAAAACATGCGGGTGTCTTATATTACACGATTGGACAGCGCAAGGGCCTTGGGATTGGAGGTTCTATGGGTCCATGGTTTGTGATTGGCAAGGATGTAGTCAAAAATATTTTGTATGTGGCAAATGGGGATGATAAAAAATGGTTGAATTCTACCAGCTGTATTGTTTCACATATGCATTGGTTTCATGATGAAAAACCAAATGGTGCCTATGCATGCACGGCAAAATTTCGATATCGTCAAAAAGACAATGAAGTTTCAATTCGTTTCTTGGATGATGCAACAGTATTTGTTTCATACCCACAGGGTATTATGGCGGTCACATCCGGACAAGAGGCGGTATTTTATCATGAAGAAATCTGTCTCGGTGGCGGTGTGATTGAGGATGTTTTTCTACAAGATTCTACGATTGAAGAACAGATACAAAGGAGAGTGGCAGAACATGGATCATCTAAGTGAGTGTTCTTTTCCGCTTTCAAAAGGCAGGGCTTGTTTTTTGTTGGCACATTACTTTATCGGTTATCAATTCTTGTATCCGAATATTTTTGCTGATTTGACTTTACGCATGGATCCTGGTGCGAAAATGATTCACCCATGGTTTCAAATGGGTATTTATATTTGGATGATTGCAGTTACCATCACAGTAGCGTGGCCGCTTTTAAAAGAATCCATGCAGACTTTTTTGAGGGATCCCTTATCTATTATCAAAACTTGTTTAAAAATGCTGGTATTGTTTTATGTGGTGAATATCATTGTCAATCTCATTGTTTTGATGTTCTCTTCCACAAATGAAAGTGCAAATCAGACGCAAGTCATAGAAGCAATGCAAGTGTTTCCGGCTATCACATTGTTTTCATCTTTGATTTATGCACCAATCGTGGAAGAAATACTATTTCGTGGTATTTGTTATCGCGCATTGCGGCCAAAATTTCGATTCATCGCTGCGGCATTGTTTTCTGCCTTTATTTTTGGCTTTATCCATGTGATGAATTCAGTATTCATCGGAAATTTCAATGATTTGATTTATTTATTGTCTTATGGCTGTATTGGCTTTTTTCTAGCGCTGACTTATGAAAAGACCAATTCAATTTATGGCAGTATGTTTTTACATTTTTTAAATAATGCGATCGCTTTTTTACTTTTGATCGTGTAGAAAGGGATTTATGGAACAAACGAAACTTTTAGCACGGTATTTGATGAGCATTTTTCGCAATGATACGAACGGATATACAGTTGCACATTTTATAACGTATGATGATCAAGAAGATGATTTAACGGTTACCGGCATATTTGGCGAGCTACATGAAGATGAAATCTACACGTTATATGGTCATTACGAGGAACATCCAAAATATGGAATGCAGTTTCAAGCAGAGCGGTATACGCATTGGATGCCCAACGATATGCAAACGCTGATTCGTTACTTTTCCAGTGCTAAATTTCCCGGCATCGGGCGTAAGATTGCCCAAGCGATTGTAGAGATGCTGGGAGAGGACACTATCCGGTGCATTAAGGAAGATCCAAATGTCTTGGATCAAATTTCTGCTTTGCCAAAAAAAAAGAAACAAATCATTTTGGATGGCGTAATGCATAGTGATGACTTGGATGATACGATTGTATTTTTTACAACGCATGGATTATCAAATTCCATGATTTCAAAAATACAGGCGGCATATGGAGAAGAAGCAGTAAGAATTGTCAAAGAAAATCCATATCGTATGGTTGCGGATATTGACGGAATCGGATTTGCGACGGCGGATAAGTTGGCAAAGCATATGGAATTTGATGATGATCATCCATATCGTATAAAAGCAGCTGTATTGTCCGCTGTTTTAAATGCCAGTATGTCAAGTGGAGATACCTATGTTTCTTCAGAGCGTATTCAGCGCGAATTGATGCGTTTTTTTGCCAAGCACATAGAAAATCTGGATGAAATATTAGAAGAATTATGCCAAGAACGTTTGATTGTGATGGAAGAAAATCGTATTTATCATCATACCCAGTATGATGCAGAATGTGGAATCGCTGCTTTTTTAGCGCGATATCCATATGAAGAACTTGATACATATGAAATTGAATTGGATGAGGAAATCAAACGTATGGAACAGGCGTTCCATATTGAATATGAGAGCAAACAAAAAGAAGCTATCAAGACATTTTACCATGCCCCTTTTTCAATTATCAGTGGTGGTCCCGGAACCGGGAAAACAACCATTGTAAAAGGTATATTACATTTGATCAAAGTTTGTTATCCTCATGCCAGCGTTTCGCTTTGTGCACCGACGGGTAGGGCAGCCAAGCGTATGTCTCAGTTAAGCAATACAAATGCAACAACCATACATGCGTTACTGAAATGGGATTTGGATACCAATTCATTTGTCAAAGATGTAAATGATCCATTGGATATGGATATACTCATTGTCGATGAGTTTTCCATGGTGGATGCATGGGTGTTTTATCATTTACTGCGTGCCAGCAAGCCAGTATCGAAGATTGTTTTGATCGGAGATGAAAATCAACTGCCTAGTGTAGGACCTGGTTGTGTGCTGAAAGATTTAATGGATTGTGCTTGTTTTCCTATCATACGTTTGGAAAAGATTTTTCGCCAATGTGAGGGCAGCGACGTGATTGATCTGGCGCATCATATCAAGGATGGAAAAATCACAGATATGAAAAATGCAAGCGATGTTGCCTTCTTCCCATGTCAAAGCTATGATGTCGTGCGCTATGTGATACAAATTGTAGAAAATGCGTATGAAAAAGGATATGACAATCAAGATATTCAAGTATTGGCGCCTATGTATCATGGAAGCGCCGGTATTGATGTACTCAATCATGCATTACAGAAAATAATGAATCCTCCAGCTACACATAAACGTGAACTCCCTTTTAAACAGCGTATATTTCGAGAAGGCGATAAGATTTTGCAACTGAAAAATCAGCCAGATGATCAAGTCTATAACGGTGATATTGGTGAAATTGTGGAAATTATCTATGCACATGAGCATGTCAGCAAACAAAATACCGTTATCGCAAGATTTGATGAAGAAATTGTAGAGTACTTTGGTGAACAGCTGACCCATATCACACATGCGTATTGCATTTCCATTCATAAGGCGCAGGGAAGTGAATATCCGATTGTCATTATGCCAATGGTGAATGAATATCGTCATATGCTGCAGCGAAGATTATTTTATACGGGTGTTACAAGAGCAAAAAAATCGCTTGTTTTACTTGGACAAATGGAAGCAATTCAGCGAGCTCTTCAAACTTTGGATCATCAAATGCGTAAGAGTACACTCAAACAGCGTATCATCTATTCTATTTTATAATTCTTTTGTATAAATGCTTTTTTCATGCTCATACTATCCAATGATAGGAGTGATGTTATGAACAAATTTGTTGCGGCGGTAGCGCTTGGATTTGCAGCCGGTGTTTACGTCGGTTTCAGTAAAGATGATGAATTGGAAGATATCTGTCATCAATCACGCAAGACAAAACGCAAGGCAGTGCGCAAGTTGCACAAAGCGTATGATACCATGTGCGACTGTATGGATCGCGATTAACCCCTGCATAGGGGTTTTTCATTCATGAAACAGAAATTTCAAACGTTTTCTGCCTGTGCGATGCGTTTACTACCGATTGTGTTCACATTCCTTTTGACGATCATCCTTTTAAAACAGATAGAGTTATATGCGACGCTTACACAATTGCTGGATGCACTTTATCCGGTCTTTGGTGGTGTCGTCATTGCTTTTTTATTACAGCCGATCATTGATCGTTTACAGCTTCATATGAAGAATAAGACAGCGGTTGTACTTGTATACGTATCGATATTGTTTATTGTATTGATTTTTCTCATCGCATTACTGCCCATTCTATATCGACAAATTGTTGATTTTTCTAAATTTCTGCCTGAGTGGACGATGAAAATTGAAACCTTTTTGAAACAATATGACATTGTATTGGAACAGTTGAGCAAATACAAGAATAGCATCATGGAAGAAGGAACCAATATGGTTGTGACTTCTTTACGTTCCATGTTTTCCACAACTGCAAAATATGGCATTGCTTATATAACGGCATTCTTTATATCTATTGATCTGGATTTTTGGAAACGCTCTGCGAAAAAGCTGTTTCACAATTATCATCAATTTGTGACCTTTTACAAGACAATGAGCAATATCGTCTATCAATACTTAATTGGAACATTGCTTGATCTTGGGTTTGTGGCGGTTACCAGCGGTGTTATTTTATATGCGGCAGATTTTCCTAATGTGCTTTTGTATGCGATTTTGTTAGCCTTAAGCAATCTGTTTCCTTATATCGGACCAACGGTTGGACTTTTGTTCGTCATTCTGGTAGGTGCTTTGAGCTATGACGTGCTTCCTTGGTTTGCATTTTTTCTCATCTGGCTGACCCAACAGATTGAAGCAAATTTTGTGCAACCGATGATTTTTAACAAAACGATGGATGTGCGACCTATTTTAACATTTGTCGCACTGTTTGTTGCAGAAGCGTTATTTGGTATTCCCGGTGTATTGCTTTCACCTATCTTTGCTAGTATCATGCAGATTGCGTTTCGTTCATATCTTCATGCCAAAACAAAAGATACGATTGGGAAATGGGAAGATATTTGGTATGATTTTGATGAAGCGATGAAAGATATTCCGATACCGGAGGATACGTAAAAAATTTGCCTTTTTATTTCTGATTATGGTATAATATTGCCTGTAAATCAAGAGCCAATGAACAAGATATAGTACTTTTCAAATTCTTTTTCATAGAGAGAAGATGGTTGGTGAAAATCTTCAGGAATGATTAGGAACGCTGCTTGTGAGATTCTTGCGTAGAACACATCAACGATAGGATGAAAAGGTGTGCTTCCCATAGGAGGCAAATCGGGATGGTACCGCGGAAAATGATTTCGTTCCTGAGTGTTCAGGATTTTTTTTATTATGAGGAGGATATGTATGAAACAATTAACAGGAAATCAAGTCAGACAAATGTTTTTGGATTATTTTCAATCAAAGGATCATATGATTGAGCCAGGCGCTTCTCTTGTTCCCCATAATGATCCGACCTTGTTATGGATCAATGCCGGTGTTGCGGCGCTGAAAAAGTATTTTGACGGTTCTATGAAACCGGAAAAACCAAGAATTGCAAATGCACAGAAATCCATACGTACCAATGATATTGAAAATGTTGGAAAAACTGCAAGACATCATACGTTTTTTGAAATGTTGGGCAATTTTTCAATTGGCGATTATTTCAAAAGGGATGCGATTCATTTCGCATGGGAATTTCTAACAAGTGAATCATGGATTCATTTTCCAAAAGAAAAATTATATGTTTCCGTATATGAAGATGATGAAGATGCATATAACATATGGACAAAAGAATGTGGTGTCGATCCTTCTCATATATTAAAAACAAAGGAAAACTTTTGGGAAATTGGAGAGGGTCCAGGCGGACCGGATTCTGAAATCTTTTATGATCGTGGAGCGGCATACGATCCACAAGGATTGGGAGAACAATTGTTTTTTGAGGAAATAGACAACGATCGTTATATAGAAGTTTGGAATGTTGTTTTCTCACAATATGATTGTAAACCGGATTTACCACGCAGTGCGTACAAGGAACTGCCGCAGAAAAATATAGACACCGGTATGGGATTGGAGCGTTTGGTTTCACTCATACAAGGCGGAGAGACAAATTTTGACACGGATTTGTTTTTACCGATCATCCATGCTTGTGAATCTTTTTCAAAACATGCATATGAAGGTGAATACAAAATGGCTTACCGTGTCATTGCGGATCACATTCGTACCGTTACGTTCGCCTTGGCAGATGGCGCTTTGTTTTCCAATGAAGGCAGGGGCTATGTACTGAGAAGGGTTTTGAGAAGGGCTGTGCGTTTTGGGCGTAAATTGGAAATCGAAGGGGCTTTTCTTTATCGTTTGGTTCCTGTCGTTTATGAAATTATGAAAGATTTCTATCCATATTTGAAAGAAAAACTGGACTATATTGCCAAATTGGTCAAAACGGAGGAAGAACGTTTTCAGATGACGCTGGCGGATGGTGAAAAACTCATGCTCGATGTTATGAAACAAGCAGACCAAAAAATCATTGATGGCAAAAGCGCTTTTATGTTATATGATACGTATGGTTTCCCATTTGAACTTACGATGGAAATGGCTGAAGAATATGGCTTCCAAGTTGATGAAGATGGCTTTCAAAAAGAAATGGACAAGCAAAGAGAGCGAGCAAGAAATGCAAGAGATCATATGCAATCAATGTCTTCACAATCTGCCGACTTAATGAATTTTACCAAAGAAAGCACCTTTGTTGGTTATGAGCAATCAAGTATCCAAGCGAGAATTATTGGGTTGTTCAAAGATGGAGAAGCAGTTGATTGTATAGATACATATGGAGATGTGATATTGGATCAAACGGTGTTTTATGCGGAAAGCGGTGGTCAAATTGGCGATAGTGGAACCATGACAGGCGCATCTATGGATTTGGTTGTCACAAATGTAATCAAGGCACCACATAAACAGCATCTGCATCATGTGGAAGTGCAAAATGGTACAATCCATATACAGGATCAAGTGACAGCTTCCATTGATGTAAAAAAGCGCAGCATTATTACTTCCAATCACTCTTGTACCCATTTATTGCAAAGTGCTCTGAAACAGGTGGTCGGCTCTCATGTGGCACAGGCAGGTTCCTTTGTATCACATGAATATCTGCGTTTTGACTTCACGCATTTTGAAAAGGTCTCCAATGAACAGCTACAAGAGATTGAGCGGATAGTGAATGTCTATATCGCTGATGATTATCCCGTAAACAAAGAATTGCTTCCTATTGAAGAGGCGAAAAAAAGTGGAGCAACGGCGCTGTTCGACGAAAAGTACGGTGATATTGTGCGTGTTGTGACTATGGGGGATGTATCCAAAGAATTCTGCGGAGGATGCCATGTCTATCGCACCAAAGAAATCGGTTTGTGCAAAATTGTATCAGAGGAAAGTATTGGATCCGGCATTCGACGTATTACCGCCAAGACTGGCTATGATGCATATGAAACATTTGCACAAGAAGAACAGACACTAAAAAACATTGCGGCAGATTTAAAAATGAAAGGCATCCATCAAGTGGATGAAAAGGTTTCCGGTCTTATTCAGGAAATGGACACAATGAAGAAGGAATTGGCGCAATTACATAATAAAATGTTTGTATTAAAGGCAAAAGAATTAATGGATCAAAGCATAGATGTCCAGGGTATCCATACCATCGTTGCACGAGTCGATGGCGCTGATGCGAATGCACTGAAAGATATTACGACTACCATTAAATCACAAATGGAACCTTGTATTGTATTTTTAAGCAGCGTTAAGGATGATAAAGTTGTATTTGTTGCCGGTGCGGATGCAAAAGCTGTCAAGAATGGCGTCAAGTGCGGTGATTTGGTCAAAGAGGCAGCAATGATTTGTGATGGAAAAGGTGGCGGACGTCCTGATTTGGCACAAGCAGGCGCTAAAAATATTGAAAAAGTGGAGAATGCAATTACATTTATTAAAAATAAACTTGGATTAAGTCTTTAAATTTTTGTCCATTTAAGTTAAAATAGTACTTAGTAAGAAAAGGGGGTAATACCATGAAAGATATTACTGAAACCATGTCATTCAAGTCAGATGAATTGCGTAGAGACAATATCAAGCATATTTTGCGCATCGTAAAGGAAGCATTGGATGAGCGAGGCTACAATTCTGTGAATCAGCTGTCCGGTTATCTGATTTCCAATGATCCCGCTTATATCTCGTCTCATAACAATGCACGAACGATTATCCAAACAGTAGAGCGTTATGAGATTATTGAAGAACTGGTACGCTCCTATCTTGAGGACGATCAAAATTAATATGCGCATTTTGGGATTGGATTTAGGTTCAAAAACATGCGGTGTTAGTGTTTCGGATGTACTTGCGATGATTGCGAGGCCGGTGGAGACTATTCGTTTTTCTAATGAAAATTATGATGAAGCATTTCAAAAAGTTTCAAAATACATAGAGGAATTTCAAACGGATACCGTTGTGTTGGGTTTACCGAAACATATGAATGGTGACATTGGCATACGTGGAGAAATCTCCATTGCGTTTAAAGAGAAATTGGAAACACTGGGCGTCCATGTTGTATTATGGGATGAGCGCCTTACGACAGTTGCAGCGGAAAAAATTCTCATTGCGGCTGATGTTTCAAGAAAAAATCGCAAAAAGGTGATTGATCAAATGGCGGCAGTGGGCATTTTGCAGGGATATTTGGACAGTAGAAATTAAACAGGGGCGATGTTGCCCCTTGCTTTATATAAGGAGGATAAAGGATGATGTTAGAATCGAATACATTGTTTGTACATGACGAAGATGGCAACGAAATGGAAATGGAAATCTTGTTTACGTTTGAAGACGAAGCAGCTAAGAGAAACTATGTGGTTTTTCAAGATCCTGCGGATGAAAGTGGTGAAGTGTTTGCGTCCGCATATGATGATGACGGAAATCTTTTGCCGATTGAATCAGATCAGGAATGGGAAATGATTGAAGAAGTGATAGGAGCGTTTGGTGAGGATGATACGGAATAGAAAATTATTGATTGGCGCCATTGTTACTGCATTTGTCTTGATTGTGTTTTTAGGATCTTTTTTGTTTTATCAATTTTCATTGCGTCCGGTTGCTTCTGAAAGTGAACTGGTTACGTTTGAAGTAATGGAAGGAGACAGTTCTTCAAGTGTGATTACACGCTTGGATGAACAAGGGATTATTCAAAATGCGACCATGGCAAAAATTTATGCGCGTTTTCAGGGTCTTCATGAAGTAAAAGCTGGCAGTTTTCAGTTGGATAAATCGTGGAGCACACGTGAAATACTGCGCTATCTGAATGATGCCAATCATGCCAATGCCCATCAGGTCACGATTACATTTCGTGAAGGTATATGGGCAAAAGATATAGCCGCGGCCTTAGAAGAAAAACTGGATGTATCTGCGGATGAGTTGATCGCATTATGGAACGATGAAACATACTTAAAGACATTGATTGATAAATATGAGTTTTTAAGTGACGATATTTTGAATGATCAGGTCAGAGTGGCTTTGGAAGGATATTTGTATCCAGAGACGTATGCTTTTGAATTAGATGCGACTAAAGAAGAAATTACGGAAACTTTTTTGAATCAGTTTGAAAAAGTATATGAGACGTATAAGGACGATCTTTCATCAAGTAATGTATCGATGCATGATATTATCACAATGGCTTCTATGGTGCAGTATGAAGCAAGTACAACTGAAGACATGGGACTTGTTAGCGGTGTGTTCTATAATCGTCTTGCAATTAATATGCATCTTGGATCTAGTGTAACCATTTGCTATGCATTATATGATGAATACAAAACTGCAGAGGATTGCGAACTCAATGCGAATATTGATTCGCCCTATAATACATATTTATATGCAGGACTTCCCGTCGGTCCGATTTTAAATCCTGGCAAGGATGCGATTATGGCGGCTTTGCATCCAACAGAAAATGATTATTATTATTTTATGGCAGATATTTATGGAGACGGAACCGTATATTATGCCAGAACACAAGAAGAACATGATGCAAATGTAAATAAATATTTACGTTAATGGATGTAGGATGGTATATGGAATGATGAGTAACAAACCAGCTTTGGATGAGTATATAAGTGTAGAAGAATTTAGAGAGTATGATTATTCGAAAGAAGAATTGATAGAGTTCTGCCGCAGGCATGGATTAATGACAACCGGAACTAGTGCAGAATTAAAAGAAAGAACCGATCAATACTTATATCATGTGAAGCCTAAAAAGCGTTCCAAGATTTTACTTGAATCCATCATTGGATTAACAGACGCTACGGAAGAAGATGTTCGGCAGTTTTATCATGAACAGATCGGTGATAATTTTCTTTTTTATCGTAAGCTGAGGGAATGGTTAGAAGCGCATCCCCAAAGTATGTATCTGGAGTCATTGGAAGCATATCATCGTATCTTTTTTGAGGCAAAGAATCATAAAAATCGTTTAGAGAAATTGGCGGAATATAAAGCATACGTAAAAGATTTTTTTCAAGATAATCCGGATAAGCATTTGGGACATGCGGCCACTTGCTGGATAATGAAGAAAAATCGTGAAACTTCAATGAAGTATAAGCGAGAGGATTTGAAATATCTAACCATGCCAGTTGGGCATTATGAATGAGATTGATCATGTGTCAGCCTGTGTATATAGGTTGACGCTGTTTTTATTTGTGTAGAGGCAGTTTAGAGAAAGTGTTGCGGCTGTCAGGCCTCAATGGTCGAAAGACCGTGCGCAACAACAGGCCCTTATAGGGCTGGTTCATACCACGTCTTTCAGGCGTGGTTTTGATTGCCTATTACGCTTTACCAACATAGAGATAATGCATTGGGTCAAAAATTGGGTCAAGGATTCTCAGAACATGAAAAAACTCCCATCAATAGGGAGCTTATATTCGATATGGAGCGAGTGATGAGAATCGAACTCACGTAGTCAGCTTGGAAGGCTGAAGTTCTACCATTGAACTACACTCGCATTTGATGCGCTATTATCATACAAAAAAACACTTCAAATTGCAAGTGTTTTTTTCATAATGTTTACGAAAACAGTTGATCTGCCAATTCTATAAATTCATTAACAGTTTTCTTACAAGACTCCAAACTGCTGATCCAGAAAGATGCAGCACTTAAATCGATACCTGCCATATTTGCGACTTCCTCTACTGAAGAAATAGTTGTCGCATGCAACATCTGCCGATATTTCTCGACAAAAGAGGCCCCTTGCTGTTCATATTGAGCCACAAGTCCTCGCGCAAACAAACCGCCAAACGCATATGGAAAATTATAGAAACTCAAGGAAGGTGAATAATAGTGAGATTTATTAATCCACATATATGGATGCAGTGTATCTGGATCTATGGCATCGCCATACGCCTCTTTTTGTGCTTCCAGCATCATTTCACATAAATCATCCGCAAATAGAAATGCGCTGCGTCGTTTTTCAAATACACGCTGTTCGAATAAGAAACGTGAATAAATGTCACAAATAATCTGCGTTAAATTTTGAAGTTGATTTTCAATTAACGAGCATTTGATCTTTGGATCGTTTTCTTCTTGAATGGCCGCATTCATAATTATGATCTCATTAAATGTGGATGCAGTTTCAGCAACCGGCATGGAATAATTGGTATTTAAAGGACGATGCGACTCGATCATTTTTCCATGATATGCATGTCCCAATTCATGTGCCAGCGTTACGACATCACCCAATGAGCCATCAAAATTGGTCAGAATGCGGCTTTGCTTGATCATCGTAAGATTAGCGCAAAATGCACCACCGACTTTACCATTTCTTGGATAGAAATCAATCCATGCATCTTCAAATGCTTGATCGATCATATCTGCCAAATCATCCGCAAAGGGACGGAAATGCTGAATCAAATAATGATGGGCTTCATCCAAAGTAAACGATTTTTCATCTGCAGATAATGGCGCAAACAGTTCATACCAGGGAAGCTGTTTCGGATATCCTAACAGCCGAGCCTTTGTTTTTAAATACGAATGAAAGACAGGTAGATAGGCATTGATTTGTTTCATCATTGCATTTAGTGTTGACTTTTCCATACGTGAATAATACAAAGTCATATCGAGCGGAGAAGGGAAGCCACGTAGATCAGAGATTGTATTGACTTGAGACTTGATATGGTTCAGTGCAAACGCTACGCTTTGCTTAATGCTGTCGTATGCTTTGATTTCAGCTTCATATGCTGCTTTTCGTACATTTTTATTTGAATCATATGCAAGATTGCGTACTTCACTTAATGTCAGTACCTTATTGTGATAATTGACTTTTAATGTGCTGGTTAAATACTCCTGTAAATTTGACCAAGCATTACCGGCAGAAATATTGAGCTTCGCAATCACTTCTTCCACATCATCAGATAAATGATAGCGACCATCCTTTTTTGTTTCCTTTAATACATAAGCATATTCTTTCAAAAATGCATTTTGATCAATCCATGTATCCAGATTATCACATTCTTGAATATAGCGTTCGATTTTCGTAATGGCTTTTGTTGCATCGGAAGAAATCTGTTCCAACTGTCCCATCAGCGCAACAGTCTTGGCATCGGTAGTATCACATGCCTGACGCAGCATCATATAACTGCTCAATTTTCCTAGCAACACAAAAAAGCGTTCTTCTTCCTGTAATACTTGAACAAGTACATGTTTCTCATCCGTGTGTGAAAGCTTTTGGCTTGTGATATTCAAATGATCCTTTTGTTTTTCCAACAATGTGAGATCATCTAAAAATTGTGGATCTTCATAACCTTGATACAATGCATCAAGAGACCATGTATCTTTCATAATACACCTACTTTCTATCTTTTAAAGACTGCCCTAATTATACCATAACATACCTATGCATCGATAGAAAATACAGTGTAATTGATCATGTAAACTAGACTCTTTTTTTTTCGTAGGTCATATAGGCGATTATAATCAGCACAATACTGTATACACAGATGATCCATATAGAAGGAGTAAAGACTTCCATTAAGTTAAGACTTCCAAACAGAAAGAAGATGAAACTGGAAACGACTTTCACTGTTTCTTCGCGCAAATGCGAAAAAATGAGTTTACCAGCTAAAATACCCAATAAATTTGCCAAAATCAATCCCAATGATGCGCCTAGAAAGATGGAGGGATGCTTTGATGCATGATTCGCTGCCAATGCAACGGTTGTCAACTGCGTTTTGTCGCCCAATTCTGCCACAAGAAATGTAAAAGCGATAGAAATCATCGGAAAGCGAAATTGCAGATTTTGATGATTTTCATCCTCTTGTCCTGGTGCCAGATTGAACAATCCAAAGGCAAGAAACATTAAAGCAGCGCATACTTTTACTAGTGTCATCGGCACAAAGTTCGCAATGAGTTCACCAGCCATTACCGATAATGCGCTGACGGTAAAAATTCCGATGCACATGCCGGCGATGATTGTCTTATACTTATACTTATTGGCAAGTGCCATGACCATGAGCTGAGTTTTATCTGCCATTTCAGCTAAGAATATGAATAAAAATGTATGGAATAACATTAAGTTCACCTCATGAAAAGGATATGCGCAAAAAATAAAAAACATGTATGTGTTAAAACAAAAACTTTCTGATCAAACATCAGAAAGTTTCCCATTGTTATTTTTCAATGTAAACACCGTCCACTCCATCAAATTCCTTCACATTGACACGCACGGCCTCTTGTAGCGAAGAAGGGATGTTCTTGCCAATATAATCCGCTCGAATCGGTAATTCACGATGACCACGATCGACCAGTACCGCAAGCTGAATCTCACGTGCCCGTCCGCAATGCATGATCGCGTCCATGGCAGCGCGCACGGTTCTTCCTTTAAATAGTACATCATCCACAAGAATGACTTTCTTATCCTTGACAGGAAGGCCTAAATCAGGTAAAGGATGGCGATGATCCAAATCATCACGAAAGCTGGAAATATCCAGCGCAAAGACATCAACGGATACTCCTTCTACTTGTTCAATCATGTCTTTTAAACGATTGGCCAATGCAATACCTCTTGTTTTGATACCGACAAGAATGATATCGGATATTCCTTTATTATGTTCAATGATTTCATGCGCAATGCGGGTAAGCGATCGTTTCATACCCAATGCGTCTAATATTTCTTTAGTTTGCATACATACCTCCGATAAAATAAGTATATCGGTTTTTGTAAGTTTAATCAATCATTTCTCAATTATTTTGATTTCTTTTATGATGGAGTGAACCATTTTCTGATAATGGTGCATTGAAGAGTATCGTTTACTTTTTACAGGAATACGCAGAATCAATATGTCGTTTAAAAACATTTGATGTAAGAATGATTCCATCCGTTCACCATACCATGTTTGGATTTCTTCATCTTCTATCCAGCAAATATCATAAAAATACGTTTTTGCTTTTTCCAAAGAAATAATTCTTTCGATCTCATTAGATTCAAATGTATTATCTAAAATACAGATCACATGAACGCTATGAAAACGGCAAATACTTTCATAGGTGGTAAACGGCGTCAAGGCAAAGGAGTGATTGCTGGAATCACAAAGACGGACATGATAAGCGTTTTTGTGCTGAAATTGATGTTTGTATATAACATGCTCATCTAACAATGCGCCGATTAAAGATCCTGTCGCGGCGAGTTGATCATCCAGTATATGCAAGGTGCCATAATGATCAAACAGCTGCCTGAAGACGATGCCATTTGTTTCGCAGACATCTATCATGGTTTGTAAAATTGTACTTTTTCCAAAATGATCCTTTCCCAAAAACAAAATGCCAATTTCTTCTTCACACAAGGAAATCATCGATGATGACAAAGTTAAATCCTTTTTCTTCAATGTTTTTAAACACAGAAGAGATTGCATCATTTGTGAGCACTCTAAAATAGAACAGGAAGGAGATTGCTTCATTGATAGTCCAATATAACATTCATTTGCCGCATCGTAATATACCAGATTTTCCTCTTTCGTGCCAATACAGCCATAAAACAATAGAAACTGCGGTGTTGTAATATGATCACGAAGGGCGTACAAGGCAGCGATTGCGCTGATCATCATCGCAAAGCGTTTTGGTACAAAAATGAATCCTTGCATATCACCAATCTGCACACCCACGCCAAAATAGGAATTTGGATCAATAGACAATGAGCGGATAGGCAATGATTTTGCGTACATGATTTTTGGATATGACAGTTGATTTGGAAGCGACAATTGAAATGAATGACGCATGAGAATCTGATCGACAAATGTGATATCGTTTAAAGATAGATTGGCATACGGTTGATGAAAAACAAATGGTCTAACATGATACACTACATCGATGTCAAATTGATGCACATGAAGTACACTTTGATTGCGCTGTGATATACTGCTCATCCGCATGATTAAATCATCCAGTTTTGTGGGATTGTCCATTTGCTCAATGACCCATATCTTATGAAGATGGCGAACATATTCAATGAAATGAAGCAAGGCTGGATGAGGATACGAAGTTTCGTTTAATAAGGTATAGACAAGTGCGGAATCAATATCATAAGGATATATCTCTATCAATGCATCCAGATATGATTGATTACACATGGTACCTTGAAATAAAACAAAAGAAGAATTCAAGTGAATCACCCTTGTTACATATTATGAATCAAGCGTCATCATGTGCCAAATTCTTACAAAACGGTTGACGAACTTGTAGATCGATGGTAAAGTATATGCAGTTATACGACTGACGGAAACGATCATACGATCGAAGTGGAAACGACCACGGGAAGTATAATGTAGAAATGCCGACCGTCTGGGCAATCCAGATGGTTTTATTTATGTCGATCAAACAGAAATAGAATGCAGATGGAAATATTTTAATCATTTGAATTGCACATGGATGATTTTTTATTTATAATATGAAAATAATACAGGAGGTAAACAAAATGAGCAATCAATGTCATGCATGGGACGGCTTCAAAGGAAGAATTTGGAAAGATGAAGTCAATGTCCGTGATTTTATTCAAAATAACTATGAACCATATGAAGGAGATGAATCGTTTTTGGTTGGTCCAACCAAATCGACTGATCAATTATGGGGTGAATTACAAAAGCTGCAAAAAGAAGAACGTGCCAAAGGTGGCGTTTTGGATATGGAAACAGAAATCGTTTCATCTTTGACTTCTTATCCGGCTGGATATATCAATGCATCGATGAAAGATTTGGAACAAGTCGTTGGTTTACAGACAGACAAACCGTTAAAACGTGCGTTCATGCCTTATGGCGGTATTAAAATGAGTGAGGAAGCATGTACAACATATGGTTATACGCCAAGTGAGAAACTGCATGAAATCTTTCATGAGTATCATAAAACGCATAATGATGCGGTATATGATTGCTATACGCCAGAAATGCGCATGGCAAGAAAAAACAAAATCGTAACAGGTTTGCCGGATACCTATGGCCGTGGAAGAATCGTTGGTGACTATCGCAGAGTTGCTCTTTATGGTATTGATTATCTGATCGAACAAAAAGAAAAAGACAAAGCCAACTGTGGCTGTGGTGTTATGATGGATGATATCATTCGTCAAAGAGAAGAATTGGCAGAGCAGATCAAAGCGTTAAAAGGTATGAAAGAAATGGCTGCGATTTACGGCTTTGACATCAGTCAACCTGCGACCAATGCAAAAGAAGCGGTACAATGGCTATACTTTGGCTACTTAGCAGCGATCAAAACACAAAACGGTGCGGCAATGAGCGTCGGCCGAGTTTCAACATTTATTGATATCTATATCGAACGTGACTTAAAAAACGGCGTGTTAAATGAGACACAAGCACAGGAATTGATTGATCATATGACAATGAAATTCCGTATGGTGAAATTTGCCAGAATTCCTTCTTATAATCAGCTGTTCTCGGGAGATCCGGTTTGGGCAACGCTTGATTTGGCAGGATTGGGCATGGATGGACGTCACATGGTCACAAAATCTGATTATCGTTTCTTGCATACGCTTGAAAACATGGGACCTGCACCAGAACCGAACCTAACGGTACTGTATTCTTCTCATTTGCCGGAGAATTTCAAACGATACTCTGCGAAGATTTCTATCGATACAAGCAGTGTACAATATGAAAATGATGATGTCATGCGTCCGGTTTGGGGAGATGACTACGCAGTTTGCTGTTGTGTATCCGCTACGCAAACAGGAAAAGAAATGCAGTTCTTTGGTGCGCGTGCTAATTTGGCGAAATGTCTGTTATATGCCATCAATGGCGGTGTCGATGAAAAAACAAAGCTACAGGTCGGCCCGGAATATGCGCCAATCACATCAGAATATCTAGATTATGATGAAGTAATGCATAAATATGACATCATGATGGAATGGCTGGCAGATCTATATGTCAATATTTTGAATTTGATCCAATATATGCATGATAAATACTACTATGAAGCTAGTCAGATGGCTTTGATCGATACAGATGTAAGAAGAACGTTTGCAACCGGTATTGCCGGATTCTCACATGTCATTGATTCTTTATCCGCCATTAAGTATGCAAAAGTAAAAACAGTACGTAATGAAGACGGATTGGTCATTGACTATGAAGTAGAAGGGGATTTCCCTCGCTATGGAAATGATGATGATCGTGCAGATGATATTGCCGTATGGTTGTTAAAAACGTTTATGGAAAAAATTGAAAAACGTCATACCTATCGTCATGCAGAACCAACAACTTCCATTTTGACTATCACAAGCAATGTGGTTTATGGAAAAGCGACGGGTGCTATGCCGGATGGTCGAAAAGCAGGAGAACCACTTTCTCCGGGTGCCAATCCAGCTTATGGTGCGGAACAAAACGGTTTATTGGCATCATTAAACTCTGTTGCCAAACTGCCATATGAATATGCATTAGACGGCATTTCCAATACCCAGACCATCAATCCAGGCGCTCTTGGACACAGTGAAGAAGAACGCATTTCAAATCTTGTTCATGTATTGGATGGTTATTTCGATCAGGGTGCACATCATTTGAATGTGAATGTATTTGGTATTGAGAAATTGAAAGATGCAATGGAGCATCCGGAAAAAGAAGAATATGCGAACTTTACCATTCGTGTTTCCGGCTATGCGGTGAAATTTATAGACTTGACGCATGAACAGCAGCTGGATGTCATCTCCAGAACTTGTCATGCACAACTGTAAACCATCAAAATCTAGCGATGGAAAGCGATTTATATAAGAAATGAGGGAATTTTGATGTCAAAACATCAAGGTTATGTGCATTCCATTGAAACCTTTGGATCTGTTGACGGACCTGGGGTTCGCTATGTGATTTTCTTGCAAGGATGTGCGATGCGTTGCCAATTTTGTCACAATCCTGATACATGGAATCTTATATCCCAAAAGGTTGTGAATGCGGAAGATTTGCTGAAACAAGCACTTCGCTATCGCAGTTATTGGAGCCATGAAGGAGGTATTACCATCAGCGGAGGAGAGCCACTCTTACAGATGGATTTTCTGTTGGAATTCTGCACGCTTGCCAAAAAAGAAGGTATTCATGTGACAGTGGATACCGGTGGACAGCCCTTTACAAAAAAAGATTCATTTCTTTCTAAATTCAAACAGCTTCTTGCAGTTGTGGATTTGTTTTTGCTGGATATTAAACATATCGATGATGCTGCTCATCAGAAATTAACAGGATGTACGAATCAAAATATATTAGAAATGGCAAAGTTTCTGTCTGAAAACAATCAGCCGGTATGGATTCGACATGTGCTGGTTCCTTCAATTAATAGCAATGATGCTTGGCTGCTGCAATTAAACGCATTTTTATCTACATTGGAAAATGTTGAGAAAGTAGAAATCTTGCCATATCACACACTTGGTGTTTATAAATGGATGAACTTGGGCATACCATATCAACTGAACGGCATTGATCCTCCAGATAAGCAAATGCTGGATCATGCCAATCAGTTACTGAATACATCATCGTATCCAAAAAAGCGATGATCTCGTGAGAAAAACATGCAAATGAATAACTTGCGTGTTTTTTGAATACAATTATCATTTTTCTATAACATAAAAGAGATAAGTATTATCTAGACAAGAATGATAACAACGTATTACGAAAGGTTGGTATGAATGGAATTTACGCAGGCTCAAATTAAAGATTTTGCGCAAACAGATGAAATCTATCAAAATGCAGAAATGCTGGTAAAGGATAAGCGCATCGGTTCATTGGAAATTGATGATTACTCCATCCATGATTTAATATTAATCAATGCGATCGTTCAAGATGGAAAGCTTTATCATGAAGTCAATATGTCCGTAGATAAAGAAGATTTTTTGGTAAAAGCACATATGTGTAACTGTTCAAAACATGAAAATGCACAAATCTGTGAACATTGTACGGCAGTTTTGTTAAAGCTGTATGAAGAACAGGAACATCGTGTTGTAAAAGACAACCAGGAACAAAGTACGCTGAAAGATGCATGGGCGCTTCAAGTCATGAATACATATGAAGATGCTATTGTTTATTCTACGCTGGCGCTCAATCTGAAGCAATCCATTCATATTGAGCCAGTGCTGGAAATCCGCAATCGTGATGTATTGGCTGTCACATTGAAGGTTGGAGAAACCAAGCAATATGTGGTCAAGGATCTGGATGCATTCTTAATTGATATTGATAATAATGCCAGAAAACGTTATGGAAATGAACTGGAATTGCTACATCATCGCAATAGTTTTGATGATGAATCACAGAAGTTGCTGGACTTTCTTTATGCACACCGCACAGATACGCTCTTTTTTGTAAATACATATCATTATCGAAATGCACCGCAGCCAAAAAATTTGTGTATGACACCACATGCTTTAGATGAGTTTTACCATATGTATGAAGGGCAGGACGTTTATTATCGGGTGAAAGCGAACACATTAACGAATATGAAATTTGTGAATGGCAATCCACCGATTCATTTGATTGTTTTCAAAGATCAGGACGGTTATCATATAACGCTCAATGACATGAATTTTCTTATTTTCCCAGGGATGGAAACCATTTATATCTTGCATAAACATTCCCTGTATCGTTGTGTACCATCTTACGCAAAAAACTGTCGCGTTTTATTGACAACGTTCTATAAAAAACGTGATGCCTTGCATTTGTCAGAGGAATTCATGCCGAATTTTTATCATAACGTCATTTTGTCTGTTAAAAACGATTTACCGATAGAAGGCGATGATTTATCAAAATTTGCGCCGCTTCCTTTGGTGACAAGGCTTTATTTGGATTTACCGAAATACGATGTGCTTTCCGCAAAACTGGTATATTGTTATGGCGATATGCGATACAATGCATTTTCAACAGATGCAATTTCAGCTGCGCGCAATTTCAATGATGAGATTGCAACGCGTTTGATATTGACGAGGTATATGACGCGCATTGACGCAAATGACGGTTTTGCGTATATTGAGCACTCGCAAGATGCTATGTATGAATTTTTAAGTCATGGCATTCAGGAATTGAGCCACGATTGTGAAATTTATACGAGTGATAATATGCGCCATTTAAAGATCAAGGATCGCTTTTCTATATCTATGGGTGTACGCATCGATACAGATTTGTTGGAAATCAGTTTTGATGCTTATGACTTTCCAATTGATGAACTGGCAGATGTCTTAAAAGCATATCGTTTAAATAAGAAGTATTATCGAATGAAAGATGGGTCCTTTGTTAATATAGAAGACAGTGCATTGTCTGAGTTGTCTTATATATTGGATGGTCTTCAAGTAAAAGAAAATGAAATTGAAAAAGGTATGATCAAGGCAGAAAAATTCAGGGCACTATATTTGGATAATGTGATGAAAAATACGGAAATGATCCAAATGGATAGGGCGTCATCGTTCAAAGAGATTGTACGTAATATTCGAAACTTTGAAGACAGCGATTTTAATGTACCGGATTCTATGCGCTCAACGCTTAGAAATTATCAAAAAAGTGGTTTTCGCTGGCTGAAAACAATGGCAAAGTATGGTTTTGGCGGCATACTGGCAGATGATATGGGAATTGGTAAGACAATTCAAATCATTGCATTGTTGCAAGATGAAAAGAATCATAACAAGGATGCGATGACATTGGTTGTTTGTCCATCCAGTCTGTTGTTGAACTGGCAAAATGAGATTGATAAATTTTCAGATAATCTTAGCAGTGTGATCATTTCCGGAAACGGAGATGAGCGTAAAGCACTGTTATGTAGCCGCAAGCATTATGATGTGATTATCACATCTTTTGATTATTTGAAGCGTGATATTGAATGGTATCAGAATATTACGTTTACTTACCAGATTTTGGATGAAGCGCAATATATTAAAAATCACACGACGAAAAACGCACAGTGTGTAAAGCAAATTCATGCGCTGCATAAGTTTGCGCTGACGGGTACGCCGATTGAGAATTCACTTGCGGAGTTGTGGTCAATTTTTGATTTCCTGATGCCGGGATATTTATATCATTATGCGTATTTTAAAGGTGTATTTGAAATACCAATCGTTAAGGAAAACGATCATGCGGTATTGGAAAAACTGCGCCGTATGGTGGAGCCGTTTATTCTTCGCCGCGTGAAGAAGGATGTGTTGAAGGAATTGCCTGAGAAAGTTGAAAAGACCTTGTTAATTGATTTGGATGAGACAGCGCGCAAGGCTTATATGGCCAATGTGGCTCTGATTCGTGATGATCTCAGCACGGCTTTCGCAACAAAGGGAATTTCCAAGTCCAGAATTATGATTTTGAGCATGTTGACAAGACTTCGACAGTTTTGTTGTGATCCGCGTCTCATCTATGAAAATTATGATGGTGCATCAGCAAAATTGGATGCCTGTATGGAATTAATTGAAAATTGTATTTCTTCAGGGAAAAAGATTTTATTGTTTTCACAGTTTACATCGCTCCTTTCGTTATTGGAAGATGCGTTGAGCGATAAAGGAATACCATATTACCTGTTGAAAGGATCTACGCCTAAAGCACAGCGTCAACATTTGGTGAATGCATTCAATACCAATGATATTCCGGTATTTTTGATATCCTTAAAAGCCGGAGGAACCGGATTGAATTTAACCAGCGCAGAGGTGGTCATTCATTTTGATCCATGGTGGAATGTGTCTGCACAAAACCAGGCAACTGATCGTGCGTATCGTATTGGACAGCATAACAATGTACAAGTGTTTAAGCTAATCACAAGAGATACAATTGAAGAAAAAATCATGTTGCTTCAAGAGAAAAAGAAGGATCTGCATGACTCGATTATTACACAGAGTGATGGAATTATTACAAATATGACGCAGGAAGAAATACTAGATCTGTTTTAATCTTTACACATGTTTCTATTAGAAGACATGTGTTTTTTTAGGAAGTTGTAATGGTAGGTTAAAGTCAAGCATAGAAGTATAATAGGGTGTCAAGCGAAAATGAAAATGTCCCAAAAAAAGTTAAACATTAGCACCAAGATTACGGTGCTTTTGTTTCGCAATATAAGCTTGAAAAGAAGCGTGTTTCCAAGGATGAGACATTGGAGGGATATAGACCTTATTAGGCTTATCATCTTTGGTGAT
>CAJTIT010000034.1 GCA_910576345.1 Erysipelotrichales bacterium
AAGAGATATCAGAAACAATGTCTTGAGGAATCCCCAGCATATCTGATAAAATAAACATGGTTAAAACCACTCCTTTCATAGAAATGTTGTTTGGCAATTACATTCTACTATGAAAGGATTTTTTATGAAAATGAACAAAAAGGATCACCCTACAATAATTTAGAGATCACCTTCATCTTGACCCTATGATAATTTATAGCCTACTTTTATCCCTACAATAATTTAGATATCCAATAAAAGTCCATTTCCTCAAGGAAATGGACTTTTTTCTATGATACTGATACACTTTTCGTAATTTGTCTATTTTCTTCATATTTTTATTGCATATCGATACGATAAACTATACAATCCATAGAAATTATCGTATAATTAGGCTCGTATCAATAGGAAGATAAGGAGGAAGTTATGAAAGCAGTAGTTAGTGTTTTAGGAAAAGATATGGTAGGCATACTTTCTGATGTCAGTCAAGAATGCGCAAGTGCGAACGCAAATGTTTTAGAAGTTACGCAAACAATCGTACAAGATATGTTTGCGATGTTTATGGTTATAGATATTACTGAATTAAATTTACCATTGAGCGAATTTGCTCAGCATATGGAAGAAACAGGAAAACTAAAAAATCTTGTGATACATGTTATGCATGAGGATATATTCAATTCCATGCATAAGATATAGGAGAATGATATGATCAACGTAAATGAAATTTTAGAAACGATAAAGATGATTGATGAAGACTATCTTGATGTTAGAACCATCACGATGGGTATTTCATTGCTGGATTGTGCAGATTCAAATATTGATACATCTTGTGAAAAAATTTATAGGAAAATTACAAGAGTAGCAAACGATCTTTTAAAAACAGGGGAAGACATTGAGAAAGAATATGGTATACCCATTATCAATAAGCGAATTTCTGTAACACCGATTGCTATGCTGATAGGGGTAAGTGGTGGCGATCCAATCAAATATGCATTGACACTGGAAAGATGTGCAAAAGAGGTTGGAGTGAATTTTATTGGCGGTTTTTCCGCATTGGTTCAAAAAGGCTTTTCTGCAGGTGACAGGGAACTTATTGAAGCGATTCCCCAAGCATTGGCGCAGACAGAGCATGTATGTGCAAGCGTCAATGTTGGATCCACGAAGGCTGGTATCAATATGGATGCGGTTAAGCTTATGGGTAAAAAAGTAAAGGAAGCTGCAGAATTGACCAAAGACAAAGATTGCATTGGTGCCGCAAAGCTAGTTGTATTCTGTAATGCACCTGAAGATAATCCGTTTATGGCAGGGGCCTTCCATGGAGTAGGAGAAGCTGATGTGGTCATCAATGTTGGCGTTTCCGGACCGGGTGTTGTACGTTCTGTTTTATCAAAGGCGTCCAAGGATCTTCCGATGCATGAGATCGCGGATTTGATTAAGCGCACAGCGTTTAAAATTACCAGAATGGGACAATTGGTAGGGAGTATTGCAAGTGAACGGTTAAATGTACCGTTTGGCATCGTGGATTTATCCTTGGCACCCACTCCGGCGATTGGCGATAGTGTGGCATATATCTTAGAAGAGATGGGATTAGAAGCTTGCGGTGCTTATGGAACGACCGCTTGTTTGGCAATGCTCAATGATGCGGTTAAAAAAGGCGGCGTGATGGCATCCGGCGCTGTGGGAGGATTGTCTGGCGCATTCATTCCGGTTTCTGAAGATGCGGGCATGATTCATGCGGCTAGAGAAGGTGCTTTAAGTTTGGAAAAATTGGAAGCGATGACCGCAGTATGTTCTGTAGGACTGGATATGGTCGTGATTCCGGGTGATACAAGTGCTGAAATTATTTCTGGCATTATCGCAGATGAAGCAGCGATTGGAATGGTGAATTCTAAAACAACAGCGGTAAGAGCGATTCCGGCGATTGGAAAACAAGTTGGCGATGAGTTATCCTTTGGCGGTCTTTTGGGAAGTGGCCCAGTAATGCGTGTCAATACATCCTCTTGTAAAGTAATGATCGATCGTGGCGGACGTATTCCTGCGCCTTTACAAAGTTTAAAAAATTAAATATCATAAAAAAACTTCAAGATCTTTAAGCATCTTGAAGCTTGTTTTCGTTTGTATCCAATATCGATGTACAATGTGGACAACGCTTTGCATCTATAGCGATTTCTGTTTTGCAGAACGGGCATGTCTTCGTTGCGGCAGCTTGTGGCTTTTCTTCTTTTTTTACTTTGTTTGCTAATTGATTCATCGTTTTTACTAATAAGAAAATCACAAAAGCCATGATAAGAAAATTAATGGTTTCGGTAATAAAAATACCATAATTTAACGTAGAAGCACCTGCTTCTTGTGCTTGTGCCAATGTATGATATTGATTCCCATCCAAGGATAGAAACATATCAGAATAATTAATACCGCCTGTGATTAACGTGATGATGGGCATAATCAAATCATTGACCAAAGAATTGACAATTTTTTGAAAAGCACCGCCAATGATGACACCAACAGCCAGATCTAATACGTTACCGCGCATAATGAACGTTTTAAATTCTGCGATAAATGATTTCATACATACACTCCTTTTCTTACAAAACCATTATATCAAGAATAATGAAACATTATCAATCCTTTTTCACATTTCACAATCAGCTGTGGTATAATAAAATCTAACAAAGGAAGGGGAAAATCGCATGCCAAATCTTATCACACATCATATTTTTGCGCATCAAGCTTATAAACAATTAAGCAATCCGTTGCTGCTACACATCATCAGCGAACATTCACAATTGTATGGAATAGGCTCCAGTGGTCCTGATTTTATGTTCTTTTATCATATGCGACCATGGAAAGTATATAAGGATCATACGCTCAATCACTTGGGAAGTCTGATTCACAGTACGCATATCAATGATTTTTATGCACAAGCGATAAACATCATCAAACAAGAAGCAAACATCGCTATTCAATCAAGAGAAATTGCTTATTTAATGGGACATGTTTGTCATTGGGCGCTGGATACAACGACACATCCTTATATTTTTTATCGTACAGGTAATTGTCGCGGCGTGAGTGCAGGCTATCATCATCGCTTTGAATCCATGTTGGATGCGATGATGTTACAAAAATGGAAACAGACGGATATTGCGTCCTACGACTGTTCTATGATCTGTGCGTACGATCAAGCGATGTTACAAGCCATTGCCAGAATATATGTTCCCATATGTAAAGATCTTTTCCATCAGGATATAAAAGTTAACCAAATCAGAGAATGCTTAGACAGCTGGAAACAAATACAGAAACTGCTCAGAGACCCGAAAGGAAGAAAAACAAAAGCTTTAAAGGTCTTGGAAGGCATTTTGCATCAGCCATGGATGATCAGCGGTAATGTGATTCCAAATGAAATCGATGATTCGTATGATATTTTAAATCTCAACAAAAAAGAATGGAAACATCCTTGTGACGCAAAACCTTCTCATGCATCTTTTTTTGATTTATATAATAGGGCATTACAGTTGGCAACACAAGCAATGGACATCGTTTACGCATGTATTTATCATCAAGCAGATCTTTGTGATTTGTTCAATCTTTTGGGAAATCGTGCATACGATACTGGTAGAGAGGAAGGAATTGAAATGAAATATTTCGATGTGATCTATGATGAAACTGTTTGATTTTCATGGAGATATTGGCTATGCGATTATGAAACAGCGAAAATGCACTATCTTTAACAGTCTCACAAATGAACAGTTGCCAAAACGAAAAGCAGGTGGGTTTTCATGGGTATGTATGGCATCTTATTTTGAAGGAAATGAATCTTGGAATGACATGCAGGAAATGATACTGGCCTTACAAGAAGAAATTGATCAAAGTTTTGATATCCGTCTTGTAAAAGATAAGGACGATTTAACAAAAGAGGCTTTGCTACATGCGATTTGTACGGTGGAAGGTATGTGCGGCATTCAAAGTGATGTGGAAGAAAAGATTGATTGGCTTCACGACCATCATATCAAAATTGCTTCCTTTGCATGGAATGATGAAAATGCGCTTGCGACAGGTGTTCGCGGAAATTCAAACCGTGGATTGAGTGAATTAGGCATTCAAGCATTGAAACGAATGCAACAACATAACATGATCATTGATGTTTCACATGCGAATGAGAAAACATTCTGGGACATTATGGAAAATTGCAATGATAAAGTTATGGCAACGCATTCCAATGCCAGAGCGTTATGCGATCATCCACGCAATCTTTATGATGAGCAGTTATTCGCATTATGTGATCGTGGTGGTCTTGTATCGGTGGTATGTGCCGGTGCTTTTGTTCATCCACAGCGTGAACATCAAACAATCGCATCACTGGTACACCATATGCAGTATCTGAAAACAAAAATTGGCGTTGCACATATTGCATTGGGATTGGATTTCATGGATGATTATGATGGTGCGACGGAAACGATGTTGACAGATCTGAAAGAACCATCCAACGCACAGAAAATCATACAAGAAATGAAGACACAAGGATTCAGTAGACAGGAAATCGTCGATATTGCTTATGGAAATGCTTTACGTTATCTTTATTCGTATTTATGATAGAACAAGAAATTTCTTATTCATTTGAAAATACAATGTATATAGAAATTTCTTTTTTGCTTTCTTTTCCCATACTTTCATTGTAAAATAGATGGTAAAGAAACGAGGGATCGGTTTGAAACCAATCATTCTTGGCATATTGGCGCATGTGGATGCCGGAAAAACATCACTCATTGAAGCATTGTTATATGCTTGTAAACAATTGAAACAATTGGGGAGGGTGGATCACGGCACTGCTTTTTTAGACAATGATCATCAGGAAAAAGAGCGCGGCATTACCATTTTTTCTAAAGAAGTCATATTGCCAAAACAGCGCTTCGAATATACGATATTGGATACACCGGGACATGTGGATTTTTCCGCAGAAATGGAGCGTACTTTGCAGGTGTTGGACTATGCAGTGCTCATGATTAGCGCAACGGATGGTGTACAAGCGCACAGTGAAACGATCTGGAGGTTGTTAAAACACTACCAGATTCCCGTCTTTGTATATATCAATAAGATGGATATGGCCTTTCAATCAAAAACAGAAATCATGAAAGAATTAAAACAGCGCCTATGTGTTTCGTGCGTTGATTTTACACAAGCGGAAACTGATTTTCAAGAAGAAATTGCACTTTTTGATGAGGAATGGTTAGATTCATATTTAACGAGAGGATATGTGGAAGATGCGCTTATACAAACGGCTATCAAAGAGCGAAATATCTTTCCTTGTTTTTTTGGCTCAGCAAAAACAATGGAAGGCATAACAAGTTTGATTCAAGGATGGGAGCGATTCATGAAAGCATGCGAATATCCAAAAGAAAACAGTGCTTTTGTTTATAAAATTTCTCATGATGAACAAGGCAATCGTTTGACGCATGTGAAAATTACCGGAGGAACGCTTTTGTCAAAAACAAAATGGAAAGATGAAAAAATTGATCAAATACGAAGGTATCACGGCACCAATTATCAATTGGTTCAAGAACTGAGCGCCGGTCATGTCTGTGCACTCAAAGGTCTTCATTCGATTCAGATCAAAGAAACCATTGGTTCTGATCCAAATGTGAAAACACCGATATTGTCATCAAATATGCGCTATCAAATGTTACTGCCGACAAACTGTGATGCATTTGCGTTTATGAAACAGTTGAAATCTTTACAAGAAGAAGATCCTTCTTTACATCTTACATACGATGAGCACAAAAAAGCCATTTTTATACAAGTCCGCGGAGAAATACAAATGGAGATTCTGCGCAATCTGATTGATGAACGCTATCATGTACAAGTGCACTTTGATGATGGTAATATCAGCTATCGCGAAACGGTTGTAACGCCAGTAGAAGGCGTCGGGCATTATGAACCATTGCGACATTATGCAGAAGTGCATTTATTGTTGGAACCGCTGCCTCCCAATTCAGGAATTGTGTTTGCAAGCAAATGTCCAAGTGATGTTTTGGATACGCATATTCAGCGCACGATTTTAAGTACACTTGCACAAGAAGAACTGGTTGGAGTTTTATCAGGTTCTTTATTAACGGATATGAAAATCACACTTTTAAGCGGCAAAGCACATGAAAAACATACCAGCGGCGGCGACTTTCGTGAAGCGGCCAAACGTGCACTGCGTCAAGGGTTAAAAGCAGGAAACGCCATTCTTTTAGAGCCTTATGAGCGATATCGCTTAGAAGTTCCCACAATGTACAGTTCTCGTGCATTTTATGATGTGGAAAGGATGGGCAGCGAGGATGTAACGCAAGAAGAGCGAGACGGCTATACGTTTATTTATGCGAAGGCGCCCAGTCTTCAATTAAAATCTTATGCGCTGTCACTTGCTTCCTATACGAAAGGAAAAGGTCGCTTTTACGCTGTGATGGAAGGCTTTTATCCGGTCAAGCACCAAGAAAAACATCTTGCCCATATCGATTATGACAGTGAAAAAGACCTGGCGCATCCAACCGGATCTATTTTCTGTATTCATGGCGCAGGCACGTATGTCAAATGGGATGAAGTAGCGAATTGGATGCATCTACCTTATACCTATGGTGTGAAACAAGCGCAAATCACGCCTATACATGTGCATCGTCCTATAAAAATTGATGACGCAGAATTAAAGCGTGTAACACAAAAGCTGCATCAACCGCGAAAGATTTGGAGCGAGCGTAAAGCAAATAAGACAAATGCACCTGACACATCACACACGATGAAGAAACAAACATGTCTTCTGGTGGATGGATATAATATGATTTTTCATTTTCCAAAGCTGAAAGAAATCGCAAAACAAGATATCGCACATGCCAGATCGGCGCTAATTTCAATGATCTCCAGCTATGAAGGCTATCGAAACGAAACATGCATTATTGTATTTGATGCATATAAGACTGAACAAAACAAAGAGCAGATATATAAAGACCATCAAATCTATATTGTCTATACCAAACAGGCACAGACTGCCGATTCTTACATTGAAAAAGCAACCAAGACGCTGGCGGATCAGTATCATGTAATTGTGGCAACTTCGGACAAGGAAGAACAAAATATCATATTGGGACAAGGCGCATATCGTATGTCCGCCAGAGAATTGTATCAACAAATGGAAACGACGCATCATCAAGCCATGATCGATCAAAACATACAACCGCAGTTTCGTCATATGGCTTTGGAAGAGTTACGAAAATTTAATGAAACAGAGGAAAACGACTGATTTTGATAAACTTTTCTAGCATGAACAGTCGAAATATCATATAATTAAACAACAAAGGCAGAGAGGAGTATGTGCATGCAGGAAGATCTGAATTTAGAGAACATCTTACAAGATATCCTATTTGATGTTTATAATGAAGATCGTTTCATTGTTTCTCTTTCTGCGCATCATGAATGCTCCTTCGATAATCTTCACTATATCATTTGTGAACATCTTCATCTGCATCCACAGGCGCGATATCGATTTTACATACCAACAATGCAGGTATCGTTTCGCTCTATTCCAAGAAGCAGCGATGCGTCCAGTGATTCCTATGTTTTATCCTATCTTTCCCTCGGAGATTTTGTTTACTATCAAAACAATCATCAACAGCTGCGCTTGAAAATACGTAGTATTGGCAAAGAGATTGACAAAGTCAACATGGCAAGGGAAATGCGCAAAGCATTCGTAATGTTGGAAAAAACAGTGAATAAACATACATATATGAAGAAGAACAAAATTCAGATGGAAAATTTGGAGCTTCTGTATGGATTGGGAAGCGATTTGATCCAAAAACAGGTACATCATATTTTGCGTGATCAATCTTTGTTGATCTTTAATTTCAAAGGGAACAATTTATTATCCTATTGCATGGTTACCCATACAAGAGATCATATCGAATATTTCTTTTTTCCTGATCAAAAAGAATTGAATCGTTATCAAATGGTAAGACAAAATAGTTATCTGTCTGCACTGCACAAGGAAAAGTACAAACATGGCATGGCGATGGTTTTATCAAAGAGACCGCTGAAAGAAAACGAAATGACCAGACCATTCAATTCACAGATGATGGTGGAACACACCTGTTATTTGTATTTTTATGATGTGTTGCGTGGCTATGAGGTTGATATTGTAAACAATACGCAAGCAAAAGAACTCATGCGTTATTTGGTGGTTTTGAAAAAAGCGCTGATTAAAATGCAGGCTTTTCATATAGATATCAGCGATGCGCAAACCGCAATGTACATCGGATATAATCCGCATACCAAAACAGTACTGCTTCAAGGCGGTCCCAAACCAGCCGCAATTCTATTGGAACTGCCTTATGAGAACTCGGACAATATTGAAAAATTATTACAATTTCCTCGATCGATAGCGATTGTGGAACTGGATTATTTTTTCATACCACAAAAAAAAGAGCGCATGTATAAGGATGAACGCATGACCTATCTAGTAGAGGGATTTTGTATTGGTAAAGGTATGCGCAGAGAGAAAATTGAAACATATGAAAGTGATGAAAAAATTGACCATATGATGGTAGATTTGTTATTGGATGCGATGGAAAGTATGAATGCGCTGCCTCAGAAAGTATATGTACGAGAACGAGCAGTCTACAATCAGATATCTTCTTTCTGTGAACAGTTGGGCATAGTAATAGAAATCTATGCAAGACTTCCGCTGATCGATGCTTATGTGCAAATGCGAAAGAAACAGTAAATGCGAAAAAGTGTAAAAAAAGCATGTTTTTCATGCAGCTAATCTAACTAAAGTTTAACATAAAAGAAAGAAAAATGATAGACTGTTATATCATTTTTTTTAGGATATAATAGAAATAGAAAGTTAAGGAGGGCATGTTTATGAAAGTCCAAATTTATGGAAAAAATATTACAGTAACACCTGCCATTGCAGAAAAAATTGAAAACAAACTGAATTTATTAGAGAAGTATTTTATTATTGATGAATCCGTGATTGCCAATGTGGTGGTTCGCGTTTATCCAACAAAACAAAAAATTGAGGTAACAATTCCTACCAAATATGCAGTATTGCGTGCCGAAGTTGTACATGACGATCTCTATGCGGCGATTGACTTGGCTGTAGATAAGCTCGAAGATCAGATTCGCAGACAAAAAACGCGATTGAATCGTAAAAACAAAGAAAAATTGGCGATGGCATTTATTGAAAATGATGATGTAGCGGAAGATGACTATGATGAAAGCGCAGATGAATTGGTAAGAACAAAGACGATTACACCGGATGCAATGGATTTGGATGAAGCAATCTTACGGATGGAAATGCTGAATCACTCTTTCTTCATCTATAAAGATTTAGAAACGGAAAGTTTGGCAGTGGTATATAAACGCTATGACGGCGGCTATGGCTTAATTGAAACAGAATAGTATGGAAAACACCCTATCATTGTAAATATGCAAGTAGGGTGTTTTTTGAATGCTTTACGTATTTCTACATTTCATATCGATTACATCTTCATATATAAACATAGCCTTACATATGATTCCCATATCGGATAGAAAGGATTTTATTCTGTCGATAAAACACAATCGATTTCAAAAATTATTATGCTTTGTTCGACAGCTTCTATGAAATCGTCATGATAAACTGATGGCAATCGGAGGGATGTCCATGGAGAGCTATATAGAAATCACTTGGCTGAACGCATTTTTGATTTTGATGAACAGTTCTATGCTTGCTTATTATTTATCGATGAAACCATGTAAATGTTATCCCATTATTCTATACAGTGCAATCATTCCTGCGTTTGCCTGCATCTGCTTCTCCCCATATGAATGGTTGTATATGTTTGTTTTAGAAGCTGCGTTTTTTTACTGGATGTATCGAAATGCATGGAAAATATGGTTGTTGATGATTGCGCATCGATTACTGCTTCATTTCACCTGCTATGTGCTGTTTGGCGGTTCCTTTCATCTTGGCATTTACTTTGTGCCGATGGATTGTGTGCCATGGTTGTTTTGGCTGCTGCTGATATTTTCCTGGCTGGCGATGTTTCTGCACCGGAAAATGGAATTATCCCAACAAAACTTTATTTATCCGTTTGAATTGCTTATCAAGCAAAAAAAACTGCATCTAAAAGGATATTTGGACAGCGGAAATTTTATGATGGAAGAAGGTCTTCCCGTTATGTTTCTAGATGAACATTATCAGACATATTTTCAAAACGAAAACATACAATGGTTGATGATGGCCACGATGCAGGGAGAAATTCGCATCGCATGTTATCAAGCGTTGGCACGCTTTCCCAAAATGAATTACAAGCCAATTCTGATTCATTTCACTAAGCAGATGAAATTGCCGTTAGGCGCAAATGCGCTGCTCAATATACATATGATGACACAGGAGTGAGAACAATGAAACTATTAAATAGACTCATCGCATGGATCAAAAGAATACGTACTATCAAAGGTGTTTACTACATCCAAGGAAGCGATACCTTGCCACAGCCATTAAGCAAGGATGAAGAATTACAAGCTCTCATCGCATTAGAAAACGGCGATGAAGAAGCACGCAATACGTTGATTGAACATAATCTGCGCTTGGTTGTCTATATTGCCAAACGTTATGAATCCAATCCTATTTTTATGGAAGATTTGATCAGTATCGGATCCATT
This sequence comes from Erysipelotrichales bacterium, assembly GCA_910576345.1. Lineage (GTDB taxonomy): Bacteria > Bacillota_I > Bacilli_A > Erysipelotrichales > Erysipelotrichaceae > C-19. The sequence continues at coordinate 10,657 of CAJTIT010000034.1, forward strand.
GGTTTGATTAAGGCTGTCAATACATTTAAACGTGATAAAAACATCAAATTGGTCACCTATGCATCTCGCTGTATTGAAAATGAAATTCTAATGTTTTTAAGAAAGAAAAGCAGACGGAAAGTAGAAGTTTCCTTTGATGAACCACTAAATGTAGATTATGACGGCAATGAGTTGTTGTTATCGGATATCATGGGAACCGATGATGTCGTCACACAAGAGTTTGAACGTAATGAAAACAAGCGTGAACTATTGGAAGCGATGAAGTGCTTAAAAGAGCGGGAACGGCAGATTTTACAAATGCGCTATGGCATTGAACATGAAGAACTCACGCAAAAAGACATTGCACAACGTCTCGGTATTTCACAATCTTATATTTCACGATTGGAAAAACGCATCATCGCAAAACTCAAAATACAGATGAAAAACTATCAGTAGGCAGCATAAAATTGCTGCTTTTTTTTCATACCAAATTTTACCAACAAAACAAAAAAAACATCCTGTTATTTAAATTTGTTTTCATAAAAGGATACAATATGCGACAATGTAAAATCAATCGTATTTTGCAAAAACATCACCGAAAGATTTCTGCTTTTTTCCAAATATTTCTTCATCATAATCCTGCGTATAAATGAAAAAATTCACGGGCAAACTGATTGTGTGTGAAGGAGGATCCATGATGAGCCGATATAAAGTAACCATCAGTGGAATCAATACAAGTGAATTAACCGTATTGAACAACAAAGAAATGAAGGAACTATTCTTAAAACTTCAAAGCGGAGATCAAACTGCCAAAGAAACGCTCATCAACGGCAATTTAAAACTGGTTCTTTCTATCGTCCAGCGCTTTTCGTCCAGATGCGAAAATATGGACGACTTGTTTCAAGTCGGATGCATTGGATTGGTAAAGTCCATTGATAATTTTGATTTGAAACATGAAGTTCGTTTTTCAACTTATGCGGTACCTATGATAATGGGTGAGATCAAGCGGTATTTGCGTGACAATCAAGTTGTCAGAGTTTCCAGACATTTGAAAGATCTGGCATATAAAGCATTCAAGCTAAAAGAAGAATACGTACATAACCATCAGAAAGAGCCGACCACCACATGGTTGGCGCAACAATTAGAAGTGAAAGAAAAGGACATTGTGGATGCGCTGGATTCCGTGCAGTCGGTTGTTTCCATATTTGAACCGGTATATAACAGCGATGGAGATGAATTGTATTTATTGGATCAGATCAAGGACGATAAAGATGAAATCGCCTTATTAGAAAATGTGTTGGCCTTGAAGAAAAGCATGCACAATTTAAAGGCAAAAGAAATGGATATCATCAAAAAACGATATTATGAAGACAAAACACAGACCGAAATTGCTCAGGAACTGGGCATTTCCCAAGCACAAGTATCGCGTTTAGAAAAAAATGCCATAGCGACACTGCGCAAGCATATCGAATAACGGACACATTTTTACATTTTGTGCATATACTAAAAACAGGTGAAGTATATGCGTTACAGTGAATTGTCACAAAAGCAGGTCATCGATATGAAAAGTGGTAAAGTCATCGGAAAGGTAAATGATTTGTTTTTTCTGGAAAAAGATTATGCAATCAAAGAATTTTACGTTTCCATGCCGCCTAGCTGTTTACAGCGATTGTTCCCATGGTTTTTCCCAAATGACGAAATCGCAATCAGAATATGTGATATCGTATCCATTGGAGAAGACATCGTTTTGGTACAGATCTAGCCAAAGATGTCTTTTTTTATAAAAAACTGTAAGAAACCTTTTTCTTAAAAGTAATTCATGCTATAATACTCTCAGACAATAGGAGGTATTCAACCATGAGTATTAGCCAGAAATTTAAAGAATGGGTTGCGCCAATTGACGATGATGAAATTTTGGAAGTCGTTGACGATGAAGCGCCGGCAATCTCAGAATATGAAGCGCCAAAGTCCAAAAATGTAGGACGTGTACCAATGGACACAAAAATGGTATTGTTTGAACCGCGTTCCTTTGATGAAGCGGAAGAAGTCGCAAAACGGTTGAAAGAAAATCGTGCGGCTGTTATCAATTTACATAAACTCCAGCGAGATTATGCACAGCGCACCATTGATTTTTTAACAGGTGTCGTATTTGCATTAGACGGCAGTATTCAAAAAATCGGGCACAATGTTATTTTATGCGCACCGCGTAATATCGGCGTGCATGGAAATATTTCATTGGATGCGAATGAGGATGAATAAGCCTTGTCGGCACTGAATCAGCATTTTCGGGGTAATGAAGCATTTGCGGCAAGGATCGTCGATCTCATGGATCGAAGCGATCGCCAAAACCGATGCATCATCACTCCTTTTTTCACGCCGTCTCAACAGGAAATCGCAAAGAAAATCATAGGAAATACGATGTTTTTGGCTTATGATGGAGGATATGCACAAGCAGAAATGAAACGATTGGCAATCTGTCCTTATGAAATGGATCCAGATTTTGAAATCATATGTTTAAGAAACACTTATCAAAGTCATGGAAGATTATTACGCCATCCGGATGTATTGGGCGCGCTCTTGCATTTAGGGATTGAACGTGATCAGTTTGGTGATATCATCACAGATGAACATACCATTGTGATCATGGTGCGCAAAGAACTGGCAGATTTTATTTGTCAGAATCTAAAAAAAATCGCATCGTGTTTTGTTGATTTTGCGCCATATGGAGGACAGATTGAGCGCACCGTTCAATTACTTTATCATCAAACAACGATTTCCGGCAAACGTTTAGACTGCATTGTGGCTGCCTGTATCCATGTCGCACGTACCAAGGCAGAGAAGCTCATCAAAGGAAAATGTGTAAAAGTTGATCATCTTCCTCTTGAAGATTGCAAATATTTATGCAATAATATTTGTACTGTTTCGATTCGTGGTCATGGAAGATTTCATGTCGTGATCAGTGATCGCACCAGTCGCAAAGGCCGTTTGATTGTAGAAATAGGAAAATATCAGTAGCGGAGGTGAAATGCATGGCAAAGCCATTGTTCGATTCCATGAAAAATGGCTATAATCGTTATCAGGTGGATGATTACCTCAACGAGCTGGAAGGGCAGACCGCCATGCTGCACCGAAAAGTAGAGATGTACCGTCAGCGTAGTGAAGAAGTTGAGAAACAGCTGAATACGATCAAGCACAAATATCAGTATATTGTGGAAGGATTGAGCGCCAAAGAGCGTGCCGCCGATGACATGGCGCGGATGGCCATGAAAGAGGCGAACATGATCGTAGACACTGCACAACAGAATGCTGATGTCATTGTCAAAGAAGCACTCATGACAGCCCGTAGTATTCTGCTCGATATCGCAAAACTCGGTACAGAAGCCAGTGAGTTAAAAGGCAATATGTATGAGCAACTGCAGGAATTGACCAGAGCTTTGGATGAATTTGAAGTTCCGCCAATTCCCGATATGGATTTATTAAACAGAAGAACTCATTAAAATGCGCCAAACATGGAAAGACGCGCCGCATTTGGTCAATCAATAAGAGAGAAGTCATACGGTGAAAGACTTTGTGAAGCCAAATCGCATGGACATCACTTTCCAAGCAGATGTTTTGAAAATAGTAAAAACATACGTCTGATCCCGTTATTGATCAAAGAGTGCCTGTGAAAGCAGGAAACAAGGTGGTACCACGCAAATGCAAGCGTCCTTCGTAGGAGGGCGTTTTTTTATTGAAGGAGGAAATTTTATGGATTATAAAGACACATTACTCATGCCAAAAACTGAATTTGAAATGCGCGGAAAACTTCCAAGCAAAGAACCAAAGATTCAAGCACGTTGGCAAAAAGAACAACTGTATGAAAAAATGCTGGCAAAGCGCAAAGATGCAAAACCATTTGTGCTGCATGACGGTCCGCCGTATGCGAATGGAGATATTCATTTAGGACATGCGCTAAACAAAATTATCAAGGACATCATTGTGCGTTCCCATTTCATGGATGGCTATCGAACACCTTATGTACCGGGATGGGATACCCATGGTCTGCCTATCGAAACTGCCATTACCAAACAGGGTCATGACCGTAAAAAAATGCCGCTTTCCGATTTCAGAAAGCTTTGTCATGAATTTGCATTGGAACAGGTAGAACGACAGAAAAAAGGTTTTTTATCTGTAGGATGTATTGGTGACTATGATCATCCATATGTGACTTTACAAAAAGAATTTGAAGCGTATCAAATCGAAGTATTTGGCAAAATGGCCATGGATGGTCTCATTTATAAAGGATTAAAACCGGTTTATTGGTCCCCTTCAAGTGAGTCTGCATTGGCAGAAGCAGAAATTGAATATAAAGATCGCAAAGATCCATCCATCTTTGTGGCATTTCCGGTAGAACAAGGCAATGATGTTATCAAAAAAGGCGAACATCTGGTTATTTGGACGACAACGCCTTGGACATTGCCGGGCAATCTGGGAATAGCCGTAGGAGAGCGTTTTGATTACGCAAAAGTTGAAGTCAATCAGAAAATCTATATTATCGCAAATGAATTGGTGGAAACTTTGGCAAAAGAGTTTGGTTGGGATACATATGAAATCAAGGAAGTCATTCCGGGAACATCTTTTGAGGGCGTTAAGTATCGTCATGTATTCATGGATCGTAGCTCTCCTGTTATCATAGGATTCCATGTCACATTGGATGCCGGAACCGGTTTGGTTCATATTGCGCCAGGTTATGGTGCCGATGACTTCTTGATTGGGAAACAATATGATTTGGGTCTTATCAACGGTGTGAATGATCAAGGTGTTTTGAATGAAGAATCTGGAGAATTTGCAGGTTTATTTTTCGAAGATGCAAATAAAGCAGTGACACAGCGTCTTGATGAATTAGGCGTACTATTGAAACTGAAATTTATTACGCACTCCTATCCACACGATTGGAGAACCAAGCAACCGATCATCTTCCGTGCCACGACACAATGGTTTGCGTCAATTGATAAAATCCGCAAAGAATTGTTGGAACAAATCGACAATGTGGACTGGATTCCTGCCTGGGGTCAACAAAGAATGCACAATATGATTGCGGATCGCGGCGACTGGTGTATCTCCAGACAGCGTGCTTGGGGTGTGCCTATTCCAATTTTCTATGGAGAAGATGATACACCAATTATGGACAAAGGCGTATTTGATCATATCGCACAGCTGTTTCGCGAGCACGGATCCAATATTTGGTTTGAGAAAGAAGCGAAGGATCTTTTGCCGGCAGGATTTACACATCCATCTTCACCTAATAATCAATTCCGCAAAGAAATGGACACAATGGATGTTTGGTTTGATTCCGGATCTTCCCATACCGGCGCAATGATGGAGCGAGGATTGGGTTATCCTGCCGATTTGTATTTCGAAGGCAGTGATCAATACCGTGGATGGTTTAATTCATCTTTGATTATTGGGACCGCTGTTCATGGAGCGTCCCCTTATAAGCAAGTATTGAGTCATGGTTTCGTTATGGATGGAAAAGGCGTGAAAATGTCAAAATCTCAGTGGAATGCGGTCGCACCTGCAGAAATTACGAAAAAATATGGTGCAGATATTCTGCGTTTGTGGGCAGCCAGCGTTGATTATCAGGCAGATTGCAGTATGAGCGATGAGATTATGAAACAATGCAGCGAAAATTATCGCAAGGTACGTAATACATTCCGTTTTATGCTGGCAAACTTAAATGATTTCTCTAAGGAAGATGTATTGTCAGTGGCTGAACTTCCAAAAGTAGATCAGTATATGATTTTGAAATTGAATCAGATCAACGATTTTGTGAAAAAAGCATATAAGGAGTATCGTTTCGCTGACATCACAAGTGCGTTGACCAATTTGATGGTAAATGAGTTCTCTGCATATTACTTAGATTTCACAAAAGATATCCTTTATATCGAAAAAGCGGATGATCCACGTCGCCGACAAGTACAAAGCGTACTTTATCAAGCGGTGAATATGTTGCTTCGCTTATGGGCGCCAATTCTTGTTCATACTTGCGAAGAAATCAATGATATTTTCCATGCGGAAGACGAAAGTATCCATTTGGGCGACTTTAAGGAAAATATACCGTTGGAAAACGTGGATCAATTGGAAGCGGATATGGAAGAATTGTTCCGGCTGCGCAGTGAAATTTTTAAAGCATTGGAAGAAGCACGTGCAGAGAAAATTATTGGCAAATCTTTGGAAGCACATGTCATAATGCCAAAACTGGAAGATGCGCAAAAAGCGTTGATCGATGAAATTCTGCCAAATTTTGCACAATGGCTGATTGTTTCAAAAGTAACATTCACAGATGAAAGCGGCAAAATCAAGGTAGAAGCTGCTACAGGCTGTGTATGTCCTAGATGTTGGAATATCACAGATTCAAAAGCAGAGGATGGCGTATGTGATCGCTGTCTACATGTTTTGAAAGGTTAAACAGTTGAAAAGCGGTGTTTTTCTTCATGAAAGAATGACACGCTTTTTCTTTATCCATTTTTATGAAAACAGATTGAAAATGCTTACAATGAATGGAAATATAAAAAAATAGTATTTGAGAAATGTGTGAAAATTATGTATAATTATATACAAGGTGCTTGCACCTACTAGAACCAGAAAGAATGGAGGACATAAAAATGGATTACCCTATGATTGTGTTGTCCGGATTGACAGGTCTTGTTTTGGGAATTTTGATGATGTTCATTGTTTCCAGAGCAGGTTTAAATAAGAATCAGCAGAAGGCAGAATTGTTGCTGAAAGAAGCGCAGTCCAAAGCGGATACTGTTGTAAAACAAGCAGTGTTAGATGGACGCACACAGGCACATGAACTGAAAATTGCCGCAGAAAAAGAAATCAAGGACCGTAAAGCAGAAGTAACCGATATGGAAAACAAGCTATTGCGGCGTGAGGACAATCTGAATTTTCGTGATGAAACACTCACAAGTAAAGAAAAGCAATTGGATGTAAAAAATGCACAGTTGAATGAACAAATGTCAAAACTGGATGAAAAAGAAAAAGAATTACAAGCAAAATTGGATGTTCAGGTAGAAGAATTGGAACGCGTTGCGTCTTTAACTACCAATGAAGCAAAAGCGGAATTGTTTGCCATTGTTGAAAAACGTATGGAGAATGAAACGATGGCTTATATCAAGGAAAAAGAAGATGAAGCCAAGGCAATCGCAGATGAAAAAGCGAGAAATATCGTTGCATTGTCGATTCAGCGTGTTTCTCAAGATGAAGCGGTTGAGCGTACTGTGTCAGTTGTTGCGCTTCCAAGTGAAGAAATGAAAGGTCGCATCATCGGACGTGAAGGAAGAAACATCAAGGCAATTGAACAGGCAACCGGCGTTGATTTGATTATTGATGATACGCCAGAGACGATCACGGTATCTTGTTTTGATCCGGTTCGCAGAGAAGTTGCACGACTGGCGTTGGAACATTTGATCAAAGATGGCCGGATTCAACCAGGTCGTATTGAAGAAGTCGTAAATAAAATCAAAAAAGAAATGGACTCCAATATCGCCAAAGTGGGAGAAGAAACCGTATTTAAATTAGGTATTGGCAAAATCGATCGTGAAATCGTAAAATTGATCGGTCGTTTGAAATATCGTTATTCCTATGGACAAAATGCGTTGCAGCATTCTGTGGAAGTGGCTAATCTTTGCGGCTATATGGCGGCAGAGTTAGGCTTAAACCAAAATTTAGCCAAACGTGCGGGATTGCTTCACGATATTGGTAAGGCACTGGATACGGAAGTGGAAGGAAGCCATATTGAATTGGGGTATAAATTCTGTAAAAAACATGGAGAGCGCGATATTGTATTAAATGCGATTCAGTCGCACCATGGTGAAGTAGAGCCCAAATATTTAACTTCTAATTTGGTTATTGCGGCTGATACGATTTCTGCGGCTCGACCGGGCGCACGATATGAATCTTTGCAAAATTATATCAATCGTTTGGAGGAATTGGAAAAAATTACAAAATCGTTTGATGGCGTTGACAATTCTTATGCAATTCAGGCGGGACGTGAAGTTCGTGTCATGGTTGTTCCTGAAAAATTGGATGATTTGGCTTGTCATAAATTGGCTCGTGATATTAAGGATAAAATCGAATCTGAATTAACCTATCCCGGACAAATCAAGGTGACGGTAATCCGCGAAACGCGCGCTAATGAAGTTGCTAAGTAAGTATGAATGTTTTGTTTTTGGGTGATATTGTTGGAAAAGCTGGAAGAGTCTGTGTAAGTGAACAGCTACCGCTTATGAAAGCAAAATTTCAATCTGATTTCATTATCGCAAATGGAGAGAATGCGGCCCATGGAAAAGGTATTACAAAGCGTTTGTATCATGAATTGCTTAGAATGGGAATCGATGTAATCACTATGGGAAATCATACGTTTTCCAAAAATGATATTTTCAATTTTATTGAGGATGCAGATCGTTTGGTGCGCCCAGCGAATTTATCGCCTCGAAATATTGGTGAAGGCACACGAATTTTCTCTGTTGCATCCAAAACGGTGGCAGTCACCAATCTTTGCGGCGAAATCTTTATGAACAATGTAGTACAATCACCGTTTAAAGAGATGGAATCAATTTTAGAACAAGTGCAGGCAGATATTCATATTGTGGATTTACATGGAGAAACGACCAGTGAAAAGATAGCGTTTGCGTATCATTTTGCAGGAAGGGTGCAGGCTGTACTTGGCACACATACACATGTTCAGACAGCGGATGAGCGATTGGTATATGGAACAGCTGCTATTAGCGATGTAGGGATGTGTGGAGCCTACACAAGCGTTTTGGGACGTGATATGCAAGAAGTAGTTACGCGGTTTACCACAGATGAAAAAACGCGTTATACGGTAGCAGAAGGGCCCGGTGTTTTTTGCGCAGTACATATGGAATTTGATGATGCGACGAATAGAGCAGTCAAGATTGAGCGCATTCAAGTTCGTCCAGAGCATATAGAAGAATAAGGCTTCTTTTTGATACAGCAATATTTCATGAGAAAACGTTGCAAAGCTTTTGATGAAAGAGTAATCGGAAAAACTGTTATATAAACATTCCATAATGTTGTATAGCAGTTTTTTTATGTGCTTAGTATCGATCATAAGTCACAGGATAATTATAAAAATGAATAAAATCAAGAATCAACACAACCTTTTGTGAAGAATGTGGAACCAATGAATGGAATAGTCTGTATTTTTGTAAATCTTATGATATACTCTATGTGAAAAACAATAAATTCATAAGGATGTATCTCAAAAGGTAGACATTTTTAGACAGGAGTTTTTTCATCAAAATTCCTGTTTTTTTCTATAAGAAAATTACATTTTGTATTCCATTTCTTTTATCTAGTTAAGTCTACTTAAATAGATAAAGAAAGAGGGAATCAGAATGAAACAGTTATGGAAAAGATTGATGATTTTGTTTATTTCTTTGTGTGCGATCATACCGGTTGTGATACAATTGTCGGATTTGGATTTATTTGCGGCTGGCACTATCTTGAATTCATCAAATAATGAAGCAGTAAATTCTCTTCATACAGGAGATGAGGTACATCTAGGTACTACCAGTGATGATATTTATAATGTGCTGGGACAAAAAGATGGATATGTGTATTTGTTAAAAAAGAATTCCATCAATAACGCGGCTGTGAATTTTACAACGGCAGAAACACAATCAACTGCTTTTTTAAGTGATGCCAATTTTGGTAAAGTAGGTAAAGGACATCTTTCTTTAACAGGTAATCGAGTGGGACTAATTTCAAGATCAGAATTAAACGGTTTGTCTGTTGTCTCAAATGAACAGATTGTATCTTCGATACCAACAATCGCAAATAAATGGTGGCTGGCAGATAAGAATACGACAACCAATCGTGCAGGATTTGCAAGTGGAAGTAATGCATTAAATGTGGATGGTGGAATCAAGAAAACAACGGTATCAGGAAACATTTATAATACAGTGACAGGTGGTACCTGTAGTAATGTAAGTACCGGAGAGAAAGGCGTTATGCCGATCAATAATTTTAATGCGGCCAGTGTTGTCAAGAGTAAGTATGTATCTAGAGGTACGATTCATTTTGATTATTCAGGATTTAAAAACAAAAAAGCGACAGCATATGCAAACGCAACACCTGGTAGTTGTAGTGCTGGCTCACAAGGGCTTACCACAGTAACAAAGGTAGCGATAAACATGCAATATGAGAAAGAAACTTCTGGAAGAGATAATTGGACCGCTGCAAGTGGTGCAGGTTTGATTGCTAGTCTGATTTCTTCGTTTGGATGGCGTCCTACAATACTTGTGGATGCGAATGGTAATTTTTCAATCAATCAACCAAGCAAAACTGTGACAACAACAGCCGGTCAATGTTTATATTCTTTTTATAGTGGCAATGGTATTCATGTAGATCCAAAAACAAGTTCTAATAAATATGTGTCCTATAAGTATGCCGGGAACGTTACTTTTACAGCGTATGCGTCAGTTGTTGGCACACCGGCTGTCCAAACAAATTATTGTCCAACCCTAACCAATCAGGCAGGAACGGCACTGATTCGACCTTCAATAAAAATCAAGGCATCCGATATCATCATGCGAAACAATGCCAAACGTGCTTATGCGCCAACCGCAACGCTGGACGAAAACAGTATTCCCAAATCAGATAATGCAGGAAGTTTTTTGACTATCCAAACCTCCAAACTGAGCGTCAATCTCAACAGCGGTGTCGAAGGTGTTTCCGGTAATGTGTTGGAAATAGAGAAACCAAAGACCGGTACGACCGTCTCTCTTCCTTTATATTTTGGTAGTGAAAACTTATTGGAAGGTGCGCGCTATGTATCCGCAGAAGCACTTGATCGTAACGATCAAACCGTATACGGCGTATTGGGAAGTGTTGGCACAGGCAATACTGCCAATGTAAATATCGATTATGCCAATCTGTTAAAACAAGATACGAATTCCTTCAAAGTCACATTGTACTTGGAAGATGGTGGAGCCAAGAATACCGCATATCGCAGTACCGGTACAGAAATCACAGTGAAACTGAAAGAGCCTCAATCGATAAGATTTGAAGCGAACTCGACAGGAACCCTTACTTACGGTAAGAAGATCACGGTGAATGCGGAACTCTATGATTTTGAAAGAGACAGTGAAGGCAATATCAAACAATCCGAAAGCGATCTTACATTCTCCGTTAGCGCAAGCGATCATACCAAAGCCTATATCGAAAATCAAACCTATGACAAAACACAAGGAAAAGCACAAGCGACGATTGTGCCGCTTACGGGTACGGGAACATTCACATTGGAAATCACAAAGAACGGTGACGACATCTATTTCAATGCACAAAAACAAACGATCACGATACAACTGGAAAAGAAACCGTTGATCTTGGTACCGTCCGATCCTCCAGGAATCACAGCTGCCATTGGTGATCAGATGCCAAAACTGGAACCGGAAGCGTTGATACTAAACAATGGAGATGGGCTGGTAAGTGGGGATATGATTCCTACTGAATTATATCCAAGATTGGAGCGCGTAGATGCGGCCCTATCGGAAAATCCGGCAGTCGATGGCATCGTGACCAATCCTGGATCATGGAAACTGTTGTTTCCGGATGTGACCACGATCGTCAATACGAACGTATCACAATTCCTTGATAAATATGAACTCACACTAGAAGATTATGATGATGACGATGCACATGTATTCACAGTGGATCCGGATGGCATATTGGAGCGATGGATCGAGATCTATTCACCATTACCACAAGTG
>CAJTIT010000035.1 GCA_910576345.1 Erysipelotrichales bacterium
ACAAACTGAAGACGATACCGCTTCATAAGGCGCCGTTAACGATCTACCCACAAATCATCTATGGAAAAGTAGTAGGAGATGTGATGCCGACACTGACTTCCTTAGGAAATGGATTGGTAAACAGTGATACGATACCATCCCAACTAAGCATCGTATTGACACCAGATACAGGAACCACGGATCCATTACCAACCGATACTGGTAATCCGATCATCACACATGCAGGAACATGGAAGATGAACTATCCTGAGAATGTACTAACGAGCAGTGAGCCTGACATGGTCGAATTCATGAAGAAATATGATGTGACGTTAGAGGATCATGATACGGATACAAAATATGTATTCACGACCACATCCACAGGTATACCGGATGCATGGGTGGTCGTAAGTCCGGATCCAAACACAGAAGGATGGAACAACAGTGATGTGACACTATCCTTATCCGATGAAGCGATCGCTAATGGATATACATCCATGGCTTTGGTTGAACAAGGCACAGAAACGAAATATGGCGCAACGATACTATTGGATGAAGAAACGAGTGGTATGACACCAGTCGTAGTTTTAAAGAGCGCAACGGAAACGAGTGGATACAAATCACTTCGATATGTGAAAATCGATAAGACGAAACCAAATGCCAATATAGAAATCGAACATGAAAATGACTGGATGAAAACAGATAAGAAAGTAACGATCCAAATTCAAGATGCAAGAAGTGGGATCAAGGAGCTACATGTAAAAGATGGCGATGGAAATGAAATCACATTGACACAAGAAAGTACGAATACGTATTCTTTCATATCCGATAATGGAACCTATCACTTAACTGTAAGCGATCAAGCAGACAATGAATTGGAAACAGATATCACAGTCGCAAAGATCGATAAGACAGCTCCGACCATAACGGCAGTACTCGGCGCATTAAGTACAGATGAAAGTACACAGACAATCGATGTGACAGCGACAGTAGGAGATTCTGGTGTACAATCTTATGCGATGTATTATAAAGAAAACGCATCGGATCCATATCCAAGTACTCCAAGTGAAACGTTCAATCCAAGTGATTTGACCTTCACCTATCAAGCACATCGAAATGGCTTCTATCGATTTGAGATCGTCAATGGTGCGGGAGAGAAAGCAAACGCAGAAGTGGAAGTCAAAGATGTAGTGGCATCGTATCCGATCGTATCCATAAAGGCAGAATTGAACGATGGAAGACATACACCATATATGAGCGGAAAATGGGTGAATGAGGATGTGATCATCACATTAAGCAACACCAATACCAATATAACAGAAACGATCACCTATGAATATCGAAAAGCAGGAGATACGACATGGACAACGCTAGATGACGATACGCTGAAAATAGAAGAAGACGCATGGCAAAATGAAACATATGAATTCAGAGGAGTCATCAGCACAGGAGAAGGAACACCATCAACCATCAACGTTCGTATTGACAAAGAGAAACCGGAAGTTCCAACGATTGACAATATGGATGATTTCAACGAAGACAATGCATTTGCGTCACCATTAACGATAACGGGAAGTACCACACCAAAAGACAGTGGTATCGGACAAACGATCGTGGTAAGTAAAGACCACGGCATCACATGGGAAGAAATGAGTGGAAACACACTGACTTTAACAACACCGGATGCATATACGCTGATGTTCAAGACGATAGATGAAGCAGGAAATGAAAGTGAAGAGATCACGATAGAAGAAGTCATCGTGAATGATGGAACACCAAAGATCACGATCAAATTGAATGACGATCCTTTAAGAAGCTTTATAAGAACGATCACATTTGGATACTTCTATAAAGACAGTGTGGAAGTGGATATCGAAGTAGAATGGTATGGCATGGCAGAAGGAGACATCTACTATATATTGGATGACAGTGAAACGCCAACAGTACCGGACGATGACGATCCAAGATGGATAACAGGAGATCATACCAATATCGATCCGGATCGAAAGACGATGATCTATGCGAAAGCAGTGAACGGTGAAGGAAAGACCGCAAAGACATCTTCAACTTACTATGTATATGCGGATGAAACACCACCAACGATCACCTTCGACAAGAGCTATGAGAACTGGATCAATGACAATACATTGACCGCAACCATACAAGATGAACTATCGAAAGTAAACAATGAGACGATAGAGACAAGGATCGACCATAGTGAAAAAGGAGAAGTGGAAGTAAGAGGAAGCAGTCTACATTTCACATCGTTACCGGATGGAAGCTATAAGCTACAAGTGAGCGCATCCGACAACAGTGGAAATGAAACAGAAGAAACGATCACGTTAAAAATCGATACGACCCCACCGAACATAAAAGGAGTAAAGGATCAAAGCATCTATCATCAATACTATTTGCCAAGATATATCGCAATCGAAGACCAACACAGTGGAGTGGCCACGGCACAAATCACAAAAGATGGAAACGAAACAGAAGATATTACGGACGAAATCAAAGTAAAAGAAGTAGGAACCTACGAGATTCAAACAAAGGACAATGCAGGAAATGAAAGAAAACTGAGCTTTCAGATCGTGTCATTACCGGATATCAAAACAGAGATCGATTGTGGAGAAGCATCGAAGAAGGTCATCGAACAGATCGAGCAAGAATATGTGGAAACGAAAGAGCAGTTAGATGAGACAGAACGAAACAATATCGAGAAATGGTTGGAAGATGCCCATGACATACGCAATACATGTCGAATCAAGATCGTATACAATGAAGACAAGAGTGCATGGGTAGAAGGCATAGGAAGCACAGACTTTGCGTCAGATGTGATCATGGTAGTAGAAGAAATATCACAAAGTACACTACCAAAGCTTCCGCAGCAAGCGAAAGCATCGTATGATGTATATTTGAAACAAGGAAACAAAGTGATTGAACCGAATGGCAAAGTACGAGTACACTTGCCATATGAAAACGAAACACAAAACATCACGCTATATGAAATCAACGACAAAAATCAAGTAAAGGAACTCAGCCACAAGCAAGAAGGCAAGTATCTGATATTTGATACAAGTAGCTTGGAAAAATATGCGATTGCTTACAATGAACAAAACAATACATGCGCAATAGAAATCAATCAAGACAGTGATGGCGATGGAAAGCCAGATCTCAATATTGATATCGATCATGATGGAAAAGCAGACCTCAATATTGATGTAGATTGTGATGGTATTCCAGATATCGATATCGATACCGATGGGGATGGAAAACCGGATTATAATGTGGATACCGATGGCGATGGCGAACCCAATATCAATATGGGATCCTTACCAAAACCATGGAAACCAAATAAATGTCAAACAGTAAACGATGTTCATTACTGCACAATGGGAAATCTAACGCCACATCTCAACATCGATACGGACAATGATGGAAGACCAGATGTGAATTTGGATATTGACAATGACCGTATGCCAGAATTAAATATCGATGCGGATGGAGACCTCATTCCGGATGTGGACATTGATACCAATGGCGATGGCAAACCAGATATCAATATTGACTTAGATGGCGATGGCGTTGCGGATTTGAATTTATTGCGCATCACCAAATGGAAACCGGAATCTAATTATCAAATCAATGGATTCGCATATGATACGATGAGCGGATTAAAACCGCAATATAACATTGATACGGATGGTGATGGAAAAGCTGATGAAAACTTGGTAGACAACAGCGGCAATCGTTATAACCTCTCAAGTTCTAATGAAAATCCAACATTGATGAATCGAGTGAATACAGGAGATTATACATCATTGATTGCTTGGATTCTGTTGTTTTTGACAGCGTTGATTATTGATATTTACTGTATTATAAAATCACGAAGTCGAAATAAACAAAGCACCATCTAGAACAGAAAACATCTTTTCACAATATGTACGCATATTGATTGAAAGATGTTTTTTATCTGTGTAAAAAATGCAAATTCATTACTACGTATCAGCGCTTCTTTTAAAAAAATCATTGCAGTAAAAGATACGCCTGCACCATGGTATACAGAAGAAGGAATCCTCATTACAGGACTTTATGACTTTTTATAAAGAAAAGACAGTTCGGATATTTAATAGTGAAAAACGCTTGTATTTTTCATTTCTCATAGATACAAAAAATAAACAAGTATGCTATACTATTGTCATGAACAAACAAGATAAAGAACGTATGGCCGGCTATCTATTAGCGTGGTATGATGCCAATAAGCGCATACTTCCATGGCGTGAAAATCCAACACCTTATGCGGTATGGGTCAGTGAGATCATGCTCCAACAGACAAGAGTAGAAGCGGTAAAACCGTATTTTCATCGTTTTATGCAACAGCTGCCAGATATTCAATCCTTAGCCACATGCGATGATGATCAGTTAGCGAAGCTATGGGAAGGACTTGGTTATTATCATCGTGTTCGCAATATGAAAAAATGCGCAATCACATGCGTTGAAAAATATAACGGGCAACTTCCATCCACCTATGAAGAATTATTGACATTACCGGGAATTGGCGCTTATACGGCAGGTGCGATTGCGTCAATCGCTTTCAAACAAAAAGTGCCGGCAGTAGATGGTAATGTCTTGCGTGTATTTTCCAGAATTCTATGCAGTGAAGATGACATCGGAAAAGAAACCACAAAAAAGAAATTTCAATCCATCATTCAAACCTATTTGCCTAGTCGCGTTGACGCCTATAATCAGGCATTGATGGAAATTGGCGCAATGATCTGCGTACCCAATACACGACCGCATTGTGATCGCTGTCCACTTGCTACTTTATGCAAAGCACATCAGAAAAACAAGGAAATGCAATATCCAATCAAACAATCCAAGAAAGCACGCAAAATAGAACAGAAAACAATCGCAGTCGTTCTGTTTCAAAACCATGTTCATTTGCATCAGCGTGATGCAAAAGGACTTCTGGCAAATCTATATGAATTTGATACGTTTGAAGGCCACTTAACCAAACAAAGCCTTTTGAAACAACTAAAACCAATTGGAAACATTACATCTATTTTGCCATTACAAGACAGCAAGCATATATTCACGCATAAAGAATGGCATATGAAAGGCTGGCTGGTATTACTTGATCATGCATCACAAACCGGTTTGTGGGCGACACAAAAAGAATTGTTAGAAACCTATGCGATTCCAAGCGCATTACGCATATATAAACAGGCATGTCTTATCGCAATGGAAGAGGATATAATGTATGAATAAGCAACTTTATGAGCAAATCAAGGCTTATACACCTGTGAATGAGCAAGAAAGAAATGATCAAATCATCATACAAAACGCCATCAAATCATATGATGATATTTTATATAGAGAAAACAAAACTGCGCATTTCTGTGCATCGCCATGGATTATGAATCGAACCATGGATAAAGTGTTGTTTGTTTTTCACAATATTTATCGTTCTTGGGGCTGGTGCGGTGGACACGCAGATGGTTGTGAAAATCTACTCGAAACGGCACTTAGAGAAGGAAAAGAAGAAACCGGATTAACAAATCTTATCGTACATGACGTAGAAATTCTTGGCTTAGATATTTTGCCGGTTCCTCAACACACCAAAAACGGAAAAGTGATTGCTCCCCATCTGCATTTCAATGTTTCTTTTTTATGTTTTGCGGATGAAAGGGAGTCTATTCATATCAAACCAGATGAAAACAGCGCCATTGGATGGTTCTTTACGCATGAAATCGAACGCATCGTTAGTGAGCCACATATGATACCAATCTATCAGAAACTGATCCAATCCAGCAGAAAACGTATGAAATAAAGAATACAGAATAGATATATCATAGAAGGCTTTCTGGATGTATTGCCTATAACATTTTGTTTTTTTATGCATATTCTATAAAGAATATGGGGGTTGAAACCATGAATATCAAAGTGATGAAATTTGGCGGAACATCCTTACGCAGTGAAGCCACAAGAAAATATGCATACCGACACATTTTAGATGAAATCAAAACCAATAAAATCGTCGTTGTTGTTTCAGCGATGGGACGTTTTCCGGATCCATATGCGACCGATACGCTCCTTTCCTTAGGCAGCGATTTATTAAGTAAAGAGGAACGTGCAAAGCTTGTTTCTGTAGGTGAACAGCTCTCGGCAATCAAAGTATGCAGCGAATTGCTGGAACTAGGCGTGCGCGCATTTTCTTTGTGCTTTCATGACAGTGGGATTCGCAGTGATGAGAATTATGAATACGCAAAAGTGATAAAACTGGATGATAAAGAAATAAAAACGAAATTGTGTGAATATGATGTTATTGTAGTCGGTGGGTTTATCGCAACTTCCTATGCACATAAGGTAACGACATTGGGCAGAGGTGGCAGTGATTACAGCGCAGTTTTGTTTGCGAAGATGCTGGATTTAAAAGAAGTGGATATTTACACAGACGTAGACGGCGTCTACGACAGTGATCCAAAACTTCATGAATATGCGGTACGTTATGATAAACTCACGTATGACGAAATGCTGAATATGAAAAGTCGTGTCCTACATGAGCGCTGCGTATCCTTTGCGAAGCAGCATGGCATTCGGATCTATTTGAAAGGCACCTTTTCCAATCATGCAGGTACTATCATAGAAGGGTGATCATATGCGGATGTATCAGGCAGGTATTTTAGGGGCTTCCACACTGTTGGCCAAAGAACTGATGACTTGGCTTTCCAAGTGGCATTGGATGGAATGTCCGCTGATTCTTATGGATGAAAAGAGTAAGACGGGTGAAATCGCCATGTTTCAATCACATTATTTGCCGATACATGCGTATGATCAATCACGGATAGAAGCATGTGATGTGATATTCGACTGTATGGAAACATATGATGAAAAAATAGCAGGGTGGATTCATCCAAAAACGTATGTGATTCATATGCATTCCTATCATAAAGAAGATCAAATCATTGTGCCGAATGTGAATGTATCCGATGTAAGAAAAGAAAGTCATCATATTTTTATTCCATATGCGTCATTCTTGTTGTTGAGCAGTGTTTTGGCCGTGGCAAAAAAACAAACATCGGTGGATACATGTATTGTTACATCGCTTCAAAGTGCAGCGGAAATTGGATATGAGGGAAGGGAAGATTTGATTTCTCAGATGCAGGCATTTGTGCATGACGATGAGATGGAATCAAAAATGTTCCCGCTACCTGATGCGTATCAACATTTGCCGCTTTTGTTTCAGCCATTACCGCAGACGACAGCATTACGAGAAGATGGATTTACGCTGGAAGAAACATTTCTCTTTGAAAAAATGACTGCTTGTTTTTTATCGCCACCAAAAGTAAACGCGACTTGTGTACGTGTGGCAAGTCTTCATGGCTTATCGATGAGCATCACCCTTTCGCTGCAGCATGAAACGAAACTCGATCGACTTGTGGATGGTTTGACTAGTGATCCTTCTTTTATCTGTATGGATGATGTTACTCATAATATGTATCCGATTTGTGCGGATGTTCTGCATGATTATCGTATTTATATCGGCAGGATGCGGATGCGCGATGCACATACGTTTCAGGGATGGGCGGTTTGTGATGATTTGGCCATTCGTAGTACCGCAGCGATTAAGGCGGCAAGGTATCTGCTTCATAATATATTGTAAGAGTGGAAGAAAAATGAAAAGCGAAAGTGTTGAATTGTTTGCCGGATTTGGCGTATAATGAGGTAAGAAATGAGGATGTGCAAATGACAAGTGTGATCTTACTAAGGAATGCGATGGATGAAGCAAGTATGAAATTGATTTCAGAAATGCTTCAAAATTGCGGCATTTCTTTTGATATTCGAGAATCTTCCAATACGATTGTTGTAGATGGAAACAATGATGTCATACGAAAGGCGAAACAGTTGATTTGTGATTGCGGTTATGATGTGATGTAAGGACATGGTGCGATATGTGTTGTATCATGTTTTTTTGTTGTGTATCAAGAACCTATCTTGAATGCAGGTGGAGATAGACAAACCACAGGTGGTTGCAATCCTAAAACAAATGATTGGTTAATTGCATGTTGGCAAAATGATCTAACCATTCAGAAATGGATTTTTTAAAGAATAATGTTAAATATGGGCATATCGATGTAAATTGAATTTGCCCTATTTAATTGGTTGAAAAAACAACGATTGGATTAGAAAGACTGTGATAGTTATTTATGAAATAATGATCACAAAGAGAAGTATAAAGTATGTGCAAATGTAAAGAAAGTTTGTGTCCATGCCTTGTCAAAGGTAGAGTTTGTAAGGTATAATGAAGTAACCAAAAGGCATCAAAGAAATGAATGTGATTTCTTTATGAGCCGAGGGTAGAAAGAGGTAAGAAACGTGAATAAATTTTTCAAATTAAAAGAAAAAAACACGAAAGTAAGTACGGAAATCATTGCCGGTATTACGACTTTTTTGGCAATGGCTTACATACTTGCGGTGAATCCGCTGATTTTGGCTGATTCCGGTATGGATCCGCATTCTGTATTTATGGCAACCGCAATCTCTGCCGGTGTGGCGTCGATTTTAATGGGGTTGTTGGCAAATTATCCGGTGGCTTTGGCGCCAGGGATGGGTGTCAATGCCTTGTTTACTTATACGGTATGTATGTCGATGCATTTTTCTTGGCAGGCAGCTTTGGCATGCGTCTTCATTTCCGGTTTGATCTTTGTGTTAATTTCTGTAACGGGAATTCGTAAGATGATTATCAATGCCATTCCTAAGCAGTTGAAATTGTCTATCGGCGCAGGTATTGGATTTTTTATTGCCTTTGTCGGGTTGAAGAATGCCGGTATCATTGTGGCAAATGAGTCTACGTTTGTGGGATTGGGCGATTTTAAAGAACCAACAGTATTGTTGGCGTTGGTTGGTATTCTGATTACGTTGGCGTTGCTAGCACTGCGTGTTCCGGCTGCGGTGTTTATTGGCATGTTGATAACGGCCATTATCGGTATTATCTGTGGCGTTGTTTTGGAAATGGAAGGTATGCCGGCGCTTCCTACACAGTATATTACAACGGATTTTAAGATTGATACATTTGGAGCGTTTATTAAAGGATTTGAAGAATTGATGAAAAATCCGGCAAATGCGTTTATTGCGATTTTCTCATTCTTGTTTGTGGATTTCTTTGATACGGCAGGTACGCTTGTGGCAGTCGCAAATCGTACCGGTTTGGTAAATCAGGAAGGCGAACTGGAAAATGTAGAACGCGCATTGTTGGCGGATTCTGTTGGTACGGTTGTTGGATCTGTTATGGGTACTTCAACAGTCACTTCTTTTGTGGAATCGACTTCCGGTGTGGAAGTTGGTGGGCGTACCGGTCTGACAGCGATCACAACAGGTTTGTTGTTTTTCGCATCCGTGTTTGTATCTCCGCTTGTGTTGAGCGCGGTTACCAATGCGGTGACTGCTCCAGCTTTGGTTGTTGTCGGCATTTTGATGGCGCAACAGTTGGGCGGCGTTGACTGGGATGATTTTGTTTCTGCGGCTAGTGGCTTTGTGATCATTATTGTGATGATTCTGGGATATTCAATTTCAAACGGTATCGCGCTGGGATTTATCGTATATGCATTGACGATGGCAGCGACAGGTAAACTCACCAAAGTGAGTCCAATTATATGGATGTTGGTTGTTATATTTATATTGTATTTTGCATTCTTGATATAACATTGGTAAAAGATTGAGTGATTCAGACAGAAAGTGAACGAATAAGGGTTGACTTTCTGTTTTTTTAGTATTTTATTCAATTAGAAAATAAGGTATAATAGGAACAGTCAAAAGCCGTAGAGTTGCGTGTCGGTTGGTAAGAATAAGTCGGCAATGGAAGAGGAGAGAGTTTATGGCAGATAAAATTATTGTTTTGGATTTTGGCAGTCAGTATAATCAGTTAATTGCGCGTAGAATCAGAGAATTTCATGTGTATTCTGAACTGCATCCGCATACGATGCGCTTAGAAGAAATCAAAGCGTTGGGTGATGTTAAGGGTATTATTTTTTCGGGCGGTCCTAACAGTGTGTATGATGAAGATGCATTTCAATGTGATCCGGCAATTTTTGATGCCGGGATTCCTATTTTGGGAATTTGTTACGGCATGCAGTTGACGCATCATATGTTGGGGGGCAAAGTAAAGGCATGTGAGGAAAAGGAGTATGGAAGAACACAGATTCAGGTGGAAATGGATTGCCCAATGTTTCAGGGATTACCGAAGCAGCAGGTTGTGTGGATGAGTCATGGAGATCAGGTGGAAACATTGGCACCCGGATTTGAACGTGTAGCATATAGTGATACTTGTACGTTTGCATCAACGCGCAATGAAGAAAAGAAAATTTATACACTGCAATTTCATCCGGAAGTTCGTCACTCTGAATTCGGTAATGATATGTTGAGAAACTTCGTGTTTGAGGTTTGCGGTGCCAAGGCGAATTGGTCAATGGCATCGTTCATTGATATGGAAATTGAGAAAATTCGATCAGCGGTTGGGGATGATAAGGTGTTGTTGGGATTGTCCGGCGGCGTGGATTCCAGTGTTGTGGCAGCGTTATTGCATAAGGCAGTTGGTGATCAGCTGATTTGCATGTTTATTGATCATGGATTGTTAAGAAAAGGGGAAGGCGATAGTGTGATGGAAACCTTTGGACGTGAAATGAACGTTCATTTGGTGAAAATTGATGCAAAAGAGCGTTTTTTGTCTAAACTCGCAGGTGTGAGTGATCCGGAACAAAAACGTAAAATCATTGGTAATGAGTTTGTATATACGTTCGATGAAGAAGTCAAAAAGTTGGTAGAAGGGGAAGATATCAAATGGTTGGCGCAAGGAACGTTGTATACGGATGTGATTGAGTCTGGGACAAAAACTGCTCAAACGATCAAGTCGCATCATAATGTGGGCGGATTGCCGGAGGATATGCAGTTTCAGTTGATTGAGCCGCTGAATACGCTGTTCAAGGATGAAGTGCGCGCACTGGGAAGTGAACTTGGATTACCGGATGAGATGGTGTGGAGACAGCCATTTCCTGGGCCTGGTTTGGGCATTCGTATATTAGGCGATGTGACGGACGAAAAGCTGGAGATTGTGCGTGAGTCAGATGCGATTCTACGTGAGGAAATTGCGAAAGCAGGTCTTGAAAGAGATATATGGCAGTATTTTACAGCGCTTACGAATATGCGGTCTGTGGGTGTTATGGGCGATCAGAGAACATATGATTATGCAGTTGCGATTCGTGCGGTGACTTCTATTGATGGAATGACGGCGGATTGGGCGAGAATTCCATTTGATGTGTTGAGTGTGATTTCCAGTCGAATTGTGAATGAAGTGGCGCATGTGAATCGAGTATTGTTGGATATTACAAGCAAGCCGCCAGGGACGATTGAGTTCGAGTGATGAAATGGGCTTCAAGAACCCAGTGTTTATGCGGGTTACAAGCAAATTTGTTTAGGGACTGGCAACGATTTGGCAACATTTTCAACATCACGCACTAAATAATTACATCATTAGCATAAGAAAACCTTGCTGATTTTCAGATATGGAAACTGAATATCGGCAAGGTCTTTTTATGCTTATTTCTGCTTTTCTTTTTTCTCCCTTTTCGGAAAAGTGTTCCTACTGCACAAAGCTTGAAATATAGTACATATTCGTGCATATAATTACTGTTTTTGCATCCGCTTAACAACTCACGGAAGCTATATGATTTGCTTTCCATTAAAATCTATTTCATAGTAGTTATTCTCAAAATCGTACAAGCAAATCAAGTTTTCACGTATTGTAAATGGTTCTCTGTTTGAAATAGAAACAAATATATCTTTTCCAGAAAATGACCATTGTTTCTTAAAATCCAAGTCCAACATCGTTATTTCAATTTCTCCATAGATAATATATCCCTTTTCAACTTTATAAATTGCAAAGTTACAACCCAAACAGTCCAGCACAACATGGCGAATTATACAGGCATCGGTAATCTTTATCTGCGTTATCATGTTGTCTTGTAGAACTGTAAGAATGTCATCTTGCAGAACGGCACAATCCAAATCATATGAATGATACGGTCCAATCAGCGCTACTTGAAATTCTCTTGCATATAAGCCAATATGAATTGACAGTGTTTTTGACAAATCGTTGTGCCGATAATGTTCTGGATTCAATGTTACATCGTAATGGCGATTATCTACCGAGTCAACAGTATATGTTTCGTCAATATTGATTTCAATGTGACATATTTCATTTTGTAAAATCATGGTCACACCTCCCCAAAACCTGATTTAATATTTTGAATATAAAATATCTGCCTGCCATCCGTAATGTATATTTACAGGCTCATATTATCTGGGTACACAATTCCGAAAAGGGAGTCTTTTTTAGGAGTTTTCCTTTATTTCGTTCTCAATTTTCTGGAAATCTTTTGTAAGCAAATCTTTGTAAGTATATTACTGACCTTTTGTGACAGGGGTTTGCCTATTACGTTTAGGTATCAAGTTCGGGATAGTTGTACCGCCACTGGTCGTATTCCTCCTTGGTGATTTCCTCCCGTTCCAGTGCGGCGGCTTTTTCCTGCCATGCGCGGAACATTTCAAACATGGAAATGTAAACATCTGCCGATTTGTCCAGACGCAGGCAGATTTCCCCATCAATCTCGCCGATTTTCAATCCGTACATATCTTCCAACGCAAAAAGGGTATGCAAAAGCCCAATGTAACTGTCAATATTTGGGACAGTGATTGCGTGCGGGCTTACATCAAGGATATGCGCCATCTCTTTTACAAGGTCATGCTTGGGAACTCTGGCTTCGGATTCATACTGTGCCATACGGACATCAGAAGTCCTGCTGAGGAAGCCGAGCATTTCCCCCATCTGCTTTTGTGTCATGCCTTTCCTGTTGCGGAAAAATTTAATGCGTTTGCCAATAGCCATAACCAAACCTCCGATACTAAACATTTATGTTGAATTTAGTATAACATGGCGCAATAGAAATAGCAAGAAGATACTAAATAAAAAAATTTAAGTTTTTCTTGGAAGCCACTGACTTAACGGAATTTGTTTGGTAATATGCAATAAAACTTAACTAAAATTAGTTAGGTAAAAAGAAACAAATGGAAAGGAGAGGATAAACAGATGGCAGAAAAATCATTTATGACTGTGGAGAAATGGCAGCGGAATTAAGGGTGTCGAAGTCAAAAGCCTACCAGATTGTGAGGGAGATGAACAGCGAGTTGCAGGGCAAGGGTTATCTGACTGTGGCGGGGCATGTGAACGCGGCATTTTTCCACAAGAAAGTCTGTTACGGCGATTAACGGAAAGGAGTTGATGGGATGGCTGTATATAAGGACAATGCAACTGGGACGTGGCGGGTTATCTACCGCTTTACGAACTGGAAAGGGGAGAGGAAGCAGACACAAAAGAGGGGTTTTGCAACAAAGAGGGAGGCGCAGGCTTGGGAACATGAAGTTATGCTCAAACAGGGGGCAAAGCTGGATATGACATTCGGAAGTTTCTTTGAAGTGTATGAAGCCGATAAGAAGCAGCGTGTCAAGGAAAGCACATGGGAATCCAAGAGCCATGTGATTCGGACTAAGATCCTGCCTTATTTTGAAAACCGCAAAATCGCAGAGATTGAAGCAAAGGACGTCATTGCATGGCAGAATGAGCTGATGGCATACAAAGACGAAAAAGGGAAGCCTTATTCCGCAGATTATCTGCGGACGATACACGCACAGCTTACAGCAATCTTTAACCATGCAGTTAATTTTTACAATCTTCCCTACAATCCAGCCAGACGGGCAGGGACGATAGGGAGCGAAACGCCGAAGGAAATGGAGTTCTGGACAAAAGAAGAATATTTGAAATTCTCGGAAGCCATGATGGATAAGCCCCGCTCTTTTTATGCGTTTGAAATGCTTTACTGGTGCGGCATACGTTCGGGGGAACTGCTTGCGCTCACTCCCTCTGATTTCGACTTTGAAAAGCAGACGGTCACAATCAGCAAGACGTACCACCGTTCCAAAGGGCGGGACATTGTCACAAGCCCGAAAACAAAAAAGAGCAACAACACAATCAAAATGCCGCCTTTCCTGTGTGAAGAAATGCAGGAATATATCAAAATGCTTTATGATGTGAAGCCAAACGAACGACTGTTTACGGTCACAAAATCCTACCTCAATCACGAAATGGAGCGAGGGGCGAAGCAGGCAGGCGTTAAGAAAATCCGTGTCCACGATATTCGCCATAGTGCGGTTTCACTGTTAATCAACATGGGATTTTCGGTACTGGCGATTGGGGAACGCATGGGGCATGAAGCGGAGAAAATTACTTACCGTTACGCCCACTTGTTCCCCACGGTGCAGACAGAAATGGCGGAGAAACTGGAAATGGAGAGAATGACAAAGGAGGACTAAAAGCATGGAAAAATCACTGGATTACAAAGGAAGATGGCGCAACCATACGATGGCGTTCCGGGTATCGGACGAAGAAGCAAAGCTGTTGAATGATTTGGTGGCATTATCGGGGCTGACAAAGCAGGATTATATTACAAGGCGGCTCTTATGCCGGGATGTGGTAGTGCAGGGCAATCCGAGGGTGTATAAGGCACTGAAAAATCAAATGGCGGCAATTTATGAGGAATTGAAACACATGGAAAGCATAAGCCCGGACAATGACGAACTGCTCTACACGTTACAGGTAATTGCAATCACTTTAGACGGTCTGTAAGGGGAAGATGAATGATAGAAAAAAAGAAATCGACTGCTCCCGTATCATCTGTTGGCGCAGATGGGGAACAGCCGAAAACAAAAAATTGCACTGAAATTATAGCAAATGGAAACGTAAAAAACAATCTGCAAGCCACTGTTTTTCGTGGCTTTGACACAAATTGCCCGGAGAAATCCGGGCAGGGAGGCGGGCTTCAAACCGTTTCCATGACAGAACTGTATGATACGGTTTACCCGCCAAGAACGCCTGTTGTGGACGGCTTTCTGTATGGCGGCACTTACCTTTTTGTGGGTGCGCCAAAAGTGGGTAAATCATTCTTTATGGGACAGCTTGCCTACCATGTAGCAATGGGGCTTCCGCTGTGGAATTATCCTGTCCGAAAGGGGACGGTGTTATACCTTGCACTGGAAGATGATTACGCAAGGCTTCAGCGGCGGCTGTCCGTCATGTTTGGCGTGGAGTGTGCGGACAATTTATTTTTTGCAACGCAGGCAAAGACACTGAATGAGGGATTGGACGGAGAATTAGAGGGTTTTATAAAAGAGCATAAGGACGCAAGGCTGATTATCATTGACACGCTCCAAAAAGTGCGTGAGGTCGGCGGGGACAGGTACAGCTATTCCAGTGACTATGAGATTGTGACAAAGCTGAAAACATTCAGTGATAAATACGGTATCTGCCTGTTGGTGGTTCATCATACCCGCAAGTTGGAGTCCGAGGACAGTTTTGATATGATTTCCGGCACAAACGGGCTTCTTGGTGCGGCAGACGGGGCGTTTATCATGCATAAGAAAAAGCGCACGGACAACACGGCGGTCATGGATATTGTGGGGCGTGACCAGCCCAATCCGTTACTTGAAGCAATCAACGAATTTCTGACAGAGGAAATGCAGGAGTGGGAGGGGACAGCAACGGAACTTCTGAAACAGTTGCCGGATATGCAGTTGTCGGCGAATGTGCTTTCCCGGAGATTAAATGTAGTGAACAGCTAGTTGCTTAATGACTACGGCATTTTCTACGACAACAAGCGGGGGCATGAGAGAAAAATCATTCTGAAACGGCTAGAGCCGAAAGAGTAAAGTGCGACGATATGCGTCGGTTGCGACGGTATTTTAGATAGCGGTGCGGTATAGAAAATATCGACGCTATCGACGCAAACCGACGCATGGGGGAGCAGTAAAGCGGCGAAAAGCCGCCCCGTCCATTAGGACGGAAAGCCCCCGGCAGGGCGCAAAGGCACTTTTGATAAAGCGGAGCGTGTCGAAAGTGCTTTTGCGTTACTTTCGGGAAAGTAACAAAGCCGAAGCGAAGAAACTTCGCTTTGCGCCTATTCGGCGCAGTAAAGTTAGCGGCGCAAATATATAGAATGTGGAGGATATGCTTATTGGAAAGAACGATTAGCGGCATGATGGGGAAAGGTTCGGTCAATCACAATACGAGAGCCTTTAGCGCAAAGAATGTAGATAAGGAACGTAGCCGGGATAACGTGGAATTTTGCCATTCGGATATAAAAGAGGTCTATCATACTCTTTTTGATGAAGCACTGGAACGCTACAACGCAAAGCAGAAACGGAGTGACCGAAAGATTGACGATTACTATGAGAAGATACGCCGGGGAAAGCAGGAGAAATTATTTTATGAGGTAATCTTCCAAATCGGCAACAAGGACGATATGAACGTGCAGAGTAGTGAGGGGCAGTTGGCGAAAGATATTTTATGTGAGTTTATGGAGCAGTTTCAGAAAAGAAATCCGAACCTGTTCGTATTCTCAAGCCACTTACACATGGACGAGCAGACACCGCACATTCACATTGATTTTGTTCCCTTTATCCGTAACAGTAAGCGTGGACTTGATACGAGAGTTTCCTTCAAAGGAGCATTAGCAGAGCAGGGTTTTAAGGGCGGCACAAGGGGAATGACGGAATGGAATGAATGGATTGAAGCGGAGAAGCAGGAACTTTCTAAAGTCATGGGGCGGCATGGCGTACAGTGGAAACAGCTAGGCACGCATAACAAGCATTTGTCGGTACTTGATTTTGAAAAGCAGGAGCGGCAGAAAGAGGTTGCGGAACTGGAACAGACAATCTCCGGCAGTAAAGAGGAATTATCTGACATTCTTCATCAGCAGATAGCGGCAGGACAGGAAACGGAACAGATACGGAAAGAGGGAGAAGCGATCCGGCAGGAAGTGTCGGAACTTACTGCTGCAAATCATCTTTTGAAAGAGCAGGCAGAAACACTGGCAGAGGATAAAGAAAAGCTGTTATCCGAAAATGAAAAGTTGGAAAAACAGCAGAAATTTTACAGCAGGACATTAACAAAATGGTACAGTCAAAGGAAGTCATGGAGAGAAATATACACGCCTATGATGAAGATGTGAAATGGCAGTTGGCAGAGCCGGGGGCATTGATGAGCGCAAAGGCATATCGGGATAAAAAGGCTTTACCGCTTGTGGAGAAATTGAAAGAAGTCGTTAAAAATCTGACTATCAAGTGCGTACAGCTTACGGAGCAGGGCAGGAAGCTGACCGCCAAAGTGGACGGGCAACAAAAGCAGATTAGCCGTTTGACGGATAAGGTCATGGAGCAGAGTGACACCATAGACCGATTGCAGGAAAAGGCAGTTGATTTGGGGCGTTTGGAGCGTCATTTCGGCAGGGAGCAGGTACAGTCGATAGTGGAACGGTCAAAGGCATTGGAACAGACAGAACGGGCAAAGAAACGCCCGAAACGTGCCTTTAAAATGAGCCGATAGGAAAGAGAGGATTGATTTGATATGACAGATATGGAGAAAAAAGTTATGATACGGCTGTGCGCTAAAATTGCAGCAGAAACAGACCTTTACGAAACGGACAAGGAAGTACAAAATCTGATAGACTGGGTATGTTTGTCGGAGCAGATAAAGGAAAACAATAATACAATCCGCAATCTGACCGGGGAATATAAAAAGATAGAGCCGGATTGCCGGGAGGGAGTGCGGGCGCAGTTGGAGCGTATGAAAGAACTTTGCAAAGAGCGCAATAGTCTGTATGAGAAACAGAATGATTTGAAAGGGCAGAAGTGGAAGATTGAGAAGTCGTTGGAACGATAAGAAATGTAGGGCGTGGCGGTTGTCATGCCCTATGTTTTTATGGTAAATGGAGCGTGAAAGTGATATAATCAAATTCGTAAATCATAAAGTTGCAAAGGTGGGGTATAGGTGAACTTGAATAAAATCAAATCTATTTTACCGGATTTTCAAATGAGCCACTTCAATATGTTTGATACGATTATATTTTTGAAATGGGAAACAACATTAGATAATAATTCTTGGGAAGAACATACAAATTTAATATTAGGTATGACCAGTCCAGATAATTATAAGATTTTCATAGAATTTGTAGATGTAAATTCTTGGCGCTTTCATGGAAGTGGTAAAATTTCTGGATTTTATATTAAAGATATGACCGTGAGAGGATATGAAAATAATTCAAAGTATGAGGTCGGTGATTATGAAGAAAATGAAATAGAATTTTATTGTTCAGATGTTATAATAAAGAGTTTTGAAAGACGATGATTTTATAAATGAAATTATGGATTGAAAGCGAGAATAGAGTATGAACAGGTCTGCAAGTGATATATTTAGATTAGAACACGAAATAATAACAAAGTGTGGCATATCGAAAGAACGTTTTCGTAAAGTGAGTGAAAACCAGTGGGAAAATATATATCAAAAGATTGCAGAAAAATATGCGGATAAAACAAAAACGTGGAAAAACGGTCTGCATTGGGCTAATACGAATGGTTATAGTCCTAAAAGCATGAAAAAACTTCTTGGGTGCTATGCGGTTGATTATTCAACATGGTTTCATTTTTTGCCTCAAATTATAAAAGAAGAAAATAAAATGGTTTATTTTCTAATCGACAAGAGCAGCGATTGGTATTGTGGAGAAGAATTTTGGATATTTGAAAGTTATGTATCTGAATTAGTGAAAGCCCTTGATTTACTAAATCATACAGCTTTTTTAGATAATGGCTGGTTAGATTATTATGTTGTTTCAAAAAAATATCAATGGATTATCGGCTTCAATCACCACGATATTGTTTCGTGTATTGGAGAGGGATTAAACCTTGACTGTTTCAAAAATCAATAGTTTTATTTTCAAAGAAGCGGAAAGATGAGATATTATTATATTTAAGGAGCGTCAATATGAATAGTCTACAAAAAGGTTCTATTTTAACGTTGCTGGAAACGGATGAAATGAGCAGCAACTATACAAATAATTATTGGTTCTCATATAAAGGCTATCTGGACCCAGCAGATGATTTTACGGATTTTTGCTGTGAATGTCTTGAGGGAAAGCATGAATATATTGCCTTGATTGAAAATTTAATCAATAAAGATAAAACGGCAAAAATCTTTGTGCAGGTTTATGGGCTGGACAATAAAGACAAGGTTATAACCGCAGATACTTTGATTATTTTCAGTAAACTATCGCTTGTGGAAATAAAGCAGATTTTTAATGAACCAAAAGATATATTTCCGAGTGATATTGGAGAAGAAACAGATTTTTCACAACCAACTTTTATGATTGGGGATAATGGGGAATTGATTTCAATTACAGAACTATCCCATGAGGGGCAGCGCGTTTACTATTGCTGGTGGGACTAACGTTCTTGTTATTGAATCAATGTTTTTCCTTGTTGATGGTACAAACATGGTGCTAGCACCATGTTATGAAGGCGTTTAAGGAGAAAATGTGTGTTGGCGTTGTTACGCTTTAGGCTTTGGGAATACCTTATTTTACAAGGCATTTGGAATATGAACAGGGCGGGGAGGATATTTTATACCTCTATCCTCAAAAATAGCTTTTATTGCGTAACATTTCAAAAATCGACTACCTTGTCGGGATTGTGTTTCTGTTGAAAATCTTATATAGTTGAGGAAAGTATGGTATCCAAGAAAAACAAACGAAAAATAGTATATGAAGGAACAAATTATTATTGGTATGTGAGAATTAATGAGCATGGTCATAGAGTACATATTATATCAGATGATAAAAAAGTGCATTTGGAGTATCCTTTTTTGGATACGGAAATTCCTGTTACGCCACAGGATATTAGAAACTATTTGAAACAATATTATGCCAATATCTTATAGGGAACACTTTTACGAAAAAGTACAAAAAAGGATTTTCAAAAATGGATTGCTAATTTGCGGGGATTTGCTATAATAGATGCGTGGCAACATTTTGGCAACAGAAAATCAGAAAGCCATAATAAATGATGTAATTGATGTAAAAATGGGCGTGTATTTGCATAAAAATTAAACAAAAATAGTTAATATCAGCAAAGAACACGCCGAGTTCGAATAGGAATCTAAAGTAAGAAAACCTCGATATTTTCGAGGTTTTTTAATGTTTGGTAGGAGGGAGTGACAATAAAAATGACAATACTTTTGAAAGTTCGAGAATAACGCAAGTACATTATCGCTTATTTAGAGTGATATGGTTAGGGAATGTATCTTTCCATTCTTTATATTCTTTTTCGCTGATTTCATGTTGATTGACTTGCTGAAAGGCAGAATGCCATTTCTGAATGTCCGCATAAGTAGTCTTTGATTGGGAATCGGTTGGAGATAATGCCAAATAGGTTTGTCCGTCAATCTCGATAGGATGCAGACCGATTGTGTTTTCCAAATAGAAAAGGGCGTGCATAATTCCATAGTAGGTGTCTAGGTTGGGATCAGATAAGGCGAAAGGCGATACACCTAATGCATCCGCAATGAGTTCGATCTGTTTCTGTGAGGGAGTTCTGTTTCCCAATTCATAATTTCGGATCGCAGGTTCACTCATTCGCACTTTTTCGGCTAATTGCTTCTGTGAAAGATTCTTTTGGATACGGATATTTCTTATTTTTTCACCACTTGTCATATTGAAATCACTCCTTGTGTTTTCTTTAGTATAACAGAGATTTCCTCTATATGCCAGCAGAATGTTTCAAAAATGAACTGTTTTGAAAAGAAAATAATCAAAAGAACTTGACAGTTCAAAATCGAACTGATAGAATAACGGTATACAGTTCGATAATGAACTGATAAAAACAGATAGGAGGTGATGAATATGGAAAACAAGGTATTTATTACAGTAGATGAAGTAGCGCAACAAGTGAATGTATCAAAGTCATTTGCTTATAAGATTATTCGAACATTGAATAATGAGTTAAAAGCGAAAGGCTATATCACGATTGCCGGCAGAGTAAGCAGAAAATTTTTTGAAGAGCGTATTTATGGTATGAGTAATGTGTTGGGAGGTGTTGAAAATGGCAATCTTAGAAAATAAGAAAAGCAAGACTTGGGAAGTTCGCTGTTATTACAAAGATATTCATGGCAAGTTAAAGCAAAAAACGAAACGTGGATTTCGCAATAAGACAGAAGCAAGAAATTGGGAACGAGATTTTAAATTACAGACGGATTTGGATTTAGGAATGTCGTTTGGACAGTTTGTGGAGATTTATATGGATAATTGTAAATCAAGATTGAAATATAATACTTGGTTGACGAAAAAAGCCATTATCGATATTAAAATTCTTCCATATTTCCGTCATCTTCCCCTGAATGAAATCAAAACTTCCGATATATTGAAATGGCAGAATGAACTTATGAATTATCGTGATAAAGAGGGAAAACCTTTTTCCCAATCCTATTTGAAAACAATCAATAATCAGTTGAGTGCCATTTTGAATTATGCGGTAAACATGTATGACTTAAAATCCAATCCCGCTAAGAAAGTTAAGAGTATGGGAATAGCGAATGAAAGTGAAATGTCGTTCTGGACAAAAGAGGAGTTCTTGAAGCTTCTTGATGAGGTTGCCGACAAGCCGATTTCCTATTATGCGTTTGAGGTGTTGTATTGGTGCGGGATTAGAGAGGGGGAGTTATTAGCTTTAACTAAGTGTGATTTTGATTTTCAAAAGCATACATTGCGAATCAATAAGTCGTATCAGCGCTTGCAGGGCAAAGATTATATCACTGATCCGAAAACAAGAAAGAGTAGAAGAGTCATTCAGATACCACCTTTTTTGGCAGAGGAGTTACAAAGTTATTTTGATTCTCTTTATGGACTTTCTGATACCGATCGCATTTTTCCGATCAGCAAAAATTATCTGTATTATGAAATGGAGCGTGGTTGTAAGAAAGCAGGGCTGAAGAGGATTAGGATTCATGATTTGCGCCATTCACATGTGTCATTGTTAATTGAACTTGGTTTTTCCGCAGTGGCGATCGCTGAGCGAATGGGACATGAAAGTATTCAGATGACTTATCACTATGCACATCTATTTCCGACCAGACAGTTGGAAATAGCAAATAAGTTGAATGTGGAAAGGAACGTGATGTTGGATGTCAGCCAAAAATCTTGATAAGAAAGCTAACTATATAAAAGTCAAGTGTTTTTTATGAAAAAGTTTGAAAATATAAAACATTGAAATTAATAGTTAATTTCTAGCTGGTCTTTGAAAAGTGAATGGAAAATTTGTGTTTAAATCCATGACGAAAACAACCTGTATG
>CAJTIT010000036.1 GCA_910576345.1 Erysipelotrichales bacterium
CGGAGATATGACGAGAGGAGCGAAACTGTTTGATGTTATGTAAAAGAAGATCAAAGCCATCATGATTATTATCAAAGAAGAAGGGATCCAAAAGGCACTCACCATCGGAGTTAATCACAGAGCAGCAATGATTGAATTTACCGACATCAATGCCAATAAAGAACATAGAGACACGACCTTTCTAACATGTGAAGTGAGCTCCACATTGTGGTAATAGACTTTCTTAGGTAGTCAAGCTACAAGGGGATGATAAAGTACACATTCACTTTTCTATTCTAACAAAATCAGCTAGAAAGAGATATATGTAATTTGACTCATTGGATAAGTCAATTACATTATACTAGGAGAATAATAGATATGAAATATGAAATTGTAGGAGGACAGCTTCCGGCTGTCGTTTGTAAACTTGCACAAGGTGAGAAAATGGTGACGGAATCCGGTGGCATGTGTTGGATGGATGATGGTTTCCTTATGGATTCCAACACACGTGGCGGATTGTTAAAAGGAATCGGAAGGGCCATGTCCGGCGATTCCATATTTTTGACCACGTATACAAGTCCAAGAGACAATGCAGAAATCGCATTCGGTTCCAGCTTTCCCGGAAGAATACTACCGGTAGAATTGGATGGGAATACAACGTTGATTTTACAGAAAACCGCTTACTTGGCTTCAGAAGATTCCATAGAAATACAGGCGCATTTTCGTAAAAAATTAGGTGTTGGATTTTTTGGCGGTGAAGGATTTATTTTACAGAAGCTGACCGGAAGAGGAACCGCATTTTTAGAAATCGATGGCGACATCGTAGAAAAGACGCTGGCGCCCGGTGAGCTTTTGCAGGTCGATCAAGGATATATCGCAGCGTTTGAAGAATCGGTGAAATTTGATATTACGACCGTAAAAGGATTGAAGAACAAATTTTTCAGTGGTGAAGGCATGTTTTTGGCAACCTTAGAAGGGCCGGGAAAAATATGGCTTCAAACAATGCCGTTCAGCGTATTGGCCGATCGTATTATTTCCATTGTGCCAAAACGTTAAGAATTGCCAAAGAATAGTTAAAAATGCAAGTCTTGCCGTAAGCGTTTCAATATTTTTTAACAAAGTGCAATATTTTGTTAATGAAGTATGGTATAATACATGTAAATGAAATACTTCTGTAAATTATTACCAACCTTAAAGAAAAAGCAGTCAGACAACTGCTTGTACGAAATATATGGCTAGGTTTTAATAGCGTATGATAAGGCAGCGGATGCTTTGGTCTATCTAATCATGAAGACAACCTATATAGATATACAAACGAAACAATATATGCGATCAAAGCATTCGTTATACGCTAGTGAGAGAAGAAATGAAAGAAAAGAAGCCGCATACTTTCTGTCTAAATTGACAAAGATGCGACTTCTTTTTTTATTCCCATTCAAAAGAATGGAATGTGATTCGACTACTGCTCTTGGTAGTAGCAGCCTTCCTCTTGTGCAGGAGGGAATCTTCTGTCCTTTTCCATGTCTACGTCTTCGTTGATCTTTTTGCCGTCTTTGTTATAACAAGCATATTTACCACTTTTTTCGCAGTTCATTCCTGGACGATATTTCTTCTGTGCCATTACTAACACCTCCCAAACATAGTATGGAAAGCTATAAAGCGTTTATACGTTTTTCTTTTCAATTTTCGATAACTTTGATAAAATAGGAGCGGAAAGAACATGGTGAAAGCATATGAAATTATTAGCGAGTGATTATGATGGTACATTAAAAATCAATGATCAGGTAAGTGAAGAAAATAGAGCGGCAATCGATTTGTGGAGAGAAAAAGGAAATGCCTTTGCGTTAGTTACAGGAAGAAGTATGGAGAGCATCCAAAAAGAAATCGAAACGTATCATCTGCACGTGGACTATATTGTTGGAAACAACGGCGGTGCGGTATATGACCACCAATTTCAAGAACTGCACACACATTATCTGCCATTTGATCAGGTATTGCATATATTGGAATATATAAAATCAGAAACCAGTATTTCCTATGTGCTCAATGATGGTTTTTATCGCGCCAAGGAAGTGTTGGATGCAAGTTGCGAAGATAAAAAATATGCAAACACGACCACAACCAAAAGCGTACAGGAACTGCTGGAACATAAAAAAATAGCCCAGATTGTAATTTCCTTAGCCAGTGATGCGGATACAAGAAGGATTGCGGATTACATTCATGCGAATTTTGGTACAATAGCCAGTGCATTTCGCAATGTCAACTGTGTGGATATCGCGCCTTATGGTGTATCAAAGGCAACCGGTATTCATGAGATTTTGCATCATGCGGGTTGGAAAAAAGAAAACGTTTATGCGATCGGTGATTCTTTCAATGACATACCGATGATTCAAACGTTTCATGGTATTGCGATGGCCCATGCGCCGGCACAAGTGAAAAGCTATGCGAAAATGGAAGCAAAACGTGTGGATGAAGCAATAGAGCGTTTGCTGAAATAAAATGTAGAAGAAAAATGAAATCGTGCATGAGTTCATCCATAAGTATGATATAATAATATCTATGAAAGGAGTCAATCCTATGTTTGATTATTTTACGTTAAACAATCTCATACAATTTGCGAAAATCCTTTGCAATATTGTGATCGTATGGGCAGCGTTTTATTTTATATTAAAGATTGTAAAAAACAATTCCCGAACGATTCAGATATTCAAAGGTATTTTATTGATTTTTTTGATTAAAGCATTGGCAGGATTTTTCGGACTGAACGCCGTGGAATATCTGGCCGATATATTTGTACAATATGGACCGATCGCAATATTCATTATTTTTCAGCCGGAACTGCGCGCTTTATTGGAGCGCATTGGAAAAACAAATGTATTTTCACGTATTTCTACTTTGACGCTCAATGAACGAGAGCGTTTGGTGGATGAACTTGTAAAGGCATGCGCTGAAATGTCCAAAACCAAGACCGGCGCCTTGATTTCTTTGGAACAAGGACATTCTTTAAACGATTTTATCAAGACAGGAACGCCAATGAATTCTGTGGTGACAAGTGAATTATTATGCTCGATTTTTGTGCCGGGTACGCCGTTACATGATGGAGCGGTTATTTTACAGGGTGTTAAGATTGCTTGCGCCGCAGCGTATTTCCCGCCAACGACGCAGGATCTGCCAACCATGTATGGTGCACGTCATCGTGCTGCAGTGGGTATTAGTGAGATCACAGACTCAATTACGATCATTGTCAGTGAAGAAACCGGCAATATCTCTATTGCGGAAGGCGGAAAACTTAGTGTTGTTTCAGAGAAAAGTTTGCGTGATTTTCTAACGATGGTCATCTGTCAAACCCAAAGTGAAGTCGTAAAAGAAAAAATCAAAAAAGAAAACGACTTGGAAAAAGATGTGGATACATCGGAGAAAGAGAAAACCGCCGCAGAAGAGAAGAACGGACGCATTTCTTCTTTGTTCAGAGGAAAAAACAAAACAGAAAAAAACAAAGGTGAAAAGAAAAAATTCACCAAGACGATTAAAATTGATGAAGAAGATGCAAGAATGGAAGCCAAACGCAATGAACAGAAAGTAGAAAAGATCGGTATTGCGAATTTGGTGGAAGAATCAATGCCGCTGGATCATTTGTTTGATTCTATCGTATCGGACAGTGAAGCAAAAAAAGAAGCGCCGAAAAAACAGTCTTCTATTTTACAGAAAGTAAAAGAAGAAAGCGAAGAACAACGCCATCCGGTACAAAACGCAAGGCAAACAGACACATCCATGAAGAAAGTGCCTACGCCAAAAGAAGAGCGAAATGAACAAGATGCAGAAAAAAAGAAAGCACGTAAAGTGGGCGCCTCCATACGCCGTAAAGCAAGAAACGTAGAAGAGACTGCCAAAACTACGCAGCTTGTTTCTACAGAAAAAACAGTAAATAAAAGTGTAGTAAAACGTGCCAAGCGTAAGGATGGCGATGCTTTATTGGATGATGTGATCGCTCCGGAAGCCATCGTATTGAATTACAAAGATGCCAAGTCGCAAGATACTTCCTCAAAAGGAAAGAAAAAAGAAGGGAGTGATCGATAATGGCAAAGAAGAAAAAATCACAGCTGAGTTCGGAAGGTAAAACGGAATTGGCGAAGGCGATTGCGGAAAAGAGCCAGACATTTGCCAGAACGTATGCAAATATGGAAACCAGCGTCACCAGATTCTTCCGCTGGCTGAGCAGTTGGATCGACCGCCTGTTGTTTAATCAAAAACATGGTAAAATGGTGGCTTTAATTTTAGCAATCTTGTTTTGCATCATGTTGGACAGTGATGACAATTTTGATTTGTTTAAAGCAAACAGAGAAGTAAAAACACTCAATAATTTAAGTGTTTCTACCATTGTTTCCGAGCAAGCGTATGAAGTCAGCGGCATTCCGGAAACGGTTACCGTGGAAGTCATTGGAGAATCTAGTGATTTACAAATGCTGAATTTACAGGACAATTATCAGATTGTTGCCGATTTAAGTGGATTAACGGAAGGTGCACATGATGTGACATTGCAGGCAAAAAATTTTTCTCCAAGACTGGAAGTCATTATCAAGCCGTCCACAGCTGTTGTGACTATCAAGCGAAAAGAATCGAAACGTTTTACACTTGGATATGATTTTGTCAATACGGCAAAGATGGATTCTATATATGCGTTAGGAGAACCGCAATTTGATCAAGGTGAAGTTGTCGTGCGCGCATCTACAGAAACGCTCAGTAAGATTGCCTTTGTGAAGGCTTTGATCGATGTATCCGGAGTGGAGAGTGATTTTGAAAGTGAAGCAGAAATCGCCGCATATGATCAGGCCGGCAACCGCATTAAAGTAGATATACGACCTTCAACGGTAAAAGCGTCTGTCAAGGTATCGACGCCAAATAAATCCGTTCCGATTACGCTTGTTCCTAATGGCACGATGCCGAATGGAAAAGCCATTGCTTCCTATAAGCTGGATTCCCAAGCTGTGACCATTTATGCGCCGGAAAGCGTATTGGAGACGATTACAGAGCTTCCAATCTATATTCCGGTTCATAACCTGACCAGCGATCAGCGTATTACGATGCCAATCAATCTGCCATCAAAAGTAACCAAGGCATCATTGAATAATGTCGCAATTGAAATCAAAATTGAGAATGCGGAAACAAAAGAAATCAAAGATGTGCCAATACAATATAAGAATGCGCCAAGCACCGGTTACGATGTGAAAGCGGTGGATGGAAACAGTGGCACGATGGTTGTTACCGTAAACGGAGCGAAAGGACAGCTGGAAGGCGTAACTAAAAACGATATTCAAATCGTTGCGGACTTCAGCGCAGTTACGGAGCCGGGTGTATATGATATTCCAATCAGTATCACCGGTACCAACAAGCTGTTGACATATGAGACAAAATCTACAACGATTAAGCTGGAATTTCGGAAAAAGGAATAGGTGATCAATATGACGAAGTATTTTGGCACAGACGGCGCCAGAGGGCGTGCGAACGTAACACTGACACTGGATATGGCAGTGAAAATTGGAACGTATATTGGCTGGTTTTATGGAAAAGAGCGTCATGCGAAAATCTTAATTGGCAAGGATACGCGTCTTTCTTCCGACATGTTTGAGATGGGACTGGCGGCAGGCGCAGCCGCTGCCGGTGCTCATGTGTATTTGTTGGGCGTTTGTCCAACGCCAAGTGTTTCATATTTAATTCAGAAAGATGCATTTGACTGCGGCGTTATGATCAGCGCCAGTCATAATCCATTCCATGATAATGGTATTAAGCTGTTTGATAAGGATGGAATGAAAATGAATCCGGAGATAGAAGAAGCGATTGAAGCATATATCGATGGAGAAATCGATGTGGATATGGCGATCAATGAAGCGATTGGTAAAGTCATTCCTTGGCATGATGGTTTGAATGAATACAAAACATGGCTGAAATCACTCATGGATACAGATTTCAAAGGAATGAAAATTGCTTTGGATCTTGCGAATGGAAGTGCAACTTCTTGTGTTGAAGAAGTCCTGAAAGATTTGGGAGCGGAAGTTACCATCATGCATAGTGAACCCAATGGTATCAATATCAATACCGCCTGCGGTTCAACCCATCCGCAAGATTTACAGAAAACCGTGAAAGAAGGCGATTATCTTGCCGGATTTGCGTTTGACGGCGATGCGGATCGCTTAATTGCGGTTGGTGAAGACGGTTCCTTAATTACCGGAGATCATACGATGTATATCTGCGGATGTGACATGCATGATCGCGGTGTCTTAAAAGATAATGTGGTTGTGACAACGGTGATGTCTAATTTAGGATTGTATCGCGCATTTGATGAAAAGGGCATTGCGTATGAACAGACGCAGGTTGGCGATAAATATGTTTTTGAATGCATGCATGCTAATCATTATTCAATTGGCGGAGAACAAAGTGGTCATATTATTTTCCAAGCACATGCCAATACAGGAGATGGACTGTTGACTGCTTTGAAACTCTTGGAAGTGATGAAACATACCGGAAAAACGCTGAATGAATTAAGCAAGCCGCTGTTTATTTATCCGCAGTTGTTGATCAATGTGGAAGTAAACGATAAGCACAAGGCTTTGGAAGACGAGGGATTGATTCATGAAATTGAGAAAGTGGAAACTGCGCTAGGCAAAGACGGCAGAATTCTTGTTCGTCCTAGTGGCACAGAACCGCTTGTTCGTGTAATGGTGGAAGCAAGAACCGATGAATTATGTGAACAATATGTAAATCAAGTCGTAAATTATATAAAATCGAAAGGACTTTAAAAAAGTCCTTTTTTTTACCTGATTTTTACGATACAATATGTATAAGAGGTGTTGAAAATGAAAAAAGTAATTTGTGTTGTAGAAGATGAAGTAGCCATCAATGATTTGGTTTGTCAATACTTAAAAAAAGAAGGATACGAAGTTCGTTCGTTTTATACATATGAAGAAGCAAGTGTGCATGTGAGCGATGATGATGTGCATTTATGGATTTTGGATATCATGTTGGATGATAAAAGCGGATTCGATCTCATTGAAGAAATTCGGGCACAGGGCGGTGAAATTCCGGTGATTTTCATGTCTGCGCGCGATAAGGAATTTGATCGCATCATTGGTTTGGAAAAAGGCAGCGATGACTATATCACAAAACCGTTTTCACCAAAAGAACTTGTGCTTCGTGTGAACAATGTTATCAAGCGCGTCTATAAAAGTGAAAACAATCGCATTCAAATTGATGGATATGAGCTAGATGAAGAGCAGCGCAAGGTATTTCATCAAGAAGTGGAAATCGATCTAACGACGAAAGAATTTGATTTATTGATCATGTTTATTAAAAACAAAGGTATCGCGTTTTCCAGAGAAATGATATTGACCAACGTATGGGAAGAAAATTATTATGGAAGTGATCGTGTCGTAGATGATACACTGCGCCGACTCAGAAAAAAACTGCCAAATTTGAATATCCATACGATATATGGTTACGGATACCGTTTGGGATAGACCATGAAGCGATTTTCAATATTTATTAAGCGGTTATCGTTATCACAACAATTGTTTGCGCTCATCTTCTTTTTCGTTACATTTTTTGCGGCATTCTTTTTTGTATATTTAAATGGAAAAGTGGATCAAGTCATTGAATCAAAGACATTCAGCGATTTGGTGAAAACGCAGAATGAAATTGCGGATAAATTACGATTGAATATGGATTATTATCTATTTTTTGATATTGAGAATTCATCCATTACCAATATTATCACAGAGGGAAATAAAGCCTTTTATTTAGGAGAGCCGAATGAGACAATTGATGCCTCCAATGAATTGTTTGCGGCTATGGTGGAGAAAGCGCAGGCATCAAGATATCAGCCACAGACGTATACATCCAGCGGATCACAGAAAGTATATTACAGTGTTGTACGAATCAATGATAACTCAACTTTGATGTCATTTACACGCAGTGAAGACTTAAAAGCATTTAAGGATTCACTTGTTTCCTCTGTTATTAATATAACGGTCATGGTCGTTGGATTTTTCTTCATTATTTTGATGATTTGGGTCGCTGGTTTGATTCATCCATTGAATCAAATACGAAATTATATAGAAAAAGTAAAAGTAGGATTGACTCCACAAGATCTAAAAATCTATCGTGAAGATGAAATCGGTGAGTTGGCAGATGCGCTCGTTTCGATGCGCAAAGAGTTACAAAAACAAGAACAAACAAAAGAAGATATGATTCATAATATATCACATGACTTAAAAACTCCGATCGCCACGATCAAATCTTATGGAGAAAGCATCAAGGACGGTATTTATCCATATGATACATTGGAAAAAAGCGTTGATGTGATTATTGAGAATGCAGAGCGTTTAGAGAAAAAAGTCCATAGTTTGTTATATTTGAATCGTGTCGAGTATTTGATCTCACAAGACGCTGAAGGTGCGATAACGAATATGAAAGATGTGATTGAGAAAGTATTGCTCAACATTAAAGTTTTAAGACCGGATATTGAAATCATTACCGATATGGAAGATCATGTGCTGTTTCAGGGTAAAGAAGAGCCTTGGCAGATTTGTGTAGAAAATATCTTGGAAAATGCACTTCGATACGCCAAAAGTCAAATTGTGATACATCTTCATCATCAAGAACTGGCAATTGAAAACGATGGTCCCTCCATTGAAGAAGAACGATTAAAAACATTATTCAAACCATATGAAAAAGGACAGGGTGGGAAATTTGGTTTGGGCTTGTCTATTGTTCACAAGGTTGTGCAGGCCAATCACTATCAAGTCTATGGAGAAAATACATGTAACGGCGTTGTTTTTCGTATTGTGGCGAAAGTATAAACGATCAAGCAATCAAAAGAGAACCGCAAAAATCTTATGGCAAATCTTGCTATCGATTGCGGTTTTTTCTATTTGATTTTTTTAAAAAAGATCATCATTCATAGGAATACTTTCATCATTGCCTTTCTTTCATCATATAATGAACAATGAAATGGAGGAAGGTCATGCATTATAATTTCACATTGAAAAACGCCAAGACGTTACGCGTTCATTATACAAGAGAGGGAAAAGGTGCGCCACTGGTTTTACTACATGGATGGGGGCAGAATCTATCCATGATGCGTTTTATTTCTGATCATTTCAAAAGTCGTTTTGAAGTGGTCAATATCGACTTGCCAGGATTTGGGGAAAGTGAAGAACCGCCAGTTTCATGGGATATTCAAGCGTATGCGCAGTTTCTCCGTCAGCTATTGGAGCTATTTCATTTATCGAATCCTAGTATTGTGGCACATTCCTTCGGTGCGCGGATCGCTTTGTATTATGCGTCCATGTATCCGGTAAGCAAACTTTGTTTAACTGGTGCGGCCGGCATTAAGAAACCAAGAAACATTGCCTATTATGGGAAAGTATATCTTTATAAATTCTTAAAGCATTTCAAGAAACAAGTTTCTATGGGAAGCAGCGATTTTCAAAATGCCAGCGACACGATGCGTGGCGTTTTGGTCAAAAGCGTGGAAGAAGATTTGCGTGTGCTGTTGAAACAAATATCCTGTGAGACATTGCTTGTATGGGGAGAAAATGATGAAGCAACACCACTTTGGATGGGAGAAGTCATGGAAAAAGAAATGATGAATGCGACGTTAATCGTTTTGGAACATGATGATCATTTCGCATATTTTCATCAACCGCAACGTTTTATTGCCATATTGGAGTATTTCTTATGATGCGACTTCTTATGATTTTGGCAGGATACTTGTATTTGTATGTTCCGATAAAAGAGTCCGTTCATATGCTCCAACAAAATCGCTATCAGATGGAACGTTATCATACTTGGCTGATACAGGAAATGAAGATCCAACGTTTTTCCGTTTTGCGTCAATTTTTTTATCTTATTTGGATGTATGGATTGATTGTGATTGAACAGCCGCATCATGCTTGGAACTGTCTTTTGATTTTGTTATGCATATATGCTTATC
Source organism: Erysipelotrichales bacterium (assembly GCA_910576345.1). Lineage (GTDB taxonomy): Bacteria > Bacillota_I > Bacilli_A > Erysipelotrichales > Erysipelotrichaceae > C-19. Next base: position 9,968 of record CAJTIT010000036.1, read on the forward strand.
TTTGTTATCGACGTGATACGAAAAAAGACTATATTAAAAAACTGGTATTTACGCATCGTGTCAAACGCCTTTTGATCATTCATTCATTGATTTCTCTATTGCCGATGTTGCTTCTTTTATACTGGGGCAGTTTTATATCGCTGTTGTTTTTTATGCCGTTTTTGTATTTTCTTCCATGGTTATCGTTATATCTTAGTGCATGTATTGCCAGTCCTTTGGAAAACTTTATTAAAGAAAGTTATGTAAAAGATGCGAAAACGATATTGGAAGATCGTGATGATTTGATACGCATTGGTATTACGGGTAGTTATGGTAAAACAAGCGTCAAAAATATGGTGCATGCGGTATTAAGTGAATCGTATTACAGCTATATGACGCCGCATTCCTATAACAATTTGATGGGTTTGACTATATCTATTCGAACGCAGCTTTCCAAACTTCACCAAGTATTTGTGGCAGAAATGGGCGCTGATCATGTGGGAGAAATTGAGAGGCTTGCGAAATTCATCCATCCAAGTATCGGAATCGTCACTGCTGTGGGTCCTCAACATCTGTCCACATTCAAAAGTCAGGAAAACATTTTATCTGAAAAAATGCGATTGATTGAGCATTTGCCGATGCATGGTTATGCGATATTAAATGTTGACAATGCCTGGATTCGCTCGTATAAGATCCAGCATCCTTGTCATGTGATCACCTATGGCATTCATGAGGAAAATGCGGATGTGAGAGCGGAAGACATCACATATTCAAAAAAAGGAACACGTTTTACCCTCCATTATGAACATCAGACATACCCATTTGAAACCATGTTATTAGGCGAGCACAATGTTTTAAATCTGTTGGCCGCAATATGCGTGGGAATTGTGATGAAAGTACCAATGCATCGCATACAATCTGCCTGTAAGCATCTGCGCTATGTAGAACATCGTCTTGAAGTTAAAAATATGGGGAATTATACACTGTTGGATGATGCCTATAATTCCAATCCGCAAGGTGCATATTATGCACTTCAAGTACTTGCACAAATGGATGGACGTCGCATTTTAATGACACCGGGATTTCTTGATTTGGGAGAGGAAACCACCACTGCTCACCAACAATACGCAAAGCAGATGAGTACATGCGCGGATGAAATTCTATTGATTGGCAAAACAGCTACCCGTGATATATATGATGCATTGTGTAAGCTTCATTATCCGATGGATCATCTCTATGTTGTACAAACAACCAAAGATGCATTTCAGTTGTTACAAAAGATTGTATCTGATGGCGATTGTGTTTTAATTGAAAACGATTTTCCGGATGCATTCAACCATTAACCATTTTATGAATCCTGCATAGACTGATGTGAAAGTGGGTGGATGTATGAAGTTAAGACTAGGCGTTTTATTTGGTGGCGCATCGGTTGAACATGAAATCAGTATTTTGACTGCAATGCAGGCAATGGATCATTTAAACAAAGACACATATGAGATTATTCCAATGTATTTTGCCAAAGATCAGACACTTTATCAAGGTGATGCTTGTCAAAACCTTGAAAATTATAAAGATTTGGATGGACTTGTTTCAAAATTGGAGCCAATCAGTCTGTATACAAAAAACGGGAAAACGTGGATGCATTTTGTTTCCAAGCGTTGGAAGAAAGATAAAGAAATAGATTTGCTTTTACCATTGATGCATGGTACGTATGGCGAAGATGGAAGTGTGCAGGGTTTTCTGCGTATGATAAACGCTTCGTTTTGCGGGAGTGATCTAGCGGGCGGCGTCATTGGACAAGATAAGATGCTGATGAAACAAGTGCTGGAATCCAACCATCTGCCAGTCGTTCCATGGGTATCGTTTCACAGCGCATCTTTTCATGAATCCATGTTGGAGAATGTATGCCGATCAAACACATGGCCAATGATCATCAAACCGGCGCATTTGGGATCCAGTATCGGTATTCATATGGCACATGATCGAAAAGAGCTTTTGGAAGGAATAGAAGATGCGTTCCGTTATGATGCATGTGTGATTGTGGAACAGGCAGTATCCAATCTGAGAGAATTCAACTGCGCTGTATTGGGCGATGAAGACAGCCGCATCATCAGTTGTGTCGAAGAAGTGCATAAAGAGGATGAAATACTATCTTATCACGATAAGTATGAAGGCGGTGGAAAAAGCAAAGGCATGGTTTCTGCCAGTCGTAAAATTCCTGCGAATATTTCTGATGAGTGGACAAATCGTATTACAAAGCTGGCAGAAGATACATTTGTCGCTTTGCAGGCAAGCGGTGTTGCGCGCATTGACTTTTTATCGGATGGAGAACAGATCTATGTCAATGAAATCAATACGCTTCCCGGTTCTTTATCTTTCTACTTGTTTGAGCCGCTGTCCATATCGTTTACACAATTACTGGATATGTTGATTGAAATGGCACGGAAACGTCAGCGCAAACAGTCACAGCGCATTGTAACGTATCCGACCAATGTATTGTCTTCTTTTCAAAATGGCTGTAAGTATCAAAAATAACATCATTTCTGATGTTTTTTTCTTTCGTTTTTGGATGAAATTTTTTGTATCCTGTGGTATGATATGTACAAATGAATGGAGAAAAACAGCTATGAAAAAAGCAATTCGATTCGTATGGATGATTGGTGCACTTTGTCTTTGTATAGTTTCATTAAACGGATGTGGTTCCAATGCTTATGAGCGCGATACAAGTGAAGGGAAAACGGTTGAGATCACATTGGCAGAAATGGAATCGATGATTGTTTCTGAACAATCGTTTGCGCTCATGTTGACACAGAGCATGTGTGGTTACTGTCAAGAATTTCATGAAATTTTGAAAGATTATCAAAAGGATCATCATTTGGTAATGTATGAAGTGGTGTTGGATAAAGAGGATGCGACCGTAGATGAAAATCTGGCAATTATCAATCGTTATATTGATGATTTTTCCACAACACCGGGTATCTTTTTTATGAAAAATGGCAAAGAGGAATCCCATTTAATGCCGAATGAATTGGGCATTACAAGTGAATCATTGGAACAGTGGGTTGTAAAAAACCAGTTGGACGCAAAAAAATAGAGCAGACATATGAAAAAGTAGGATAAAGATTATTGAAAGATTTTTATCCTGTTTTTTTTATGTTGCTTTACATGGTGATTGATCATGAAGAGGTCAAAGATAAATAAAAGCTTCGTTATATGATTCTGTTTCGTTTTCTTACGCTTATATTTGAAGTATGAGATTTCCACTACAAGTACGCTTTTTATTTGTTATATATTTTAAAGATCACTGCATGTTGCATGCGTTAAGAGATGTTCTTGTATCTTTTAAAATATTTCTTGACGGTTGCTTTTGTATCTTTAGGGTCTATATGGATCAAAACAGTATCACAAATTGTTTTATCAGCCTCATATCATCATACAATATGTTCATCAGGGATGATTACTTTTATGATTTCAAATGGATATCACTTCTTCATCATGGTATAAGGTTTGGCATTTTGTTTAGTGAAAACATCAACTTTATAGCCATATGGCAAAGTTACTGAATATGATAATGGTTCGATCAGAAAGATCCAACATTACTACATATTATGAATAAATGTAGTATGAAAGTAAAATACTATTATTCTCATGAAATAATTTTGTAGAAGTGAAATTCATTTTTCATAGTTTTTTTAAATTCAATATTTTTTGTAAATATATAGGATATTAAAGAATTATATGGTATAATTCCAAAGATGAACTTGAAGGAGAATCATTATGGAAAAAACAAAAATGTTATTGGATGTGAATGAAAAACCACCAATTGCGAAATGGATTATTTTATCTATACAACATGTATTCGCCATGTTTGGGGCAACCATACTTGTCCCCATCCTTGTAAATACGAGCGCAGGCGCAACGGTTCTAACGATTCCGGTTGCTTTGGTTACTTCAGGAATTGGAACATTGATCTATATACTGTGCACAAAAGGAAAATCGCCTGTATATTTAGGCAGTTCCTTTGCCTTTATCGCACCGCTTGCGGCAGCGTATCTGAAAGGAGGATTGAGTGGTGCCATGACCGGTATTATGGTTGTGGGGATTATATATATCCTTTTCTCCATGATTGTCGCATGTATCGGAAAGAATTGGATCAATAAGCTTTTACCTCCCATTGTGATTGGCCCAATGATTATGATCATTGGTCTTGGGCTTGCGCCGAATGCGATTTCACAAATGGGTTTGGCGAGTGGATCAGAAGTAGAGTGGAACGCTATTCTCGTCGCCGTCGTCACATTTCTGGTCACTGCTGTTGTGGCCGTTATGGGAAAAGGATTTTTAAAAATCATTCCATTTTTAGTAGGTATCGTGAGTGGTTATATTGCGGCTGTATGTGTCGGTCTTGTCGATTTTACACCTGTAATGGAAGCAACTTTTTTTAGTGTTCCACAATTTGCGATACCGTTTATAAATTATGCGCCTGATTTTTCCGCAGTTTTGACCATTGCGCCAATTGCACTTGTCACGATGGCGGAACATATCGGCGATCATACGTCTTTAAGCGTGATTATTGGCAAAGATTTATTAAAAGATCCGGGACTAGATAAAACATTGTTGGGAGATGGTGTCGCAACGTTAGTTGCCGGTATGCTGGGTGGACCTGCGAATACGACGTACGGAGAAAATACATCCGTTGTTGGTATGACAAAAATCGCATCGGTATGGGTCATTGGTCTTGCGGCAATCTTTGCGATTTGTCTTGGCTTTTTAGGAAAATTCACCGCTCTTGTTTCTACGATTCCCAATGCTGTATTAGGCGGCGTCAGTTTGTTGTTATATGGCTTTATAGCAGTAAACGGGTTAAAAGTTTTAATTCAAAATCAAGTAGATTTTGGAAAAATCAAAAATGTGGTTGTCGCATCTGCGATGCTTGTATTAGGGCTTGGCGGTGCTGCGATTTCCATTGTCGCAAATGATGTTTCCGTAACGATTTCCGGTATGAGTCTTGCGGCGCTAGCCGGAATTCTGTTAAATCTCATACTTCCGGAAGAACAATAATCTGCATATACAAATTATCAGATTTGTGCTACAATGTTTTTGCAGAAGAACTTGATAAAGCAATCACTGTGATTGCTTTTTTCGAAAGTGAGGAATACAGAGTGAAGAGATTGATGATGTGCTGCTTATTTGTCTTATGTTTGTTTTCCGGATGCGGACACAAACAAGGAAGTGCTTTACAGGTGTGTAGGATTGAAAACAATGCAATCACTACAGAAGCGACGTTCAAAGGCAAAAATGATGATGTGCTTTATGTGGAATTGAAAACGATTCATGAATCTTATACGGAAGATGAAATTGACGACAACCAATTGGAACTCATCAAGTCATTGTTTATGAAACAGCATGGTATTCTGGATGAAGAATATCTCGAAACAGAAGTGGATAAAAAAGCGCATAAAGTTATCATTACGATCACAATCAATATGCAGGAAAATGGCTCTGCTAAGTTTCTTCAAACCTTTGGGTTTGGCGATGGAGTATCCACCAGTATGAAAGAAATCGCAGAAGCTTCTCAGGCAGAAGGCGCTTCATGTAAATAAAAATCAATCATGGAAAAACAGTGAATCTAATATCGTTATTCATTGTTTTTTTTATTTATTTTAATAATATGTAAATATTGGCTGTTATTGTAATATTTACTACATAATTTTTGATTTTTATTTAAAATTGTTGACATATAATTGTTTTTCACATATGATTAAAAAAGAAAGAGGTGTGTTTCTATGGGGAAACTGTCAGATACGGAATTGATCAATCTTGTCAAAAACGGAAATGAAGGCGCATTTGAAGAATTGTATCAGAGGTATCATAAGCTAGCCTATTTTTTTGCCAATAAAGTATGCAAGAATGAAGCAGATGCCAAAGATGCGGTTCAAGACAGTTTTATTGAAATACATCGTTCCATTCATACTTTGAAAGAAAATTCTTTTTTCAAAGCATGGATGTATAAAATCGTAGTGAGCAAATGCAAGAAGATTTTTCGTAAAAACAAGTTTGTGACCAACGATTTTGAAAATGATATGATGGTGAATGATTTAAAAGAAGACCGCATGGAATATATACCGGAAGCGTCCATGCATTTTCATAGCGATCAAGATCTTTTGAACTGCTTTATCGATCGCTTGCCAAGTGCACAACGTTCCATGATTGTTTTGTTTTATCTGGAACAAATGAGTATCAATGAAATATCAGAAATACTAGAACTTCCGGTGGGTACGGTAAAAAGCCGCTTATCGTATGCAAGAACATATTTAAAAAAGGAATTGACAACATATAGTGATCAGTATGGCGAAACATTGACGTTCCAGCAGTTGGATGCGCTCGTTGTGGGAGCTTTGACAACTGCCCTCATGAATGCAAAGCCTGTGATAATTTTGCCGAAAAAGATGTTTTCATCCAAAATGCATATGGCGATGGTTGGTGTTTTGAGTGCGGCGATGATCGTCTGCGGGGTAGGTACTTACGCATATTTAAGTCATGAAGGACAACCGAGTAATGAAACAAGTGGGCAGGTAAAGAAGTTTCAGCGTGTTGTTTTAGAGAATGAAACGATTGATAATGCACAAGACGCTTATTTTTCCTTGATTTCATGGGCTTGTTGCGAGGAAATGATGGATCAAAAATCGCAGGAAGAACTATTGTCTAAGAAGCCATTGTATGAAGAATTAAAGCATTTTGGTGGTCCTTTTTACGAGCGTTTATCTCGCAAAGGGTGGAGTACAATCTATGAGAAAAAAATAAATTTTAAATAATTTTAAAAAAATTTCAAATTCGTTGAACCTTTTTCAAATAAAGTGTCGCCCATATATACAAAGCACTAGGTGGACTATGAAGAATAGCAGTGCGGTTGTTAGAAAGGGCGATAGAAGATGTGGAAAAAAATACTGATGGTATTGTTTGCGTGTATGGGATCGTTAGGGATTGGATATGCATTTTATAATGTCAGTTTACAAGCATCTCCGGTGAATGAAGTATATTATGGTGTTGGCGACACATTTGAGAGGACGAACAAGAATTCTTTTGAAATGGGTGGTATCAACTGGCAGATTTTCTATACAGATGCTTCTACGCATAAAGGATATATCGCAGGTGAAAATCTTGTCTCAAAACATCATTGCCCCAATATTGTAGGAGGTATTTATGTACAACAGCCTGATATAGAAACTTGCTTAGCAATTGGAAATCAGGCATATCAAACATCTGGTGCAGATGATGATTTCGCAGAATTCATAAAGACATATCAACAATTTGGCAATCTACGATTGATGACATTGAGTGAATATGAATTGATCACGAAAGATGAAACAGATGCGATTGCGCTCAATCATCTGGATAATTATCTTTATACGGATTTCTGGCTGAATTGTTTTTCTGATACAGGAGGACAATTATTATACTGGGACAAAATCAAGTTTTCTGAAATGGTTTATAAGCAGTATCAAAGAATTGCGGATGGAAGTAAACGGTATGGAACCACGTCAAGTACGGTTATTCCCATCTTTGAAATAGATTTACCTCAAAAAGGAATCATTCAATCCATTTCCGCAGATCAGGCCAATATCACTAAGCCTTATACAGACGCAGTCAATGTTGCAGGAAGTACCATCATAAATATTGATACACAACAAGGTAAAGGACCTTATCATTTCTATATTTATGATGTAGATGCAGGTGGAAATGGAACGTATACAAATGCATCTCAGTATTTTACATTGGAAGCAGATACACAAAACGGGACTGCGAAAGTAAACTTGATTAATACGCTTCCTGTCGGTGATTATTATTTCAAAGTAAAAGTTGTAGATGAAAGTACGAATGAGCGATTATATTATTCACCCAATGATTTTACAAAAGATCCTTTTAGAACCAAGGAAACAAACGTTATACATGTGAAAATAGGAAAAGCACCATTAACAATTGCTTTTGATCAACCCAATGATACTAAAAAAACGATTGAAGAAGCTGAAAACAATTGGATTGAAACTACGACAGCGACCCAAAGTAATGGTACAAAAATTACGTATAGTATCGTTGGTGGAGATATTGGACTGATTGATCTTGATGAGGATACAGGAGAGATTACTTATAAGGGAAATGGTGCTTTTGGAAAAGTGAAAATAAGAGCGACAGTTGATGATGATCCAGATACTGGCAATGATAATTATAATTCAGCTTTTACAGAAAAAGAGATTGTTATCGCAAGAGAAGTCGATGGAGTAGTAACTCCTGACAAAGCATCCAGCGATATCCATGTTCCTACATTCTCTATGGATCAAGCTAATATCAAAGCCAATGGGATCATAGGTACGATTAAAGGAACTTTAGGAACTCCGGATACGATCGGTGGAAGCACAACCACATATAAATATGAAATTAAAAGCGGTGGACAAGGAAGTTTCTTTAAAGTGAATTCCAGCACAGGTGTGATTCAAACAAATGCAAATCTAGCAGTAGGGACATATAATTTCACAATCACTGTTTCAGATATGTGGACATCAAAAGATGTAAGTGTCACAGTCAACGTGGGGATGGCACCAGCGGAGAACTTAAAGTTTTATGAGAATTCTTCAAGCAATACGATCATCACAAAGAAAAGCGCAAAAGTCACAGATACAGGAGTCACAGTATTTGCGACAGTCAAAGGAAGTTCCAATAATAATCCAGTAACGTATCGATTGAAAGATGGAGAACCAACCAATGTGATTGATGTGAATGCGAATAGTGGCGCAGTCACAATCAAAAATGTAGGAACGGTTATCATTATCGCAGAAAAGAAAGGGGCAACCGGTCAAGCAGATGCGGTAACGGAATTAGAGTTTACAGTTACTGCAGGATCACAGGAATTCATTTATGTGGATGAAAGCGGAAATGAGTTACCAAAGACGTTAGATAGATACAAAACATATGAAGAAGTGTACGGAAAAGATAAGACATTCCATCTTCATACAGATGGAAATCCACCAGGCTCTACTGTAAGATATGAACTAAAGGCTGGAAGTCCAACCGATGTGATCACAGTTGATCCAGATGGTACCGTTCATATACTCAATGCCGGTTTGAACACCCAAAAAGGCAAAGTGATCGTACTAGCGACCAGTCATGATCCTAATGGAAATTATGAAGATAAAACAATTGAACTACCGATTGATATCACCAAAGCAGAACAAACGATATCATTTGCGGATGTGACCCATGCGCCAAATGGAAAAGGAACCGTGACACCAGTTATCAATGAACAAGATCTATCCAGCAATGCAGGGGGAGTTACAGTAGATGATCCAGATTATTATATATCTATAGGAAGTAGTGGAAATGGTATCGCATGGACGAACAATGGTGTAGATATTGAATATGACCATGATGAAGAAGAAGGAATCGAAATACCGATTCATGTAGAGAAACCAGGTAATCGAAACTACAATAAAGCAGAAGCGGATGGAATGTTAAAGATACTTGGAAAAGATGAAAGTAGTTTGGCGATCAATCAACCAGGAAAAGTGGTATATGGAGATCACTTTACCATTCGCTCCTTACAAGATGACAGTTCCAGTACAAACGTACAATATACATTTGAAGTAGACAATACAATCTATATTTCACAACCGAATATAAATGGAAACAAAGCAGAGTTTGATGCATTAAAGAACAGTGGAGCTACAGAAATCGAGATCAAGATCACAAGAACGGCAGATGGAGAAGTACCGTTAAGCAAAACGATCAAAGTAAAAATCTTGCCAAGAGACATCAATGTCAAGATCGATGATAAAGAGAAGAAACAAGGAGAAGACAATCCAGAACTCACATTTCAAGATTTCACAAATCAATTGGTCAGTTGGAATGGAATAAGAGATGAAGTTGATTTAGACGATGTGCAGTTGACTACCACAGCGACAACGAATAGTAAAGGTGGAAGCTATCCAATCACAGGAAATCCAAAGGAATTGAATGGAAAATATCCAAACTACAATTTCATTTTCAAAGAAGGCAAGTTGATGGTAGAAGGCATGATCGATAAAGATGTGGATGATGATGGGAAACCGGATTTCAATGATCCGGATGGCGATGGATGTCCGGACCTCAATATCAAATGGAAAGATGACAGTGGAAACTGGGTAGTCATCAATGGGGATCGAGATTATGATGGCATTCCTGACCTCAATATCGACAGTGATGGGGACGGTATACCTTGCAATGACGAGAATTAAGAAAAAGCCTTATATAAAGGCTCTAAATGATTAAGGCTAGGATTGTTTTTATATTGATTTACACCAGTTTTACACCAATTTTAGAAAAGCATATTGTAATGCTTTTTTATTGATTATTATATTTGTTTTTATGAATGAAAGAATAGGAAATCATTCTATAATGATAATAGCATATAATTGAATATGAAGCAACTATATGCGAATACAAACAATTCTCAGAGCGTGTAATATGCTCTGTTTTTTTATTGGAGGAGATAACATGACATGCATTAAAGAAATGTCCAAAGAATTAAACACAAAAATAGTAAACGCAATGGAGCGGATAGAACAATTAGTACGCATGACTGATGGCAAATGCTACTTATCTTTTTCTGGTGGGAAAGACAGTACAGTGGTATTGGCGTTAATAAAAATGTGCCAAGATATATATACGATAAGACCTTATAGTATACCTGCGGTGTATAGCGAAACAGGATTGGAATTAGGCGCTACAAGTAGGTTTGTTCGATTTATTAAAGACACCTATTATCCAAACATACATATGATACGCCCTATTTACTCTTTTCACTACATAATTGAAAATTTTGGTAAGCCAATCAAGTCAAAAATGCGGAGCGAATATTTATTTAGATACCATTCTAAAAACAGTCAGAGCGCACTGTCGAATTTACTCGATCCAAAACAAAAGAAAATATATATAGCAAATAAAGACCTCCATATGTTACATCCTGATTTTAAAATCCAGTGTACTAACAAATGTTGTCTATATCTTAAGAAAAAACCTTTTGATACATATTCAAAAAATAATGATATCCTCGGATATTTAACTGGATTACGAATGGCGGAGGGAGGGGCTCGTACCATGAATGCGTTGAATAGAGTTAAAAATGGCGGTAGATTGTGTATGACTGCAAGTAAAGGAAAAACAGTTATAATGCCAATCATTGACTGGACTAACCAAGATATAGAAGATTTTATAAGTTATTACAATGTTCCGCTTTCAGAAGCCTATACTGAATATCATTGTAAAAGAACAGGTTGCTTTCTTTGTCCTTATTCTTTGAATTTAAAGGAAGATTTAAGCGTATTGTATTACAATGAACCAAATCGTTATACTGCTGCTATACACTGGCTTAAAGATGTTTATATCGCACAGAACGTAATACTACCTTTTGATTTTACATATGAGAGAGAGCGTATTAAAAAATGGGCAGATGAATATGACAAAATGAGGTACGATATGATGTTGAAATATAGACCCAATATTGCGTCTAAATATAGTAATTGCCAGTTATCATTAGATCTTTAAAGAAAAATAGACTTGTCTATGTAATAAGACAGGTCTATCGGTCATATGGTCTAGCAATCCATATGGTAACAAAACTTAACTCCTACTACCCTTACCTAAGTCAACTTAATGTAAGATGTAGGAGTTAGGAACTGGTACCTATCTTCTAACATAAATAAATCTTAAATCAAGATATATTTGAAGTTTATCTTGATTTTTATTGAAAGTCATGATTGACTAGAAAGGAAATATCAATGAAAACTATAGTATCACTTTTTTAAGCAACATAGAAATTAAAATGAATAATGGCAGGGCAAACACGCTCTGTTTTTTATTGCAAATCAAGGAGGAACAATGACAAAAATTATTGCAATATCTAATCAAAAAGGCGGAGTAGGAAAAACAACAACTACCATAACACTGGGGGCGGGTTTGGTTCAGCAAGGTAAGAAAGTCTTGTTAATTGACTTTGATCCTCAAGGCAACATGACAAGTGCTTTAGGTGTTAAAGAGCCTGATGAACTAACAAATACAATATCATATCTAATGGATCAAGA
>CAJTIT010000037.1 GCA_910576345.1 Erysipelotrichales bacterium
CAGGAGAATTGAGAGCATTAAAAGCGAGCATTAAAATTACAACGTAAGTCTATAATGTAGGTATATAAATTTTCAATAGGAAAAGCTAGTATTTATGCTTGTTTATCGTATAAATAGTAGCTTTTTTATGTCTTCTCTCTTTTTTTAAGTGGCAAACTTGGGTTTTATCACATATTTGAAATAATACAATTTCAGAATGTTTTTTTTACACTTTTCTAATTGTTTTAAAAAGCAGCCTCCATCTGTTGGATCATATCATATAAATATGCATTCATTTTACAAGAAAGATGATACTTTTGAGCACGTTTTAAAACTTCACATGCGAATAATTCCACTTCTGTTTTACGCTTTGCGTCAATATCCTGCGCCATGCTTGGTTTTCCTTGTGGAGACAGTGAGTCACACATATGTGACCATGCGTCAAGTTCCGCTTCTGACAAATAAACGCCTTCGTATTTTGACAATTCCATAACTTCTCTCATGGCAGCTAACATCTGTGTTCTTGGCTTTCCTTCTTTTTGTATGGTTTCATACGTTCCATGATGAATTGCCACTACTTGGTTCAATCCCACATTTAACATAAATTTACCCCACTGATGATGACGTATATCCGCTTTGATCGTATAGGGAAAATGAATCGCATCAAAAAACACACGTATGCGTTCCACCGCTTCTTTTTGCGCACCGTTCATCGCATCTCCAAAACACAATTCTCCCAATTTTGTACATGTGACTTGATTATGGATTTTGGTCGCATCCATTGCTTGTGCAACGGTATAAATCACCTGTTCTTCACGAAATGTCTTTTTCAATATCTCTTCACTGGATATACCGTTGATTCCACTCATAATCAGTGTATGTTCATCTACGATCGGCTGTATCGTTTCAATGGCCAAAGGCAAGCCGGAAAACTTCGTCGTAATCAAAACCAAATCTGCGCATGTTTTCGCTTTCTTTCCATCCACATAATGAAAATCACAGCGTTTTTGATTATAATAAATCCCTTCCTTTTGATAACGTTCCAATCTAGTTTCATCAGCGACGATCCATAAATTGGATCCCATATGTTTTTGAATATGCTGGGCAAAATTAATGCCGACAGCACCTAAACCGATGATGGCCATCGTTTCTATCTTTTTTCCCATCTGCATCGCTCCTTTATGATTGGTTTTACTATAACAAATAAAGATAGGGAATACAAGTAGAAAAACTTTACGTTTTTCAAGTATTTCACTTGAAAAAAAATGGGTTCCATTGTATTCTATCTTTACAGTTTTTGGCATATACAATGAAAGAGGTGTGTAACAAGATGAACAAAATAGAACATCAAACATTCGATGAAGAAAGAGCGTTATATCATTTGCAAAATACAGAGGTTTGCGACTGCACATTTGCCGGGGCAGCGGATGGAGAATCTGTTTTGAAAGAAGCAAGAAACATCTGTGTTTCCAACTGCAATTTTTCGCTCCGCTATCCTTTATGGCATGTGCAAGGTTTTCAATTATCTGATTCTACTATGGATGAAGACACACGCGCTGCACTTTGGTATTCTCATCATGGTAAAATAGAAAACTGTCATCTCAATGGCATCAAAGCATTAAGAGAATGCAAGAATATTTTAATTTCCAATTGTCATATCGATTCAAAAGAATTCGGGTGGCGATGTGATGATGTACGCATATGCGATTCAAATATCACATCGGAATATTTTTTATTTGAAAGCAATCATGTCGATATTCAGAATTTGCATATGCGTGGAAAGTATTCTTTCCAGTATATGCAGGATGTTACCATCGATCATTCCATTTTTGATACAAAAGACGCATTCTGGCACAGTAAAAACCTGACTGTGAAAAACACGGTATTGAAAGGAGAATATCTGGGATGGTTCTCAGAAAATTTGACGCTGGTTAATTGTAAAATTATTGGTACACAACCGCTTTGTTATTGTAAACATCTTGTATTGATCGATTGTGAAATGATTGATTGCGATCTATCCTTTGAATACTCAGAAGTCGATGCGTCCATCATCGGCAGTGTATTATCGGTGAAAAATCCAAAATCAGGAAAAATCGTTGCTGATCAGATTGGTGAAATCATTGAGGAAGAGCCTATCATACCTTGTTCATGCGATATTGAAATCAGAATACCGGCTTAAAAAAAACGGACTTTTCTCCTTGAGAAGTGTCCGTTTTTATAATCCGAAATGTCGCAATGCGAAATCAACGCCATCATCTTCAATTCGTTTCGTCACAAAATCCGCAGCTTGTTTTACGGCCTCACAGCCATTTCCCATAGCAACGCCAATCCCACAAGATTGTAACAGATGCACATCATTTTCACCATCGCCAAAACCAATAATTTCATCCATTTTGATATTCCAGTGATCGGCCAATGCCTTCACACCGTCACTCTTATCAATCTGCCCGCTGTTGATTTCAATAACAGGACCATGATCGACAAAGGACACACCATGAAGAAGCAGCTTTAAATCGTCTCTTTCTTTCTGATCTTTTACATAGATCAAAACGTTCAATACTTCATCATGATCATAGGCTTTGATGATTGGCGTATTCAAATACAGCTGAAAGAATATATCCTTATCCACTTGTCTTGGTGTATTGGCAAAATAATCATGCGTCACAGTACTGTAGCGAAATGTACGTTGACGTGCATTTGCGAAAGCAATAATTCTTTCCATCAATGCAGGTTCAATCAGATGCTTAACGATCACACAATCCTGTTCCATTGCCAAGGCGCCGCCGTCGCTGATGATCGCATCAAAAGGAAATTCACGAAAAAACTTTGGCATGTTTTTTAATTCATAACGACAACGACTGGTCGCAATACCTACTTTGATACCTTGCTTTTTTAAACGCATGAAAGCGTTTTTTGTACTTTTTGGTATATCATGAATATGATGATAATAGATGGTCGCATCTACATCAAAAAATGCTGCTTTTATCTTCGACATGGACATTTCTCCTTCTAGACACTGACCATATAGTAGCATATTTCCTTAGAAAAAGAAATGTCGTTCATTAGATTTTTACGCTTATTTCATTGCCGTTATGAATTTATGCAAAGAATGATGAATGATACTGTAATCATCTTTCATAATGGATAATTCTTTACATAAATTTTCTGACATATTAAAATGACGATCATCAAAATCACGCAATGCTTTTTGGCCCATTTCAATCGATTTCAGCGCTTCCTCCAGCACTTGTTCATCATTTGCGAGCGTTAGATTTTTCATCATGCTCATCAGATCTGCCATCGTTCCTTTGATTCCTGATGTATCAAGAGGATCGCCTTCTAACTGTATGATATGTCTTGTCAACAACTGCTCATGACGCTTTAAAATGCGTAAGTAATTTGCAAATTCCATTGCCAATTCAGGATCCATAATTTTTTCATGCAAATCTTCAAATATAAACGCACCCATATGTGTACCTTTTAACAGTTGATTCAATTCTTCAATCAAGTCTTCTCTTTTATTCATAGACGTTATCCTCCATTTACTTCCAGTATGCCCCATTTTTTTGCGTATTATTCGATTTTTTCAATAAACCATTTGGGATTTTCATAATACAGCCAGCGCATTTGGCCATGAATGCGCACGGTATAGCGAAGACCCACACCGCCATATTTTAAAGATGCTGCCCGCTCAATTTTCAGTACTTTGTCTACACTGTATTTGATTCCGGTATCCCATACGATATATAAAGGCGTAACACGGTCGTATTGATCGTGATACGCAATCACATCCACATACTGCTTCATCGAAAGAAGTTCACCGGATGAATCGTATGGTCTTTAAGCGGATCAAAATTGGTAAGTTCCATATCGCAGTTCAATGAGCAACGCCGTATGGAAAAGGTCCCAAACCTTTGTCGGATTTCTTCCATGACAATATCCAATTTCTCCTCTTCGATGTTTCCTGCATCTTCAAATAAAGACAGCTGTTGGGGCGCATCTCTTGAAACCAGCGAACTGACATGAATCGAAATATAGCGCAGCGGGACATCAAAAGCATAATTCCTTTCACATAAAGACATGACATGCTCCATCAGCTGATGGACGCTTGTCAAAGGTACGCTCACGCTTTCACGCCTGGTAAAACTTATAAATTCTTTCGTCTTGAATCCAATGGTTACGCATTTCGCAAAGACATGTTGTTCACGCATTCTGGCCACGACACTTTCGCACAATACATAAGATATCAGTCTGAATTCCTCAATAGTTTTTATATCTCTTGGCGGTGTAATGCCATTGCCAATAGATTTTACAGGAAATGTATACGTCTGTCTTGCAACTTCACTGGTATCTCTGCCATTCGCAAACAACCATAAATATTCTCCCCATTTGCCTAATGAGCGTTTCAATTTCTGATGATCATAATTGGCAAGATCACCAATCGTTTGTATTCCCATATAAGAAAACCGTTTAAGATGTGCACTTCCTACATATAATAAATCACTGACCGGCAGAGGCCATACAATCTCTTTATAATTCTCCTTACTGATATAAGTAAGACCCATTGGCTTTTGATAATCCGAGCCCAATTTTGCAAAAATCTTATTAAAACTGATACCAATACTGGATGATAAACCTGTTTCATGAAGGATTCGTTTTTGAATTGTGGTTGCGATTTGCATACCGTCACCAAACAACCGGCGACTTCCACTGACATCCAACCAAGATTCATCGATCCCAAAATCTTCAATCCGATCCGTATAATCACGGAATATCTCTTTTACCATTTTGGAATAACGCTGATATTCTTTAAAATCAGGCGGAAGCACGATAAGATCTTCTATTCGCTGTTTCGCCTCCCATATGGTTTGTCCGGTTTTGATTCCCGCCTGCTTTGCCATCTGGTTTTTGGCCAATACGATACCATGACGCAATTCTTCGTTTCCTGCCACCACTACAGGTTGATTTCTCAGCGTCGGTTCTTTAAAACATTCTACCGATGCATAGAAATTATTCAAATCACAATGCAAAATGATTCGATCCATTATGACACCCTCTTTATAGTGCTAGTATGGCTCAGCATTCCATTTCCATTTACAAAAAGCGAGTCGCTTATTTTCTTTTTCGTATAGTGTAATCATTCATTCAATGGTATAATATGGAAAAAAGGAGTTCATCTTATGAAGACATTAGAAGAGTTTAAACGAAAATTCGATGATTATGATATAACCTGTTATTATGAAAAGACTAGTCCATATGCCAGAAATGTTATCAAAATGGATTATCAGAAACAAGCAGATATCAAAATACCGAAAGGCAGTTCAAAATTTGGAGGTAAACCCGATCTGCCAAAAGGAATACGATGGTTTCGCAATAAGAATACAAAAAAGCCACTGTCGTTTGTGGCGCAGATCAACTTTGCGGAAGTTCATGCATACGATTTAGACAATCTTTTGCCAGATCATGGCATCCTCTACTTGTTTTATGATTTTAATACAGATGCCCTTCCTTGGGGATATGACCCAAAAGATGATGCGGCTTTCATGGTCTATTATTTTGACGGTACATGCGACGAGTTAATACGCAAAGAACCACCGATTGACATGCGTATCGACTGCCTGTTTAAAAGCGCCACATTAAGCTATTCTACAGAATTGGAATTACCGGATTATAACAGTGATTTTCGATACATTGCGGAATTGAATGAAGAACAATATGATCGTTATTATGATCTGCGCAATGAAATTCGTCAACTGCCTTTCAAAAACAAAATACTGGGTCACTCTGATTGTTTGTTGAGGGGTATGGAGCTACAATGTGAATTGGTCAGGAGAGGTTGTAATGCCAAAGGATACAAACTATATGAATCCATTGATAAGGAAGCAATTTTAAATACAATACCAACTTGGCAATGCGTTTTGCAAATTGTAACCAATGATGATTTGGGCATGAACTGGGGAGATGAAGGTATAATCTTCTTATGGATGAAAAAAGAAGATCTTCAACTATGCGCATTTGACAAAAGCTGGGTTATATTAGAGAATGAGCTTGGTTATGCGACACCAAAAGTCATTGTTGAGGATCCAAATCAAAAGAAAAAGAATCGTGGCTTGTTTGATAAAGTAAACAGTAAGATATAATACCGGAAGATAGGGCGGCATCTTTATAAAAGATGTCCGCTCTGTTTTTATGATCGTACAGTCAAAAGATTGAATCGGTTATAGTATTCCATTCAAAGCATAAAAGCCTTCCGCAAAACAGAAGGCTTTCTAAATATAGAGTTTATATCAATAAAACAAAATAACATTGTTTGCATCATATCCCATGATTATTTGATAAAATGAAAGAGTGCCATATCTTTTAAAAAATCCTGTGTTTCTTCATCACTGAGCTGATCCATATAATCACTGACTTCTTCATCACTCATATCTAATAACATCATCATGCGCCGTTTCTTATCTTCACTGAGTGGGTTGGCTTCCATAAAGGCATCAGCGTACATATCATTGAAATCATACTCCAGTTCTTTTTGGAAGTGCAGTTGAACACCGTATGTTTCAAGCTGCTCATGAAAATGCCAATAAAAATGATAATCCGTTAATGTAATTTCTTCTGGAGCGCCATATAGTTTCATACCGTCCACCAAATAGCGCATACATTCTTCCAATACATTCGGATAGTCAATTTCTTGTAGGCGATGCAGCATGCTTGTTTTTTCACCCATCGCTGCCAAATAGAACTGGTATTTGCGTTCTTCTCCGTAAATCGCTGGAATAGGAAGTATTTCCATCATTAAATGTTCATCCGTATGGCGAACATCTTGCAATTCTTTTATCGTGTCATAAATATAAGGAATACATAATGTCTCCAGTTTCGGTTCATAATGTTGGCGCTGACATTTTATTTCTTTCGACTGTACCTCAACTTGTAAAATCTTATGATCGCGCATATCCGGAAGTAATATTTGATTTTGCTTGATTACATTCAACGCCAGCTTCAACGCTTTACATAGCGATAGTAGATTTCCCCATCCATTCCCTTCATCAATCAGACTGTTTCCCAAAGACTCATGATAAAAAATCATCACATCCATCGGAAAATCAATCATCAATTCCAATTCTTCACGCAGCTTAGGTGTGGAGTATACGATTTCTGCGCCATTTTGATATAGTGGATGAATCTGATAATCTTTTCCTCTTTCATAATAGGCATGTGCATATTCGCTCTCACTTTGAAAAAAATGCACACTCTTTAAATCATTCATCTTTACAAATTGCACAAAACAAGAACCTGCATCACATGTCAGATCCACTACGGTTTCCTCGTCGACAAATTGAAAATATTCCTCTAATAAGCTGCCAATTTGTTCATAGTTATCTTCATATGTATCATACATATCATTTGCCATAATGGAAGATAACTGTTCTTCTACCGTATCCTCATCAAATTCGATATGAGAAAGTTGAAACCATTTTACCATGGCAGCGTGATCCTCGTGATCTTGATCCAACAGAATTTTCTTTCGCTCATCATAAGATTGAATACTTCCAGCTTCTTCTGTTACATTATCCTGTTCCCAATCCAATAAATGTACGCTATATGCGGTCGCATCTTGTAAAAATCGATCTTCAACAGTAATCGTATGTACCCATTCTTCATTATCATCATAATGATAAAGCCAAGTATCTCCGATCGTGAAAACATCATTCAACGTATATTGTTCCGTATCCAATACATTCTCTTTGTTTTCTTCACTTGGTTCATATCGCTTTTTGGTTTTCCCGTCAATAAAATAATGAATATGATAGTCTTTCCAGCCAAAAACCACTTGTATAATCTCATGTAAATGTTCCAAAGTCAAAATCCCCGGAATGCTCAACACTCTATAAACACTTGGATTTGTATGATTTAATTCGATTCGTATTTGATATGCATATTTTGATTGTCTCATATTACGCTCCTCGTTATTCACATCAATAGTATACCAAAAAACCGGAATTCTTCCTATTCAAAATCATAAAGATTTCCATTTTTTCATTCACAATATGTTATTTACGATAGAACAATCAAATTTGTATGATGATATTATGTCTTTTTCCGCTTTTTGTGATGTACTTGTTTTTGCGGCCAAATGAGCAAACCACCGATCAAAATAAAACCGACGGGCCAGTAATGAACCGCATAATAATTCAGCGCCATCATATACTGTGCAAAATCAAAATTCGGTCGTATTAATAAAATGGCTCCGCTGATGATAAGTACTATACCAATTCTTTTCCGCATACCGACTCCTCCTTGTCTAAACAGTATAAACTGCTCATGACTTCAAAAGATGTCAAAATATGGATGTATTTCTTAGTTAAAAAAAGATGCGACTGAACGCATCTTTTTAAAATTCGATTTTTTCTAAATCACCGTAACTGATTTCTGTTGGCGTTTCTCTACCAAATAAGATTGTCAATACGACTGCGGTTTGTGTATCATTGTCCAGTTCTTCTACAGTACCTTCTACTCCGGAGAATGCGCCGGATAAAATCTTTACACGATCGCCGATTTTGAAATCCACATTCACTTTACGCTCGCTCAATCCAAGTCTGCGCAATATGGATTCAATTTCATCTTCCGCTACCGGGAAAGGCTTGGCTCCGCCGCCACTGGATCCGATAAATCCAGTTACACCAGGTGTATTACGTACAATATACCAAGCTTCATCTGTCATGATCATTTCTACAAATACATATCCGGAAAACAAGTTTTTTACTTTCTCAACTTCTTTTCCGTTCTTATATTCGATTTCGGTTTCCTCTGCAACAATCACACGGAATAAGTAATCCTCCAAACCCATCGTTTCAATACGACGTTCCAGATTTTCCTTGACACGATTTTCATGTCCGGCATATGTATTAACAACATACCATTCTTTTTTTGCTTCCGCCATAATACCCTCCTAGATTCCTACCCATTTCAAGAAACCTGATGAAATTACTTCGCACAGGATAAAAAACAATGCAAAAGCAACAGTAAAAAATAATACTTTTCCACTATTTTCTATTAAATCTTTGGCTTTTGGCCAGCGGATTCTGCTAATTTCAGAACGTATGCCCGCAATGCTAAACCATTTCATGAACATCACTCCTTACTTCGTCTCTTTATGCAGTGTATGACAACCGCATTTTTTACAATATTTCATTAATTCTAATCGCTTTAACTGTGTCTTTTTATTGCGATGCGTAGAATAATTACGTGACAAACAAACAGTACAAGTTAAAATTACCTTATCTTTCACTGTCGATCACCACCTTATGCCTAATAACTTTATCACAAACTCTTGAGATAGTCAATCAAAGGTTTGTGCTTTCGCACCTTTGACATCACATATTCGGCTTGGCGTCGATCGATATTCAGTATTCTTGCGATATCTTGAAATGACCAACCTTGCAATCGCAGCGTGACGATCTGCCGGCTTATTTGATCCTCCTTTTTTAAATAACGCTCTAGAATTTCTCTGATTTCTAAAACTCTAGCAGTATGAACTCCTTCTAAAGACATATCCTTGTTGACCATAAAATTCACACCTGCTTTTTTTTGTCCTTCCACATCTAAAACAAAATGGTCGAGTGAAACCATATTACTTTTGCATTGATACTTATATGTTTGTTTTTTGCGAAAAAAATTGCTCATTTTATATTCGAATATATGGCGAAAATATGTAGAAAACTGTGCCTCTTTATCCGTGCGGAAAAAATAAATGGATTCATATAACAACAAAGTGATATCCGTCATCAAATCTTCTCCGCTTTCACTATATTCTGTATAAAACATTTTTCTGCGCATCTTGCGCTCACAATCTTGAAGATATTTTCGCATCAATGTGCCCAGACTTTCTTCATCCATTTGGTAGATCATATACAA
This sequence comes from Erysipelotrichales bacterium, assembly GCA_910576345.1. Taxonomy (GTDB): domain Bacteria; phylum Bacillota_I; class Bacilli_A; order Erysipelotrichales; family Erysipelotrichaceae; genus C-19. Next base: position 9,892 of record CAJTIT010000037.1, read on the forward strand.
CAGTTCAGAATCATTGTGTCTGTTGTCCGGATCCATGTATTCTCCTTTTACTTGACTGGATTTCGCTGTGCATATATTTCATACAGCAGCACGGCGCATGCTACAGAAGCATTCAAGGATGTGATGCATCCTTCCATTGGTAAAGCAATCGCATAATCGCAATGCTTTCTCACAAGTTTGGATATTCCAAAGCCTTCAGAGCCAACGACCAATACCAAAGGAACATCATAGGTACCTTTACGATAGTCCATTGCATCTATTGCATCTGCGGCAGCGATCCAAAATCCTTTTTTCTTTAGTTGTTCCAGTGTTTGCGTTAAATTGTTTACTACCGCAACCTTAATTGTATCAATGGCGCCTGTGCTTACCTTGGCTACAGTAGGCGTCAATGCCACACTCCGATGCTTTCCCAAAATGACGCCGTCAGCTCCTACACAGTCGCATGTCCGCAAGATGGCCCCAAGATTGTGGGGATCCTCTATACCATCCAGCAAGACGAACAAAGGCAGTTTTCCTTCCGGCACTGCTTCTAACAAATCTTCGATGTCATACGTTTTGTAGTCGTCAATTTTTGCGGCAATGCCCTGATGGTTCTCATTTTTTAACAACGCATCCATTTTCTTTTTTCCCAAAATTTTAATGGGTATATCTCGTTTTTTTAAAGTATTGACAATATTCTTATCTTTCCATCCATCCGATAAAATAACTTCATATATTGTTTTTTTATTTTGTAGTAATTGATTTACGACGTTTTTTCCATACACATATTGCGTCATTTTATCGCTCCCAATTCTTTGATGCGCTTGAACGTTTCGTCCAGACGCTGTTGGTTTTTATTGAGGTGCAGCCAGCCGATAACTGCTTCTAATCCGGTTGCCATTCGATACTCTCTCATTGTCACATTCTTTGCCATACTGTCCGTTTTAGTATTACGTCCACGCATGACGACGGCAACTTCCTCCTCGTTGAAAAACTCCTCTTTCAGCAGTTTATCGATGAAAACTGCTTGTGCTCTTGCGCTTACCCATGCTTCACTTTTCTTTTGTAGCACTTTTGGTTTCTGCCAACCTTCTTCAATCAGCATTTCTCTGACCCAAAGTGACATTACCGCATCACCGATATAGGCAAGCGTTGTTCCATTACAGACTCTGACATCCATTTATAACAACCCTCGATCATTCAGTTGTTTACGGTAGTCATCCGCCTGTTCAAAATTGCGTTCTTGTTTTGCATGTTCCCATTGTTCAAATAACAAAAGATCCTGATTTGTTAAAGTAATTTGAGGATAAAAAATACCTAAAATATCCAACATTTTCATCAGTGCATTTTTCATTGCGACCAATTCCTGAATATTGCATTCTTTGGATCTTAATAGCGTATTCAAATGTTTTGCTGTTTCAAATATTACCGCAAATGCATTGGGTGTGTTCAAATCATCCTGCATACAATTCATAAATTTATCAAGTGATTCTTGATGTGTTTCTTTTGATTCTATCTGCAATCTTGCTAGTTTAACCATTGCGTTTTTTAATGGATTGCATACTTTTTGATATTCTTTTTTTGCGGTTTCGATGCTTTCTTCACTGATATTTAAGGGTGCGCGATAATGTACAGACAACATCATCCAGCGCATCACATCTGCACCAATCGCATCTGCCATATCTTTTGCCCAAACAACATTGCCTAGTGATTTTGACATCTTCTCACCGTCAATGTTAACCATACCATTGTGCATCCAGTAATTGGCAATCGCTGTATGATAAGCCGCCCTTGACTGCGCGATTTCATTCTCATGATGAGGGAATTTCAAATCCATTCCACCACCATGAATATCGATAATATTCTTTTGAAATTCCTTATTGATCATCACGACACATTCTGTATGCCATCCGGGTCTTCCGATTGACCAAGGTGATTCCCAGCGAATCCCTTCCTCTGTTTGTTTCCACAAAGTGAAATCTAGTGGATTCTCTTTCTTGTCACTTTCATCAATGCGAGCGCCAACCATAAGATCGTCGATTTGCTGGTTGGATAACTTCCCATATTCTTGCACGCTAGATATACGAAAATACACATCTCCATCTGTAACATAAGCATGTCCCTTGTCTACCAGCAACTGAATAAACGCAATGATTTCATCCATGGTTTCTGTTACTTTTGGACATGCGCTCGGCATTTCCACATGAAGTTTTTCACGGACATTCTGATATGCCTGGATGAATTTTTCACTAACTTCTTTTTCTGATGTATTTGTTTCCATTGCTTTTTTGATGATTTTGTCATCTACATCTGTATAATTACTGACAAATTTTACTTTGTACCCAAGAGCTGTCAGTGTTTTTCTCAGCGTATCGAAAACAATCATTGGACGTGCATTGCCAACATGTGCATAATTATAAACCGTTGGACCACATACGTACATACTGATTTCATGTTCGACAAGCGATTTCAATTCTTCCATGTTTCGACTCATACTATTGAAGAGTTTCATTCATTTCATCCTTCCTATGATGTTTGTATAAGTATATCAAGAATCCTATGAAAACACAAGGTCATTTCTACTATAAGATGATGTAGGTATTTTCGTATTCCTTATCTTACCATATGCTACTTTATAGAATTCGTTTGGTTCATTTGTCCGATAAAAAAAGATGACCGCTGCGTTTAGAATATTATGCAGTCAATCATCATTACCGGATGTCCCAATACAGTCATATCATGTTCTATATCTTCCATTGATAGATTTTGATCATCAAAATCCACACATAGTAATCCTTCTTTTGCATTCACGCTTACCAGATTCACACCTTTGAGTCGAGTCAATTCATTTCGGATTGTAATAGCTTCCATGTGTTTCAACTGATGCTCTAATGCGTACTGAATACTGACTTGTGCCATAGCACACCTCCTATAATCAGTATTTCCACTATTCTTCTTTTTTATTTGAAAAAGCTGGTTTTTCGTGAAGTTGATTCAATCCGGTGGAAAGCTCTTCAAATTGGCACATTAAATCTAAAGTGCCATCATGTTTCTGCATATCTTGCCGCAAAAGCAATGTAAAATCGTCTAGATTACGTGTATATTCATCTTCATCTAAAAATGTTTCGCGCTCAGCCATCACCATTCTCCTATCTTTTTAAGCCAGTGATATTATAGCACATTTATCCTATGGAAGAAATCGTTATTGATCGTTCATAGTAAAAATATAAAAAAGATGGAAGAAAATATTAACGTATTCTTCCATCGATGTATTCTATATATTAAGCCAATTCTGAGAAGTATTTGATTGTACGAACCATCTGGCTTGTGTAAGAATTTTCGTTGTCATACCAAGATACAACCTGTACCTGTGTATTTCCATCTTCCATTTCAATCGCCATTGTTTGTGTTGCGTCAAACAATGATCCGTAACGCATACCGATGATGTCGCTGGATACGATTTCATCTGTATTGTATCCAAATGATTCATTGGATGCGGCTTTCATAGCTTCGTTGATTTGATCAACAGTGACTTTTCCTTTTACAACTGCGACTAAGATTGTTGTAGATCCTGTAGGAGTTGGAACACGCTGTGCAGAACCAATCAGTTTGCCGTTCAATTCAGGAATAACCAATCCGATTGCTTTTGCGGCACCTGTAGAGTTTGGCACAATGTTTACAGCGGCTGCACGAGAACGACGCAAGTCACCTTTACGCTGAGGTCCATCCAGTGTCATTTGGTCTCCTGTATATGCATGAATTGTAGACATGATACCACTTTGAATCGGTGCCAACTTATTCAATGCATCCGCCATAGGAGCCAAGCAGTTTGTTGTACAAGAAGCTGCGGAAATTACCGTGTCTTCTGGTTTCAATACACTGTGGTTTACATTGTAAACTACAGTTGGAAGGTCGTTTCCTGCAGGTGCAGAAATAACAACTTTACGTGCACCGGCTTCAATATGTGCAGATGCTTTTGCTTTTGATGTATAGAATCCTGTACATTCCAACACAACGTCTACGCCCAATTTACCCCAAGGCAAATTTTTTGCATCAGCTTCAGCATAGATTGTGATTTCTTTTCCATCCACTGTAATGGAATTTTCGCCAGCTACTACTGTGTCTGCTTTTTCGTATCTTCCTTGAGAAGAGTCGTATTTTAATAGGTGTGCAAGCATTTTAGGACTTGTTAAGTCGTTAATCGCAACAACCTCATATCCTTCTGCTCCAAACATTTGTCTGAACGCTAATCGACCAATGCGTCCAAAACCATTAATCGCAACTTTTACTGTCATCTTCAAAGTCCTCCTTTTATCAGTTATTATTATAATGACTTCCTATACAAATGTCAATTGTGAAAACATTCACTTCAGAAAATTTTATCAACTTGTTTTAATTCATATTGTCGTGGCATACTCTATATATGCAAAGGAGTGATTCTATGGTAATCGTACCGACGATAATTGAGCGAAACGCAAGTGTGGAACGTGTTTACGACCTTTATTCCTGCTTATTGAAAGAGCGTATCATCATCTTAACTGGTGAAATTGATGATGCGATGTCCAGTTCTATTTGTGCACAGCTGCTATATTTAGGATCCATTAGTAATGATCCAATTTTGATGTATATCAATTCTCCTGGCGGAAGTGTCAGCGCAGGTTTAGCCATATTGGATACAATGAATTATGTACATTGCGAAATTTCTACCATATGTATGGGCATGTGCGCTTCTATGGCCGCCGTTATCTTAAGCGCCGGAGCGAAAGGCAAGCGTTGTTCTTTGGTGAATGGTGAAGTCATGATTCATCAACCGCTTGGAGGTATGCAGGGGCAAGCAAAGGATATGGAAATTGCCGCAACACATATTATCAAAATGAAAAACCGATTGAATCATATTTTAGCCGAAAATTGTAATAAAAGTATTGATGAAATAGCTCAAGTATGTGATCGTGATTATTTTATGGACGCATCAGAAGCACAAGCTTTCGGTATCATTGATTCGATTGTTTAAACAGCATTTTAAAAAGGCCACATTTGGAAAAGCAAATATGACCTATAGTAGACAGAAGTTTAAATAATCAGATTAGCCTTTGTTAACAAGATACCATCCACCTCCAAACATTGCAGATTGAGAAGCAAATGGACAGTTGCAGATCAAATTTCTTTTGTTTTCATCTGTCATTTTTTGATTTACCATTTTCATATATTTCACCCCCTTTCAGTTTTTCATAAACAACAAGATCTGAATTTAACTTCTGTCGTCTATTTTATCAGCACTTGCTGTTTATGACTTCCCATATAAGATTGAATCCAATATCTGAATAATGACCGGATTATCCTCTAATAACTGGTAATACTCTATAAGATCGTTTTCTATACTTTTTCTACAAGCAACACATTCTTGATCTTTTTTCTGTTGATTTAAGCCATTTTCATCATAACATAACGCATAACAATTATTACATAAATGCATCGCCCAGCATTCATTACATTTATTCAATGAATATTCATCATATTCCTGCAAATACTTTTCTCTAATTTTATTCAAATCTAATCCAGTCACTATATTACCCAAGGATGGACTATTTCCAATCCTTTCGCAAGCAGACACTGTTCCATCTACTGCTACATACATTTTTCGAATTCCTGGAGTGCAGCATGCATTACGGAACAATAATTTCGCAGGCTCATTCAAGATTGATCTTACATGCATTCTCATTAAATCACTATGCTGAAGTTGAAAAGCATATGTGAAATCATTTCCTTGCTGTGATAATTCTTTAATAGCCCATGCTTTTACTGGATCTATTTCTTCCATCTTTTTTTCTTCAGGATCATTTATGTCTGCCTGATATTTATTATCTTTTAGGGTTCCTGCACCAACATATGCGATATTCTTCCCTATACCCTTTGGTAACCATGTCAAATTTTGGAAAAACAATTTCATTTCTTCTAATTTATTCTCATCAAATGGTGGACAAAGTACACTGTGAATAGACACTCTTTTTTCAGCCTGTTCGCCCATTTTCTCTACTAAAATTTTCAAGCCATTGATTGTTCTCTCAAAACTTCCAACATTATTAGAAAATACCCTAAATTGATCTTGTATACTTTGGGGACCATCCAAACTACACACTACATTCATATTAGGAACATTTTTGAAATACTCAGCCATTTCTTCATTCATCATGGTTAGATTCGAAGTCATAGTAAAGTACAGCTCTGAATGATTTTTAAAATTCTTCAAACAGTATTCGATTGACTTTTTCACTAATTTAAAATTCAATAATGGTTCACCACCATAAAACCCTATAATTATATCATCTGCACCATATAAATTAGCATAATCTAAAGCAGCTTTAGCTGTATCCCAATCCATATCTTCCATTGTAAAGGATCGAAACTGTGAATAATCTTCATTATATATGCAATATTTACATCGCAAATTACATTTTTGAGTTACTTCCAAAGTCATCTGTTTTAAATTACCATTCAAAAATGCATCATCATTCTTATTTTCATTAGTGAATTTTTTATAAATAGGTATTTGCAAAATATGCTCTTTATCTATTAAATTACAAATATTTTGACATGCTTGTGTATATTCATTATTAGTATTTATTAAACGTTCTATTTCGTCCCATTCGTTATTAAGCAACAATTTTATTAGTTTTAGTTCATAATTTTCACATTGAAATACTTTTCCTGTGCCAGCATCATAAAAATATTCGGCATTCTTTGTTTTGAATATTTTACCAGCACGGCTAAAACTATGATTGCACTGTAACGCAGCCAGTTTCTTGATCATTTCTTGCATAATAGTATCTCCTTATTTAATTTAACCTATACCTTTTTAACGCAAAAACATTATATAATAATTACCTTTTTTTGTAAATAATTTTATTAAAATTAAATAATATTTATATGTATAAATTAATATTTATAGATTGTGAAATTATCATCTTAGTAGAATTAAAGTTCATAATTATTACTTTATTATCAGACGTTTTTAGTAACCAAAATTATGAATAGACACTTACATGTACTGTATACAATCATATTTTACATTGTTTTTTATCAAAAAAATTGATTCCCTAATAATAACGAGAATCAATTCTATTTACATAGCTATATAAATAATTATTTTTGTTCTAATTCCTTAATGTATTTCCTTACAGAGTCCATATATAGTGCTTTGGGCTGAAAGCATCCAGTTGTCGTTTGAAAATGAATCAAAGCTTCGCCTGGTTTATCCAAATATAAATACTGCATGGCGATCATATAAACAATAACACCAAGTGGAAAACCATAATACTTTTTACTATCAATCATATCATTTAATTCTTTGATTAAATCGCTGCGTTTGTTCAATATGACTTCATAGGAACATTCATTATAATGAATAAATACTTCATCGTTTGTATCACGAATTGCTTTTAAAAATAAATCTGCATATTCCCGATTGCCTTTTAATAGAAACGTATGAAAATACTGCTCTAAAAACGATTTCTTTTTATCCATGTCATAATTGCCATTGATCATTGCCTGCATTTGATGTTTAAAATTATCATAATCTTTTGCGAGGTAAAAACAGCGAATTTTATATAAATCACAAGTGTAATCACCAAGGAGTTTTCTTGTGTTTCCCATATCCACCAGTTTTAACGTTGTCTCAATATCGCCTTTTTTTAGTGTCTGTATGACATTGTTTAATGTAAAGCGTTTGATACCCAATAATCCTAAATATCCCAGCAATAAAATAAATATAACGGTAATAGTTATTGTATTCATATTCCACCAACTTTCTATTTAAGGAAAAAGGTCATATCTCTTTTCAGAAATATGACCTTGAATGATAAAGGTAGAATTGAGAGTATTTCTGCCAGTCTTCTATTCTTCAGCCGGTAATTCGTACCACTCAACAAGTGGAGTATATCCACCAGGGATTTTATTACCATCAGCATCCATTGCTTTAGAGTCTCCTGCGAAGATACCGAATGCGCATCCTACAACTCCGCAAATTAAGATCAATAAGATACATTTAACAGGAGTCCATCCCTTTTTGATTAATGTGTAAATTCCTAAAGTGATTGCCAATGGAATTAATTTAGGTAATACTCCATCCAACAATCCCTGAATATTGATAGCAGGATCACCAACATAAATACGCAATGAGGTAGTTCCATAGTTAGCAATCAATCCACCTACAACGAAGATACCCAAAATAGATGCAGCACGAGTGAATTCTTTTGCATTAGAAGTCAGCATTGTAACTGCTTTAGTACCCAAATTGTAAGACCAGTGCATCAACCAATAACGAACTGCGAACTGTACGGCATTAAAGATAATTAAGAACAATGCTGCACCAAGGATATTACCTTCCATCGCAATGTTAGCTGTCAAACCAGCTGTGATTGGAACCAATGTCAACCAGAAAATGGCATCACCGATACCACCCAAAGGTCCGGCAGCGGAAATACGTACAGAACGGATTGTTGAAGTTTCAGCTTTGTTCTGTTCCAAAGATAATACGATACCCATAACAAATGTAACCAAGAATGGGTGAGTGTTCAAGAAGTCCAAGTTGTGAGCCATAGATGCTTTCAAGTCTTCTTTGTTAGTATGAATTTTCTGAAGACCTGGTAAGATACCCCACAACCATCCAGCTGCTTGCATACGCTCGTAGTTGAATGAAGCCTGCAAGAAGCAAGACATCCAAACCATTTTATTCAAGGTTTTCTTATCCAGCTGAGGAGCTGGTGTTAAGTCTTGATAACGTTCAGGAATATTATATGCCATCAGAGCCACCTCCTACAGAAGAACCTGCGCTGTTTTTGATTTTTGTCTGCATCAAGAAGTCGTAGATTGCGATTGCAACACCTACGAATGCGCACAACAATAATGTTGCACTAGCAATAGATGCGTTTGCTTGACAGATCAATGCCATAGCGAAACCTGCCAATAAGAATCCCCACATTTCAGCGGACATCATGACTTTCATCAAGATAGCGAATCCGACGAACTTCATCGCACCACCTGCTGCGTCAAGACCGGCCATTACCCAAGAGTATTCAAATGAGAAATCTTTTAATTTAGCACCTAATTCAGAACCGCCATACAATCCAGCGACAGCCAAAACACCAAACAATACACCTAAGATAGCCATTTCCATGTAGTTGATGTTACGGATACCTTTTACATCAGCATTTGCAGCACATTCGTCTGCTTTTGCCATCATACCTGACATAATTGTGAATGTCAATGTAACTGCATACTGTCCGAATACGGCAAATGGAATCGCAAGACCCATTGCAGCGCCGACACCGTCAGCTGTTGCTTCCATTCCCAAAGAAATGGCGAATACGGTAGCCATAATACCACCCAAAATTGCGTTAGGCGGCTGCGCACCACCGATTGGCATACTACCAATTTGAATCAACTGGTAAGCACCACCAACAACGATACCTAAATTGAATTCCCCTAAAATCAAACCAATGATTGGACACAATACGATTGGTTGATACAGGGATTCCAAGAAACTAAACTGGTCGATACCCATGATGAAGGCAACGATAAATACCAGTAAAGCCTGAATAATATTTACTTCCATGTTGTTTCTCCTTTCGATTTTTGTTTGTTTAATTATTTAAACAATTTGTCAATGCTTTCTGATGGTGTATCAGGAACACGTTTGATTTCGAGTTCTACACCTAAATCCTGAAGTTTTTTGAAGCAAGCCACATCATCATCATTGACCGCAACAGAAGTAGCTACTTGACGTTTTCCTTCTGCCATGTGCATGTTTCCGATGTTGACTTTTTTGATAGGAACTCCGCCCTCAACCAGTCTCAATACATCCTGTGGAGTCTCACAGATGATGAAAATCTTCTGGTTAGGAGAAGCCTTCTCAATGATTGCACACGTTTTTTCAATCGTAAAGAAACGAGTCTGTGCATATGCAGGAGCTGCCATATTCATTAATCCCTGACGGAATTCATTGCCAGCCACCTCATCATTTGCTACCAACAATAAGTTTGCACCAAGTACACCACTCCACTGTGTTGCCACTTGACCGTGAATCAAACGATTGTCGATACGTGTTAACAAAATGTTAGGCATCCTTCTCTCTCCTTTCTACCTTTGGATTGAACTTAAAAATCGAGTTGCCCCATGCGTAACCCCTTTCAGTTCATCGCTATTCTAAAACATTTTCTATAGTAATGCTTTGCACTTTTTACTTATCAATTTGCATTTTTTAACAAAATCAGGCTTTTTGCCATAAACTTTTAAAAAATCAACCATACTATAAAGTTTATCTGTCACCATTCGCAAAAACATAAGTATGTGAAATTATGTGTTGCACAAATACCATATATTTTCATTGTTTCTATTCGTATTTATGAACTTCATTACATGGATCATCACATAATTTCAAACACTTGTTATTTCCTCCAAATTTAATAAATAGAAAATCAAAAAAATTAAAGATAATCGTTGACACAATGGAGTGTATAATCGTATACTTACATTGCTTAGAAAAATTAAATGAATTATACCATAACATGTTGCCTATCGAAAGTATATGAGGTGATCGTTATGTTCAACAAGACAACCAGTTATATATTTAATAAATATGGAAAAATCATCAATGAACTGACCAAAAAACAATTTCAAAAATTAAGCACTACGCAATATCGTTTGAAAGACAAGCAGTTTGCCACATTTTACGTATATAACGAAGATGTCTATATCAAAGTTCTGTCTGGCATTGTAATGCTTGTTGTATCTAATGACGAACATGGAAAAGACTATGAAAAATTTGTCATCCATCGTGTTGTAAAAGTCACTGCGGGTGTTAAATTTAATTTTTTGACAATTTCATCCAATGCTAAGATTGAGCTTTCCACAGACAGTAAAGCAAAAAAAGTGAGTGTGCCAACCTTTGGTAAACATCCAATTGTTTATGAACCTTTGGTACAGAATTTTATGATTAAGGAAATTTACAGCTATTACTATCAAGTAAGAAATCGAAATTATACATTTTCCGGTGAATCACACAGCTATTGGGAATTGACATTTATTGACAATGGCGCTTTGTCCACCACCGTTGATGGCGAAGAGTATCACTTGAAAGAAATGGATCTTATGTTGTATGCACCAGGACAATTTCATACGCAGTACAATGATTCTGAACAATCTTGTTCATACTTGACCTTATTGTTTGATATGGATTTTCAGGATGATTTTTTGATTACCAATCGTGTATACCATGCACATCGCGATATCCATCGCGCTTTGAATGATTTCATCAAAGTTTCCAACAATGACATGATGTATGACAACGAATTGATGCTTTGTTACTTAAAAGAACTCATTATTCGTATCTTACAATATGATTTTTTAAATGCTTCTCCGGTCGCATCCAGTCCGATGCAACAAAAATTTGAGAACGAATTATTAAATGAAATCATTCTTTATATCAATGATCATATTTATGAACAACTCACCATTGAAGAAATCTGTATTAAATTCTCTATCTCGCGCTCTAGTTTGCAGACATTGTTCAAAAACAATTTAAAAGTGGCTCCAAAGCAATACATCAGCAATCTGAAACTGGCGAAAAGTAAATTGCTTATTAAAGAAAGCGTATATACCATCAGTGAGATATCAGCGAAGCTAGGTTTTACAAGCATTCATTATTTCTCTAGAAAATTCAAACAAGAGTTTGGAATCACACCAAGTGATTATGCAAAAACAATTTATAATTAAGAACTGAAAAAGCCATTATCCTATAAAGAACAATGGCTTTTTTACAGGTATCTACAACAATAAAACTGTCACACATAAAGATATGATTCTTTCCTGCATGACAGTCTTTTTGTTTTAATGGATATCTAAATTATTGTAGGGATAAAAGTAGGCTATAAATTATCATAGGGTCAAGATGAAGGTGAGCTCTAAATTATTGTAGGGTGATCCTTTTTGTTCATTTTCATAAAAAATCCTTTCATAGTAGAATGTAATTGCCAAACAACATTTCTATGAAAGGAG
>CAJTIT010000038.1 GCA_910576345.1 Erysipelotrichales bacterium
GGGGATCGTAAAGATAGGAGAGTTGAGAGAGCGAGCCAATTCTTCTATTTTTTTGTCTACAGCATCAAGCTGTTCTATTAAAAGTTCAATAGATGCCACCAGTTGTTTTATTTCAAGAGTTATAACCGCATTATCCTCACCGATGGAAGTTTTCGCTGATTCTTTCAGGAGTGAAGGATAATGAGAATTGATCTTACTGTTAGAAGCATCAGAAATGATTTTCTTTAAATGAGTGAGATGAGTATCTCTGACAGCTTTCGCAGAGCCACATTCCTTTAAGACAGCCATATAGGTGTTGGAATACTTGGTAGCGAAAACGGTATTGAATTCAGGGAAAACAATATCAATACATTTTTGGAGTTTATTCTTAGCCTGATTCAAAGAACGGGTAAGATCATGGTGATAACGAGTCAACAACTTGCCTTCACGCAAGGACAGCTTGTTTCTGGTCATATGCGTAAATTCTCTTGACTGGAGAACAGCACAGATGGTCAAGGTATCCTTTTTATCATTTTTGGTTTTACGGATTTTCTCTTTCCGCTTGGCATCGGTAGAAATAGGATTAATGAGACCTACTTCAAAGCCGTGATCCAAAAGGCACTCACCATCGGAGTTAATCACAGAGCAGCAATGATTGAATTTACCGACATCAATACCAATAAAGAACATAGAGACACGACCTTTCTAACATGTGAAGTGAGCTCCACAAACAAGAAACCAAAGATCCTAGTGAGAAATACAAGTTCTAAAGACTTATCCAACTTATCACAATTACGGTTAAGTGTTGTGGTAATAGACTTTCTTAGGTAGTCAAGCTACAAGGGGATGATAAAGTACACATTCACTTTTCTATTCTAACAAAATCAGCTAGAAAGAGATATATGTAATTTGACTCATTGGATAAGTCAATTACATTATACTAGGAGGATATCTTATGAAATCACAAGTTTTATGGCTGTTTCATCTGTTTGAGCAGCATCACTTTGAAATTTATCTTGTTGGCGGATGTGTGCGTGATCAGATTTTAAAGCGTCCCGTTCACGATTACGACTTCACAAGCAACGCAACGCCCCAGGAAATGATAACTCTATTGGAAAATGAGCCATGCAAAGTTATTTTGACCGGCGCAAAACATGGCACAGTTACGGTGATCTATCAAGAGGAGCAAATGGAAATTACCACGTATCGCAGCGATGGTGTTTATGAACAACATCGTAAACCAAAACAAGTGCGTTTTTCAGATGATTTGTTATCAGACTTGAAACGACGCGATTTTACGATGAATGCGATTGCGTATCATCCTCGTTTTGGATACATTGATCCATTTCATGGAATACAAGATTGTCAAAAGCAACGTATTCGCTGTGTCGGCAATGCAAAAGAACGCTTTGAAGAAGATGCCTTGCGAATCCTGCGTGCCATTCGTTTTTCTTTCCAACTTGGCTTTACATTGGAATCCGATTGTCTGGATGCGATTCGAAAACAAGCGCATTTGTTGTCCTTTATCTCCAAAGAAAGAATCAAGGATGAATTTAACAAAATGTTGATGAGCGATGCGAAACATACATTATCAAGACTGAGGGATGCTCAAGTCTTACCCTACATCATCCCTACATACTCTATGATAGATCATATCACTCAGGAAAGCAAATGGCATAACTATGATGTATTTACCCATACCGATATCGCTTTGAACCACAGTATCGGCTATACGTTAGAAGAAAAAATAGCCATCGTATTTCATGACATTGGCAAAGCGAAATGTAAAACTTTTGATGAATTTGGTGTCGCCCATTTTTATAAGCATCCAGTGGTAAGCGCAGAAATCGCAAAAGCATCTTTACAACATTTAAAATATTCAAATAAAATCATACAAAAAGTATGTACGCTCATCTCTTATCATGATTATTATGTACTGCCAAAACAAAAGATATTGCGTCGTTTTTTGGCAAAATTGGATATGAATTTTTCTATGGCATATGCGATTTTAAATGTGCAATACGCCGATGACTGTGCCAAAAGCAAAGAAATGGCACAAGCACTGTTAAACAACATTGAAAAATGCGTTGCCGTATTGAAAGAAATGGAACATAACAAGCCCAGTCGCCGCTGTGATATGGCGGTTAATGGTCATGATATGATTGCGCTAGGCTTTCAAGGGAAAGAAATCAAAAATGTGTTAGATCATTTATATGCATGGATCATTGATGAGCCTTTGCGCAATCAAAAAGATTTGCTGCTCAAACAAGCAATGATTTTCAAAAATTCAATACAATAAAGGACATTTGTTTATAAATGTCCCATTGATTTTACATCCGCAACGCATCGTTCAATGAAATTAAATCATCACAAAGCGACACAGCGGTTTCTTGATCCAATTGTGAAAGTACACATTCTTCATAGGGCGCATAGCGCGCATCGATTGTTTGAATCATCTTATCGTCTTTTTCTTTTAGTTTTAGTCGCTCCTGCATCAGTTTCAGTACTTCTCGTACCAATTTTACCGGTTGTTCGTATACCGTTGTGATATCCGCAATTCCACTGTTTTTGCGCTGGTTCATCCAAACCGCCAGCTGATTGATGTTGTGCTCCAGCAAAACTGCTTCTTTGTGAAAATAAAATCCTTGTTTTCTCATCATCTTGTTCCCTTCTTTCTTTACGTCGCTTATTATATCATATATTATTACATTATAAATGTAACAATAGAAAAATAATTCAATTTTTTTATTTTCATTGACAAACGCTAAAAAATCAGTAAAATATAAGAAGTACGATTGTTGGAGAGTTGTCCGAGCGGTTTAAGGTGCAGTCTTGGAAAGGCTGTGTGGTTCACGCCACCATGAGTTCGAATCTCATACTCTCCGCCATAGAAAAAATCAAAACCTCATGGGAGGTTTTTTTGTTTATTTACTGATGATTCCTATTTATACAATCGCTATGGATACTGCGATTGAACTTCTTTGAACAAATCATTATCGCCAGTCTTGTAAAAAAGTAAAGAAGGATGTTATCATTGTTTGTCAGAAAAATTTCTTACAAAAAAAGCGTATCTCCAGTATCAAAGATACGCCATTATTGATAATTATTTATTTTGTATAGCCGCCTGCGCCGCTGCCAATCGAGCAATCGGTACACGGAATGGGCTACAAGACACATATGTCAATCCCATACGATGGCAGAATTCGATACTGCTTGGATCGCCGCCATGTTCACCACATATACCAAGTTTGATGTTTGGACGTGTTGCTCTTCCGCCTTCCGCAGCCAATTGAATGAGTTTACCAACACCTTTTTGATCAACTCTGGAAAACGGATCTTGTTCAAACACTTTCTTTTCGTAGTAATCATTCAAGAAACCACCGGCATCGTCTCTAGAGAAACCAAATGTCATCTGTGTTAAATCATTGGTGCCAAAAGAGAAGAATTCAGCTTCTTCTGCAATTTCATCTGCCAATAACGCTGCACGTGGAATCTCAATCATCGTTCCCACATGATATTCCATCGTTATATTTTCACGTTTGATGATTTTATCGGCAGTTGTGACAACGACATTTTTAACAAATTTCAATTCCTGAATGTCCCCTACCAATGGAATCATGATTTCCGGAACCACATTCCAATCAGGATGTTTTCTTTGCACATTGATCGCTGCTTCGATCACCGCCGTTGTCTGCATCTCTGCAATTTCCGGGTAAGAGATTGCCAAGCGACAACCTCGATGACCCATCATTGGATTAAATTCATGAAGCGAATTGATGACCATGCGTAAATCATGTACTTCCATATTCATTTCTGCCGCAAGCTGTTGAATGTCTTCTTCATTTGTTGGCAAAAATTCATGCAAAGGTGGATCCAAATAACGAATCGTCACTGGACGACCTTCCATTGCTTCATATATGCCCTCAAAATCACCGCGCTGCATTGGTAATAATTTACTCAACGCTTTTTTTCGCTGCTCTTCTGTATTAGATACAATCATTTCACGTACTGCCTTGATACGATCGCCTTCAAAAAACATATGTTCGGTTCTAACAAGCCCAATGCCTTCTGCACCAAACTTCAGTGCCTGCTTAGCATCCTTCGGCGTATCTGCATTCGTCCTTACCTGCAACTGTTTTACCTCATTCGCCCATGTCATAAAACGCTCAAAGTCGCCGGAAATTTCAGCAGGAACCGTTGGAATCGCTTCTCCGTATATATTACCGGTAGAACCATCCAACGAAATATAATCATTCGCATAATATTTCTTTCCTTTAACTTCAAAACAATTTTCCTCTTCGATGATTTTGATATCTCCGCATCCGGATACGCAGCAAGTTCCCATACCGCGTGCAACAACTGCCGCATGAGACGTCATACCACCGCGAACGGTCAAAATACCTTCAGATACATGCATTCCTTCAATATCTTCCGGTGAAGTTTCCAAACGAACCAACACTACCTTATTTCCCTTTGCGCTCTGCACAATCGCTTCTTCCGCACTGAATACGATCTGACCACACGCTGCACCCGGTGATGCCGGAAGCGCAGTGGCGATTGGTGTCGCCGCCTTTAATTTCGCATCATCAAAACGTGGATGAAGTAAAGAATCCAATTGTTTTGGATCCACCATCATCAAGGCCTCTTCTTTGGTAATGGTACCTTCATCAAACATATCGCAAGCGATCTTTAACGCAGAAGCCGCTGTTCTCTTACCGTTACGCGTCTGCAACATGAATAACTTACCACGTTCAATGGTAAACTCCATGTCCTGCATATTCTTATAATGCGCTTCTAATTTTGCGCAGATTTCCGTAAAAGAATGATAGGCGTTCGGCATAACATCTTTCAGCTGATCGATCGTCTGTGGTGTACGAATACCGGCCACAACGTCTTCGCCCTGCGCATTCATTAAAAATTCACCATACAGTTTATTTTCTCCGGTGCTGGGATTACGCGTAAACGCAACACCGGTTCCGCAATCATTGCCCATATTTCCAAATACCATCATCTGCACATTGACAGCGGTTCCCCAGCTGCCTGGAATATCATTCATCTTGCGATAGAAAATAGCACGCGGATTGTTCCAAGAACGGAAAACCGCTTCCACGGCACGATATAACTGCTCTTTCGCATCTGTTGGAAATTCTTCTTGCAGTTCGCTTTGATAAAATGCTTTGAAACGCTTTACCATTTCTTTCATATCATCAGCATTTAAGTCCGTATCTTGCACAACGCCTTTCTTTTCTTTCATTTCATCAATGATTTCTTCAAATTTTGCCTTATTGAGTCCCATGACAACATCCGCAAACATCTGAATGAAACGACGATAAGAATCATAGGCAAATCGCTCATTCCCTGACAAACGCGCTATACCTTCAACCACGCTATCATTTAATCCAAGGTTCAATATCGTATCCATCATGCCTGGCATGGATGCACGTGCACCGGATCGCACCGATACAAGTAGCGGATTATTTGGATCGCCGAATTTTTTTTCTGATATTCCTTCCAAACGATTCAGATTTTTAAAGATTTCCGCTTTGATGTCTTCATTGATAGTTTCACCATCATCATAATACTGATTACAGGCCTCTGTCGTTATTGTAAAGCCATATGGAACCGGCATGCCCAAATTCATCATCTCCGCAAGATTTGCGCCTTTGCCGCCCAATAGTTCACGCATGGAACCATTGCCTTCCGAAAATAAGTAGACAAACTTTTTATCCATTCGTTGTTCCTCCTTTTGCTTCTTCCACATGTATATATTATACACTTTTTGAAAGCGTTTTCCTAGTGCTATTTTGATTTATTTAAAAGAGAGACATTCCATCTCTCTTACAGATTTCAGCTAAATGACACCAGATCTTGAATTGGTTTCGCTTCTTCGATTTGTTTTGCATACAGTATGGCAACATCTCCACCATATGCTTCATCATATGCACATTTCATTTCAGCCGTTAGCTTGATCCATACACCTTTTTTACGTTTGCATTCCTTCACGTCATGTACAATAAATCCGATGGTTTGAATATCTTCCGCACAACAAACCATCGCCTCTCTGCCAATTAGAAACATTGCGCCGCTTTCTTTGTCCACTTCCACAATTTGCCCTACAAATGTTACAATTTTTCCTTCATAAAATCCGGGACGCTCCATAACATCCATATACCAAAGGCCAAAATCTTCTTCTTTTATATCCAGCAGTGCACTAGAAACATCAAAAGGCAATTCATCATCCGCAAGCTGATTGATCGCTCCATCTTTGTTTTCATAAATCAACTGTGCTCCTTTATTCATAGCTTTTACATTCCCTCTTAAAAAGCTTTTCTTTGTCGTTTCATCACAGCGATTGAAAATAATCACTTCACTATGTACCATCTGATCATAAAAAATGGAACGCATATTATTGATATAAAGGCCAAACGTACTAGCATCCACCGTCGTTAAAATCTGTACCAACAACCAACGTATTGGAAATTCCAAATCCATAAACGCCGTCACATTCCACATGCCGTTGAATTCAACGATCACACGATCGGGATGATAATGTTGATCCAGTAATTGAAGATAATCTGCGTTTAGTTCATCTTCTTTCTTCACATATACAATATCACAGTTATAATCTTTCATAACGACTTCGTCATAAGTCACATCGCCATCTTCACAGATCATCAAAAGTGTGCGCTCTCCTTCATGAAAACGAGGATCATGGAGCGTATCTTGAATAAAGGTCGTTTTACCACTGTCTAAAAATCCGGTAAACAAATAAACGGGAACATTCATATCCATATGCTCACCTATTTCAAACCAAACAGTTCTTCTAAAGCTTGTTCATGTAACGAAGAACCGATCACGCAAAGTTTCCCAATCGTTTCTGCCTGGCCGCTTCGGATGTCGAATTCTTCTGGAACGTAATCAAAACACAGCCACCCATCTTCGCTTCTCAACATACCTTTGGCACGCAGAATTATGCCGTAAACATTTTGATTGGATAGTTTTTGTAAACATGCGCTGATTTTATCCTTTGTGAAAAGACGGGCTGTTTCGATGCCCCAGCTTGTAAATACATCATCCGCATGATGATGGTGATGATGCGAATCGTTTCCATGTGTATGCGTATGATCACAATGTTGATCGCGTTCATGATGATGGTGACAATGTGGACAAACATCCATCTCTTTCATGAGTTCATCCGATAAGTGATTCTGTTCCATAACATTTATAATTTGTGCAGCACTTAGGGCATCCCAAGGCGTTGTGATGATCGATGCGTTTGGATTTTTTTCCTGCAAAGCATGCACGACTTGTTCTATTTGTTCCTGACGCATCAACTGGGTACGGCTGACAATGATCGTCTGGGCATATTCAACTTGATTATTGAAAAATTCTCCAAAATTTTTCATATAGATGCCCGCCTTTTTTCCATCAACGACCACTGATGCGGAATTTAATACAAAACGCGTATCCGCTACATTCTTCACTGCTTTGATGACATCTGATAATTTTCCTACACCGCTTGGTTCAATCAAAATCCGCTGCGGCTGAAACTGCTCCATTACTTTGATCAATGCTTCTGAAAAATCACCTACTAATGAACAACAAATACAACCGCTGTTCATTTCCTTGATTTCCACTCCCGCATCTTGTAAAAAACTGCCGTCGATGCCAATTTCACCAAATTCATTTTCAATCAGCACCAGTTTTTCATTACCATATGCTTCCTTGATCAATTTTTTTATCAATGTTGTTTTTCCGGCACCTAAAAATCCGGATATAATATCAATTTTTGTCATAAGGCACTTCCTTTCTCATATATTCGTTACATAGTATAACACTTGTAGAAAAGACGTTCAATTCTTTCTTTATGAGGAACATGTGTCCTGCATAATGAAAAATACGCATGAAGATTGCGTATCTTTTCGATTATTTCATTTTTGTAATGTCATGTACCCATCCATAAGGATCTTCAATATTGCCCCATTGGATACCGGTGAGCGTATCATATAAACGCTGTGTCAAATCTCCGGTCTTGAAATCGTTGATAGTTGCGATTTCCCCTTTATAATTCAACTCGCCAATTGGTGAAATAACAGCGGCGGTTCCGGTACCAAATGCTTCTTCCAACTTTCCGTTTTTGGCAGCGTCCATTAGATCATCGATGGCCAAATGCTCCTCTTTAACCGTATAGCCCCAGTCTTTTAACATCGTGATGATGGAATCACGTGTCACACCTGGAAGCACAGTGCCGTCACATGGCGCTGTAAAGATCTCACCATCGATTTTGAACATGACATTCATCGTGCCAACTTCTTCCACATACTTGCGTTCAACGCCATCCAGCCACAATACTTGGGTATATCCCATTTTTTCCGCTTTGACCTGCGCAGCGATGCTGGCAGCATAATTACCGCCGCATTTGGTAAATCCTGTACCACCTTTGGTTGCGCGAACATATTCATCTTCTACATAAATCTTAACCGGATTGACACCTTCAGGATAATAAGCGCCTACCGGTGACAAAATGATCACAAATTTGTAGCTGGCTGCCGGATGTACGCCCACAGCTGCTTCACTGGCAAACATAAAAGGTCGAATATACAATGAAGTTCCTTCTTCATTTGGCACCCAATCCTGCTCATATTCAACCAAAGCACGTACGGCTTCAACGAAATCCGCTTCCGGTACCTCACTCATGCAGATGCGACGGTTGGAATTGATAAAACGGCGCGCATTCATCTCCGGGCGAAACAATAAAATTCTTCCATCTTTTGCACGATATGCCTTCATACCTTCAAATGTCTCCTGCGCATAATGCAGTACCATGCTGGCAGGATCCATCTCAATAGGTCCATAAGGCACTATCTTTCCATCTTTCCATCCATCCTCGATCGTCCATTCACGCACGAACATATGATCGGTGAAATATTTTCCAAACCCGAGTGGTGTTCCTGCCTGTGGTTTCATTTTCTTCGTCTTTGCTTCTTCAATCGTGATTTTCATACTATTTTACCTCCTTGCATATGAGAGATCATGATAACATTCATCATTCATGTGATGATTTACTTTGATAGTCTTCCAGTTGTTTTCTAGTAATCGCATACTGTTTTTTATAACCTTCCAGCTTTTCTTTTTCTGCGTCCACTTTTTCTTTCGGCGCCTTATTCACAAAACCTGGATTGTTTAACATACCTTCACTGCGTTTGATTTCGTTCTGTAAACGATCGACTTCCTTTGAAAGTTTTTTGATTTCTTCTTCGATATCAATGATGCTGGCAAGTGCAACCTTGAGTGTTCCATTAAGGATGGGACGCGTAACCATTTCTTCGTTGCAAGGCGACTTTACACATACGGCATGGCACATTTTCGTTAAGATTGCCTGAATGCCTTCCGCAGGCAGGCGCATTTCCTCATGCGCATCATAAATTTCTACCTGTAGTTCCATGCTTGGCTTCAATTGATAAGCAGTTCTGATTTCACGCACAGCTTCAATCATCGTAATAAGCTGTGCAACACCATCGGCTTCTTCTTGTGCAAAATCTACATTGATCGCTGATGGCCAGCTTTCCACATTCAAGCTTTCTTTTTCATGCGGCAGTGATAAATAGATTTCTTCTGTCACAAACGGCATGAACGGATGCAGCAAGCGCAAAATACCATTTAAAACCAACACCAGTACGGATCGTGTCGCTTGTGCGGTTGTCGCATCTTCGCTTTGTAATCCCGCCTTTGACAATTCAATATACCAAGAACAGAAATCATCCCATACAAATCCATATAATTCATTGCCAACCAACGCAAATTCATATTTTTCCATATTGGCGCTCACATTTTTTAACACTTGATTGAAACGATGAAGGATCCATTTGTCAATCATGGAAATATGCGTTAAATCAATATCAGAAAATTCCATATCATCACGCAACTGCATCAATACGAATCGTGACGCATTCCAGATTTTATTGATAAAATTCCAGCTGGATTCCATTTTATCCGATGAAAAGCGTAAATCTTGACCAGGGGTAGAATTGGTAGTCAAGAAAAAGCGCAAAGAATCCAAACCATATTGATCGATCACATCCATTGGATCTACGCCATTGCCTAACGATTTACTCATTTTACGACCTTTTTCATCACGAATCAGTCCATGAATCAATACGTCTTTAAATGGACGGCTCTTTAAGCAATAGCGAGTTTGAAATGCCATGCGCGCCACCCAGAAGAAAATGATGTCATAGGCGGTTATCAAAACGTCATTTGGAAAAAAGCGATCAAGATCTTCACTAGGATTCGGCCATCCCAGCGTTGAAAACGGCCATAATGCCGAAGAAAACCATGTATCCAGCACATCTTCATCTTGGATCCATACATCCTTATCCTGTGGATCCTCCATGCCAACATAGATTTCGTGTGTTTCTTTATGATACCACGCCGGAATGCGATGTCCCCACCACAATTGTCTGGAGATGCACCAGTCTTCAATATTTTCCAACCACTGATGGAACGTCTTTTCAAAACGCTGCGGATAAAAATGAATCTTTTCATCTTCGATCGTTTGATATTTCAAAACTTCATCCGCTAAAGGCTTCATTTTCACAAACCACTGTTTGGACAAATATGGTTCAATAATGACACCGGTGCGCTCACTGTGACCAACCGGATGCGTGATTTTTTCAATATGGTCGACCACACCGTCTTCCTCAAATTGTTTTACAAGCGCATTTCTGCATGCAAAGCGATCCATTGACTCATATTTACCGGCCAATGCATTCATGGTTCCATCCGGATGCATACAGATTGGCATCGACAGTCCATATTTTTTCGCTAATGCAAAATCGTTTGGATCATGCGCCGGCGTACATTTCATTACAGCGGTTCCAAATTCCATATCAATGTAATCATCCGCCATGATTGGGAGCAATTCATCATTGGCAGGATTGATCGCATGCATGCCAATCAGATTTTGATAACGCGTGTCATCCGGATGGACGAAAATCGCCTGATCGGCAAACATCGTTTCCGGACGTGTTGTCGCAATCACCAATTCCTGACTGGTTTCCACTACCTTGTATTTGAAATAATACATGGCACCTTCAATATCTTTATGAATGACTTCGATATTTGACAATGCAGTTTTCGCCTGCGGATCCCAGTTGATAATGCGCTCTCCCTGATAAATCAAGCCATCATTGTACAGATCCACAAATACTTTGCGTACTGCCTTAGATAGTCCTTCATCCAATGTAAAGCGCTCTCTTGTATAATCCAATGACAATCCTAATTTTGCCCATTGCTCATGAATATGATTTGCATATTCATCTTTCCATTCCCATGATCGCTCCAGAAATTTCTCTCTGCCAATGTCGTATCTTGAAATACCTTCTTCTTTCAAACGCGCATCGACTTTTGCTTGAGTCGCAATACCTGCGTGATCCATGCCCGGTAACCACAACATGTCATGGCCCTGCATGCGTTTATAGCGTGCCAACATATCTTGTATCGTCGTATTCCAAGCATGTCCCAAGTGCAGTTTCCCGGTGACATTTGGCGGCGGTATCACAATACAATACGGCTCTTTTGACTTATCTCCTGCAGTAAAATATCCTTTTTTACACCAGTCGTCATAAAAATGCTCGACTTGTTTATGATCATATTTTGGCGCAAGCTGTTTTTTCATATGCTTTCTCTCCTTTGTTCATATTCTTCTTTTAATATGGAACAGATGACAAGATCATGGTATCTTTCATCGTTAAGACGCAAAACGCTTCTCAATGTTCCTTCTTTCACAAATCCGTTTTTCTGACAAACATGGGCGCAAGCGATGTTTTGAGGATCATATTGAATTTCGATGCGATGTAAACCATAACGCTGAAATCCATCTTCGATCATTGCCTGGACTGCTTCGCTCATATACCCTTGATTCCAATGTGATTTGGACAGTAGAAATCCAAGTTCCGCATTGTTTTGATAGAAATGAGAGAACTGAATTGTACCAATCACGAAACCGCTATCCAATCGCTCCAATACATAGACAGGGGGAAGATGCAGACGTTGTCTTGTTTGTATCATCTCTTGTAGATACGCCATCATATCATCTACATGTGTCAAGGGCGCATCCATGGCATTTCCTAACATGACGTCTTCATCACCATATACTTGTATAAGTTCTACACTGTCTTCGATCTCCATAGGACGAATGTATAATCGTCTTGTCTTCATTTCATATGTACACATATTCACTCCTTGATAAACAAAAGAAAAAGCGCCCCACAAAGGACGCTGTATTTGACGTGGTACCACCTTATTTCGTATATCCGTCGATATACCTTAAAGCAGATAACGTTTGCGAACGGGTGTTTCCTACTGATGGTTCAGAAACCCTACTCCAAGACTACTTCCTTCCAAACACCTGTTTCCCTTTCAGCACGATGGGAACTCTCTGTTTCAGCATGCTTTGGAAATACTCCTTCTCTTCTTTGTATTTATCGCTAGTTATTGTATCAAATATTCTTTTGATTTTCAACTTATTTTTTTTCAAAAGGAAGTAATACAAGTGTTTTTGGCAAAATTTCTTTATTTTTATTGCATTCGCGCAATGCACTTTCATCTACATCATAGCGATTGGCAATGCCTGTATAGGTATCATTTGGTTTCGCTACCACGAGACGATAACTAGTATACGTACTTTCCGCATCTGCAAAAAGATCATTCAAATCTTCACTTTGTATCGGTTTGCTAACATCCTCAGATGGCGAATCTTCTTTGTCTCGCTCCATATCTTCTCCCTTGATCGGCTGCGCAGGGACACATGTTGGCTGTGGTCTGGTTTGTGTTTCCACTCTTGGCTGCTTTGCATTTATATCCTTTGTCATTTGTTTTGGTTCATCTTCACGCAATCCAAAAATATCCATGGTGATATGAATAACAATCGTATTGTCTTTGATTTCCCCTTCACTCTCTTTCACCTTTAGTGAAAAAGGCTGATCCGACAATTTATTATTCGGCGCCAGTACATCCATTTCCAGTGTTTCCTGAAATCGCTGCACACCTTGTGCGCCTTCATATTCACCTTGTATAAACAATGGTCCCATTGCTTTGATACCGTCGTCTTCTTGTTGATACGTCAAATTCTCCTGCACCTGAAGGGAAATGATACGCTTGATCTGATCCGCAAATATCAATTGTTTCTCTATCTTCATCTTTTTCATCACAAAAAACCTCCTATCAATATGTATGCGTAAACAAAGCCGATTATACATAAGAACGATACGAAAAAAGAAGTCACGCAGGACTTCTCTTATTCATCTTCCATCATTTCAATCAGACGCTTCCACACATCGTCAATGCCTTGTTTACTGATCGCAGAAAATGGAATCAGTATTT
This sequence comes from Erysipelotrichales bacterium, assembly GCA_910576345.1. GTDB lineage: Bacteria > Bacillota_I > Bacilli_A > Erysipelotrichales > Erysipelotrichaceae > C-19. The sequence continues at coordinate 13,363 of CAJTIT010000038.1, forward strand.
CATTTTCACTTAATTCCAATGCCTGTTTGATCATTTTGATTTTATGTGATCGTTGTGTTGGCTTTACTTTATCGATTTTTGTGGCAACGATGCAGATAGGGATTTTAAAATATCGAGCATACTCCACCATGGAAAGATCATCTTCACTTGGTAGATGTCTTGCATCCACCAAAATGACCATCCCTTTTTTTTGTTCACGCTGTTCAAAATATTCATCCATCATTTGCGCAAACTTCATCAACTGCGATTTTGACAAATTCGCATATCCGTAACCGGGTACATCCACCAACATATAGCGATCATCCAGATTGAAAAAGTTCAAAAGCCGCGTTTTGCCGGGTGTATTGCCAACATAAGCAAGTTTTTTTCGTTCTGTGATCGCATTGATGAAACTGGATTTTCCAACATTGGATCGTCCAGCCAAAACAATTTCAGGCAATGTTGTATCTGGCCATGAACGTCGATCCGGCGCACTGATGACTAGCTCAGCTTTTTGAAATTGCATGTTATTTTTTCACCAAGGCAAGATCCAAAACCTGTGATACTTTATCTACCGGCACAAACTGAATGGTTTCTTTCACTGTTGCCGGAATTTCATCAATATCTTTTACATTTGCTTTTGGTATCACAACGGTTGTGATACCGCTGCGATGCGCCGCCATGGATTTTTCTTTCAATCCGCCGATTGGGAGCACATTACCTCGCAATGTAACTTCTCCTGTCATTGCCAGATTGGCTTTTACCGGCGTTTCGCTTAACGATGAAACGATCGCAGTCGTCAGTGTTACACCGGCGCTTGGTCCATCTTTTGGCACCGCACCTTCCGGAACATGGATATGAATATCATTCGTTTCAAAAATATCCGGTTTGATTTTATATTTTTTCGCATTTGCCCTTACATAGTCATAAGCGATGGTGGCACTCTCTTTCATGACGTCACCCAGCTGTCCAGTGATCACCAGCTTGCCTTTCCCGTCAAAATGTGTAACTTCTACCTGAAGCACGTCTCCGCCAAATGCCGTATAGGCAAGACCTGTTACAGTACCGACTTGGTCTTTCTTTTCCTTTTTGCCATATTCAAATTTTTCATGTCCCAACCATTCCTGAATCAGTTTTTTGGTCAATTTAATAGAACGTTTCTTGTCTTTTAAAATTGCCAATACACTTTTTCGGCAAATAGTCGCAAATACACGTTCTAACTGCCGTACACCTGCTTCTCTTGTATAATAACGGATAACATAGGAAATCATATCCTCATCCACTTTCAGCTGCTTTGATTGAAGACCGTTTTCCTTGATCTGCTTTGGAATCAAATGATCTTGTGCAATATGAATTTTTTCCAGCTCCGTATAAGAAGACAACTGAATGATTTCCAATCGATCCCGTAATGCGACAGGAATGTCTTCCAAATAATTGGCTGTGGCAATAAACAAAACATTGCTCAAATCATAAGGTTCTTCCAGATAATGATCAGAGAACACTGCATTTTGTTCCGGATCCAGTACTTCCAGCATCGCACTGGCAGGATCCCCTTTATAATCGGATGCCATCTTATCGATTTCATCTATCAAGAAGACAGGGTTGATCGTCCCTGCTTTCTTCATGCCTTGAATAAAGCGTCCCGGCAAACTGCCCAAATAAGTTCTGCGATGTCCTCTGATCTCACTTTCATCTTTGACACCGCCTAGTGAAATCTTCACAAATTTGCGGTTCAATGCTCTAGCAACGGATTTGGAAAGCGATGTCTTACCAACACCTGGAGGTCCGACCAAACAAAGGATAGGTGCTTTTAAGGAATTGGTCATTTGCTTTACTGCCAAATATTCCAAAATACGCTCCTTTACTTTTTCCAAGCCATAGTGATCTTCATTTAAAATACGCTCTGCTTCCACAAGATCATCATTGTCTTTGGATTCTTGCCACCAAGGAAGCGCCATCATCCAGTCGATGTATGTTTTGATAACACCGGATTCTCCACTTGCCGGTGGCAACATCTCATAACGCATCAATTCTTCTTTGATTTTTTCCTTGATATTTTCCGGATATGGATGCTCATCCAGCCGCTGGCGGATTTCGCTGGCATCTTTATCAGAATCCGGTACATCTCCCAATTCTTCTTTAATCGCACGGATTTTCTCTCTTAAATAATATTCTTTCTGTCCTTCTTCAATACGTGTCTTCACCTTTTCATTGATCCGACTTTCCACTAAGGACATTTCTTTTTCGGATTCCATTTCCTGTAATATTAACAGCAAACGTTCATTCACATCCAATGTTTCCAAAAGTTGTTGGCGACGTTCAAGTGCAAAAGGAAACACTTGTGCAATCTGATCAGCCAATTGTGGCGCACTAACGCCTTTGGCCATCTCATTGATCATGTCTTTTGGCAAATTCTGACCAATATTTTCCATATTCTCAAACTGCTTGGCGATTTTACGAACCAAGGCAATTTCTTCCATCTGGTCCTGCTGCACATCATCTTTGATTTCCACTTCTGCCATCAAGTGATCGTCATGATCGATCAGTGTGAGAATTTGCGCACGATTCACTCCTCTGAATTTGACTCTTAAATAGCCGTCCATACGACGAATATGTTTAATCTGACATAATGTACCAAATCCATAAATATCATTAAGTTCTGGCTCATCCATTCCTAAGTCTTTCTGCGCTGCCAAAAGAACCATCGAATCAAATTCACTTTGTGCCTCTTCTACCGCATGTACGGATTTATTGCGCCCAACGTCGATAATTACTTCCTGTTCAGGAAAAACGATCACTCCTCTGGTACAGACCAAAGGTACATGTATTTGTTTTTCATTCCGGTTGTCCATAAGTAACGGTACACTCCTTCCATTCTCTATAAGGTCAAAAAAGACGCGAGGTAAAAGCGCCTTTCTTAGACTTGCATTACTTGCCGGCTGTTTCTTTGATTAAATCTAATGCCTTACGAAGACGCAAGTCATACGCAACCATATCATTTGCGAGCAAATTCTTTAAAAGTGATTCTTCCATTTTGTACTGCTCCGCCATTTTTGTGTATTCTGTTTCTATTTCTTCATTCGTGGTTTCCAAATGTTCCACATCTGCGATTTTCTCCAAAACAAGACGAACTCTTACTTTGGAATCTGCTTCATTGGCAAACTGCGCACGCAAATCATCCATACGCATATTGCTTAATTTCAGATATGTGTCCAAATCAAATCCTTGTTGCGCAATACGATTTGAAAATACCTGAACACTTTCATCAATTTCTGATTCAAGCATCACTGGTGGAATATCCATTTGTGCATTGTGAACAACCGTTTCCAGCAACTGATCAACAAACTTATCTTCCACTTGACGCTCTTTTTCTTCTGTGAGCTGTTTCAATGTATATTCTTTGTAGGCTCCTACAGTTTCTACATCTTCTATCTTGAGTTCCTTTACCATTTCATCTGTAAAATCCGGCAATTCTTTTACTTTGATTTCATGCACGGTTACTTTAAATACAATATCCTGTCCTGCCAATTCTTCTGCTTGATATTCTTTAGGAAAAGTCAGATTGATGTCCTTTGTTTCCCCTGCCTTCATACCGATAAGCTGTTCTTCAAACCCTGGAATAAATGTTCCTGATCCGATTTCCAAAGGATAGGACGTGCCGGAACCGTTGTCAAACGCAACACCGTCTTTGAATCCCTCAAAATCGATTACCGCAGTGTCACCATTTTCTACAGTCGCATCTTCCTCTTTGATCATGAAATCCGCTTTTGAATCTTGAATACTTTTGATTACATTCATCACATCGTCATCGCTGACAGTGACAGCTTCCTTTTTCACATCCAAGTTTTTATATTCACCCAAAGTTACATCTGGTTTTACTGTAATATCAAATGCCAATGTAACTTCTTCTTTATTGATACTCTTCACATTGAGACTTGGTCGATCCACCAACTCCAGTGCATGTTCTTTGATACCATCTTCCAGTACGCTTTGTGCAATTACATCTACTGCTTCATAAAGCACCTGCTCTGTACCAATCTGTTTTCTCAGTAAATTTTCAGGCACTTTTCCTTTACGAAACCCAGGAATCGTTACGCTTTTTGCGATTTTTTTAAATGCTTTCTCCTGTGCCTGTTTCCATACATCACCGGATACTGTCGATGTTAATTCTCCTGTTGAATGTTCCTTTAATTCCCATGTTGCACTCATTGCTTCATTCCTCCTATTAAATTTCTTTTTCTGTATCATGCGCACCGCTTTTGTAATAACAAATCATATGTGATCGTTTCCGGTAATTGATGAAACTCACGAAACGCATCATAATTCTGCGCAAAACCAATTGCAGAAAACAAGTATTTGGCGATGGCATGCGCAATTAACTCACTTTCAGTTTCTTCTATATTCATTGGCAACATCAAATATGCCTCTTCCAATAAAGCATCCTGTGCCAGATGCAAAAAAGAAGGATCCACATGTTCAAACCATTCGCATAAAATATCATGTGCTACCATTGTGCCTTGTGCTTTTGCCGGTGTCTCGATGTAACAAGGAATAAAGCTATATTCCAAACCTTCATCCACCATATGCATTTCATCACTCACACCTTGCTCAATCAACGCTTCAATCAAGAACGACTTGATCATCCGATCATAAGAGCCACATAATACCGTTTCAATCAATTCCAGAAAATTGCGGATATTGGCCTCTTTCAAACAATTGACGGCCTTCCACTGTTCTTCACAATTTCCATCCAACAGTTGTTTGAATTCTTCCACACGATATATCCTTGTGACAGGCGTATTCTGTAGCCGAAATCGGCATTCTTCTTGTAATTGCTTTAATGTATGTTCCACATAAGTGGGAACATAGGGTAATGCCAGTTCCTCATTCATAAGCCTATATGCGTCTTGGATTTGATTTTCCGTCATCAATGTGCGGATGTTTTTAATCAAATCTTCATAATAAGAATCCATGCTTTCTCCTTATCTTGCACAAACATATAATAATATAGCATAAATGAACACATTTCGCAATCAAAACCCTTAGGTTTGTGAGCATTAGCGTATACTATTCTATAGCGAACATAGTATGCGCCATGTTTTAAAAGACTATGCGATATCAATGCATATGCTTTCAAAACAAACAGAGCAACGATACTGCTCTGTATATCATTTATTCTTTTTGTGCTTCTTCTATTGTATCATTTGTCTTTTTGTTCTCATTCATAGCATCTTTTAATTTAGCGGCCAATTCTTCCAACAGTTCTTTGTTTTCTTTCAAATACTGTTTGGAATTTTCTTTTCCTTGTCCGATCTTATTACCTTCATAAGAAAACCATGCGCCGCTTTTTTGGATAATGTCATAGTCAACACAAAGATCCAGAACTTCGGCGATGTAAGAAATACCTTCTCCATACATAATTTCAATCTGCGCGATTTTAAACGGTGGCGCCACTTTATTTTTCGCAACTTTCACATTCACACGATTTCCGATGATATCTGATCCGTTTTTAATAAATTCTGATTTTCGAACATCCAAACGAACGGAAGAATAGAATTTTAATGCACGCCCACCCGGGGTCGTTTCCGGATTGCCATACATCGCACTCAAGCCAACTTTTTCACGAAGTTGATTGATAAAGATCGCAGTACATTCGCTACGGTTCATAACGCCACTGAGTTTTCGCATTGCTTTTGACATCAGACGTGCTTGTAGACCAACCTGCGCATCGCCCATTTCTCCATCAAGTTCTGCCCTTGGTACCAAGGCCGCAACGGAATCGACCACAACCAAATCAATAGCGCCGCTTTTTACCAGCATTTCTGTGATTTCCAGTGCCTGTTCTCCACTGTCCGGTTGGGATAAAATCAACTCGTTTGTATCCACGCCAAGATTTTTGGCATATACCGGATCAATGGCATTTTCCGCATCAATAAAGGCTGCTCGACCACCGCGTTTTTGAATTTCCGCTATTGCATGTAGGGCAAGCGTTGTCTTACCACTGGATTCAGGACCATAGATTTCAATGATCCTTCCCTTTGGGTATCCACCAATGCCCAACGCTTCATCAATCTTGATGGATCCGGATGAAATGGCGTCCACATCCACACTGGCACGCTCGCCAAGTTTCATAATGGCGCCTTTGCCATATTGTTTTTCAATATCTTTAAGTGTTTTTGATAAAAGATCTTCTTTTGAATCAGTTTCTTTTTTGGGTATACTTTTTGAAGTGCTTTTTTTCAGTTTTTTTTCGTTATCCACGTTTTATCTCCTTTGCATTAGTCTTGACTTTATGGTCTCTACCATGTGATCCACAGCTTGTTGGCGTATTTCATTGCGACCACCGTTTAAGCGTAATTCTATGACTTCACACTGATTATGATCGGCGATTCCGCAAAATACGCAGCCAACCGGCTTTCCTTCCATCGCATCCGGACCTGCATTGCCTGTAAATGAAACACATAAATCACAAGCCAATAAAACTCTTGCATGCTCAGCCATTGCCCTTGCACAGGCTTCGCTGATTACGCCTTCTTGTTCAATCAGTGATGACGCAATATTTACAACCGTATGTTTGACTTCGTTTTGATAAGTAACGATACCACCTTTCAAAACTTGTGACGCACCACTGTAGGATGCCATCGTTGCACAAAATAGTCCTGCCGTTAGACTTTCACACGTACCGATAGTTATATTTTCTTTTTTTAGTAGTCGGAGCAGTTCTTCCATCTTACATTGTCTCCGTGATATCGTCTTTCAACTGCATAAAATAAGAAACACCGCTGATGAGGGAAATGCAGGCTGAAAACCATAGAAGCAATTCCCCCATAGGAAAACGCGCCAATTCAAATGGCAGATTGTTTAACAAAATCACAACAATTGTCACCATCTGCAGTACTGTTTTTACTTTACCCATGAAACCAGCAGCCACAATTTTGCCTTTCGCGCTGGCTTGCATTCTTAAACCATCTACAATCGTATCACGCCAGATCATGATAATGACTGGTAAAACCGGAACCGTTGCACTTGCCGCAAACAGAATCAGCATCGTATTGACCAACATCTTGTCCGCAATCGGATCAATGAATTTTCCAAACGATGTGATCAATTGACGCTTTCTTGCGATATACCCATCCAAACAATCGGTAATGGAAGCAAGAATAAACAATATCAAGACAATAATGTTGGTTAAGCGAAGCGATACATGAGAAAATTCAAATTCCATCACTTCAATGCCAAACTGTGCATAAGGAAATAAATATATCAATACGATTAACGGTACCAAACATATACGGAAAATCGATAAGCGATTTGGTAAATTCATATAGTTACTCACCCTTTACATTTAATTCAATGATGCCGCTACCTTGTTTATTGGATAATGCGGTTGGAATCTCTAGATTCTTGCCGTTCACTTTAATGGTGTTGCTCAGCATGAACCCAAAGGCAAGCTGAATTTTCTTTCCTTTAACTGCTTTTTCACGAACATGGATCACATCTTTATAATTATATTGTTTTCTTATCGGATCGTTTTTTTCTTTTCCATCCGCTAATGCGCGAAACGTTGAATTGCATCCAAAGGTAATTTCCACATCGATATCATCCGTTTCCTTTAGATTTTCAATCGTATATACAGCAGTACTGGCATCTTCGCTTACTTTTTTTATTTCCATTTCTTTTTTTTCATCCGGAAGTTTAATTGGCTTTTCATCCTTATTATTTCCTTCCTGATTTTGGCTGTTCAAATCTTTGTTTGTCGGTGCATCACTGCTATAAGGATCATCTACAATTGCAATAGGAGGACGATTTTCGCTGATATCATTATCAACGGGATCACCGTCTTTGAAAATCATCACAACCGCAAACATCAAGCCAATCAAAATCACAAAGATAATGGCCAGGAAAGACAGTAAAGATATATCAAAACGTCTTCTTCGCTTTGCTTTCTTGGGCTTTTTTTTCTTTTTTTCATTTGTTGGCTGTTTCAACATTTCATTTGTTCGTTGAATGCCCAATTCAATTTGTTCATGTTGGCGAACGGTATCCAAAGAAAAGGATGTCGTATACTCATCAATGGAATTGCGCAACAATCCCTTGAAATCTTCAAAATCCAAACCTAACACATCACAATATGCCTTCAAAAAAAATCTCAAATAAGACAGATCATCCTTAAAATAAGAAATATCGCCTTCTTCAATCGCTTTAATATGTTTAACGGTTAGCCTTGTACGCTGACTGACTTCTTCTACCGTAATTCCTAATTCCAACCGTTTGTCTTTTAATATTTTGCCAATTTTATCCATAATGCACCTCACACTTCATCATACAAAGTACAAAAATTCATTATCCTTATTATAGCAAGCATTTCCTTTTATGTAAACCATTAGTGCACAATCTTCCATTTATTTATGATTCGAAAATGATAATGTCTTAATGTAACGAAATTGATTTTGTCCTAAAGTATGTTATAAAATAAGACCTCATGAGAAAGAGAGGTCATTATGAGAAAGGTTGATCTAAGAATGAATGAACAATTAAAGTATGATGTTAT
>CAJTIT010000039.1 GCA_910576345.1 Erysipelotrichales bacterium
AAGCAGTAAATATAATTACTTTGCTTTGTGTTGTTTGGCATATGAAAAAGGTAGTGGATGTTCATTTTTTGACTTATCCTCTACCTTTTTGAAACCCTATGATAATTTAGAGCTCACTTTGATCTTCTCAAAACCCTACATTAATTTAGAGCGTTTTTTTACAAAACCCTACGATAATTTAGAGCCCCGTTTTAATCTACAAGATTGGTTACCGCAAAACGATTGACCTCCAAGGTTACGCCTTTTGCGACTTCTATCTTCAAGAATTCGTCGTTTACGCTTACGATTTTGCCTACAATTCCTGCAAACATGACTTTCTTACCCACTTTGATTCCATCTGTCAGCGTAATGATTTCTTGCCTTTTGCGTTTCATCATACGCGCTGTCATAATATAATAAATCAATACGAATATGATCATGATCACAGAAATCGTGATGCAACACCATAAGATTATGTTCCACTCAATTGTCATTGATTTTCCTCACTAGATTCCATCTTCGCTGGTTTCTTGAACAACAGGTTTGAATTCATAGCGAACAACCTGATCTTTTCCTGTGTTCAATGCCATATTGGCAAGATCATCCAGTCCTTCGATGAATTTACGTGCCATAGAAACTTCCACCAGCATAGGCAAGTTTGTTCCACCCAAAACCACGACATTTCCTCTTGGGAAACCAATTTCTACTGCAGTTTTAAATGGAGATCCGCCTGGCAAATCAGATAGCACCAAAATGCCTTCACAATCCGATAATTCATCCATTGCCTTCGTTAATTCACGTGTCAGATCATCTACACTGAATTCTTGAACGAAATCCACAAATTTATAATGCTCTTGTTCTCCACCAATTAGGTTTAAAGAACTGGTAAGACCGGAACCGAAATTCCCATGGCCTGTAACGATCAATCCTATCATCTTTTTGTCCTCTACTTTCTCTTATGCCTTTGTATATGGATACAGGATAACGCCTTTTACCACACGGTTTACTTCACCGGTAGGACATGGATTATCCGGTGTAATCTCATAAGATAATGATTTAAACAATGCCAATGTCTGTGCAAATAAGATAAATTCAAATGCCAGTAACATATTGTCATGTGCTGCATCGTTGTTAAAGCTGTACGTATAGTCTACCAATCCTTTTAATTCAGGATATTCTTGCGCTGCAATGGCAACGATCTTATTTCCTTTGCGTTGTCCGCTCATCTCTTTGATCAAATCTACTTCGTATTGACGAGAGTATGCATTGTCAGAAACATAAACAACTGTCAACGTATGATCATCAATAATGGATTTTGGTCCATGACGGAATCCCAATGGAGTATCATACATTGTGCATACTTTACCAGCGGTCAATTCCAACATTTTTAATGCACTTTCCTGTGCCATTCCTTTGGAAGCATTTGCGCCAAGGTAAACGATACGGTTGAAATTATAACCATCTGCGATATCTTTAGCAAACTGCCAATCTTTTTCCAAGAAACTTTCTGCGTGTGCAATTACATCATCTAATTCTTTTTTCACTTCATCCAAACAATCCAATGAGAAACAAAGCAACGTTGCCAACATCATATTGGAATAGGAAGAAGTCATCGCAAAACTTTGATCATGTGTTTCATCTGTTAAATTAATCGCATATGCATTATCTCTTGTTTCAGCAGCTTTGCTTAATGCACCGTTTTTATTGCATGTAACAAACAAATGATATAAATTGCTTCCACAAACTTCATCCGCAACGTCTACTGCACCTACTGATTCAGGAGAATTTCCGCTTCTACCAAAAGAAATCAAGAGTGTTGGTTTTGTTTGAGACAGATAATTTTCAGGTGTTGCGACCAAATCAGTCGTACCGTATGACTTCGCCTTGAAGTTGGTCACCTTGTTTAAATAAGAAAACAAAGCATTTCCTACAAATTCACTCGTACCTGCTCCTGTTAAAATGATGTCGTAATCATCGTGTTTTGTGACATTAGAAATAAATGCCTGTAGCTCGTCTTTGCAAGCTTCAACCTGCGCAATCGTTTTTTTCCATGTTGCTGGTTGCTGATGTATTTCACTCGCTGTAAATACACCTTTTAGGCTTTCCCATTCAGGAATTTCTTTTCCAAAAATCATGTTCATAATCTCCTTTTCTAATTGGATATATTATCCAAAACGTATACACGCATATTATATATCAAGGCAAACAAAAAAACAACGCATGTATAAAATCTTTTTAAATTGTGCAAATATTTCACTAATTCAAGCGATGTTTTTATAGACGAAACTTGCTTTTCCATATATAATTATCATCAGAGGTGATGGTATGAACAAAAAAGCAGTAAAAAACACAAAAAACAACACAAAAAATAATAAGAAATATGATTATGATACGAGTACGATTTCCGGAATGCATATATATGAAGATGAAAAAGGCCGAAAGATTTATTATAAACCTAGAACAATGACCGGCTATGTGATTAAAGAAGAAAATGTGAAAACATATCGTATGTTGTCTAATCGATATATCTTGGGAATCTTGACAGTGATTTTTTCTTATTTTGCATTTGGTGATTCCGGTCTACATTGGTCTGTTTTCATTTTGCTTGGCATTATCGCACTTTTGGTTCTACAATATCGTTTTCATAGAATGTTTTTGCCAAAACTGGTTCAAATTCATAACTTTGTACCAAAACAAAAACCAAATATGATCGAAACGATTGCACAGCAAGAAGAATGGCGTTTATTTACAAAAATCATTCTGTATCCGATATTTGGCGGCTTATTATTATGGGATTTCTATCTACGTGAATCTGAAATTGGCGTATTAGCGGCAGGGTATGTGATTTTGGCATTCTGCATCATTTATGCTTTCATCAATCTGCGCGGCTATTTCTATAAGCGGGCAAATACAAAGCAGTCTTAAGCATGAATTTCGGTGTTTCTTATTCGAAACATCGTTTTTTTATTTTTTTTCATGCTATACTTATATGGAAAATGATTGGAGGTTTTTGAATGTTACAAAGAATACAAGAATTGATTGTTTATCGTATACCCAACGATCATATGATTGCACGCTTATTTAGAATTATACAGGAAAATGATATTTCATCTAGTATGCAGTGGATAAAAGAATTGCTGGATATGGCAACACGATTTGGATGGTATGGAGATCTTTGGCAATTTTTATTAACACATACGCTATTGACCAGCGAGAATTCCTATACACTGAGTCAAGAGCGTCAGGCCTATGAAAGTGTTGGTTCCATTCATACGTTTTTGATTCATGACATGGAAATTTTTAAAGATCTGTTTCAATATGATTTTCATCCAATCGATGAAACACTGCCGATTCCTTGTTTCTCAATCATAAAAGATTACAAGGCTCTTTCAAAAAGAAAAGAATTGTATGATGGTTGGATGGGTGATCAGATCATGGAAATTGGTAAGCGTCTTTTTGCTAAATCTGATTCACAGGACATGCTGCATGTCTTGCACGAATATTATCAGATATATGGTATTGGTGATTTTGCATTCCATAAAGCCTTTCGTATTCAGAATGGTGAGACTTGTGTATTACAAACCATTGTCAATCTAGAGGAAGTGACCTTGGATGATCTCATTGGTTATGAGGATCAAAAAAAGTCATTATATGAGAATACGTTTAGTTTTGTTTCCGGAAAGAAGGCAAATAATGTTTTGTTGTATGGTGAAAGCGGAACCGGTAAATCTACTAGCATCAAAGCCATAGCCAATATGTTCTTTGATAAGGGATTACGCATTATAGAAATACACAAGCATCAATTTCATCTGTTGCATGAAGTTATCCAGCAAATCAAATCCAGAAACTATTATTTCATCATTTATATGGATGATTTGTCTTTTGAAGAAGATGAAACAGAGTATAAATATTTAAAAGCGGTTATTGAAGGTGGTATGGAAACTAGGCCAAGCAATGTATTGATTTATGCGACCAGTAATCGCAGGCATTTGATTAAGGAGACATGGAGAGATCGAAGTGATGTCATAGAAGAACAAGATCTGCATGTATCAGAAACGATGTCGGAAAAACTGTCTTTGGTAGCTCGTTTTGGGATCAGCATATATTATGGCAAACCTTCTGCTCAAGATTATCATAACATGGTAAAAGAGTTGGCAGCACGTGAGCATATCACTGCGTTTGATGCGGATGAATTATGGCAGTATGCAAATGCATGGGAGCTTCGTCATGGAGGCGTTTCCGGACGCTGTGCACGGCAATTAATTGATTATCTAAGTTTTCTGTCTTCAAGCAAGGAATAAAAACAAAAGCTGATGTACGCTCATGATAATATGGCTTGCACTATCAGCTTTTATATTGCTTATTGGGTTGTAGTTTCTTTTTTTGTTGTTTCTTCTGTTTTTGGTTTTTCTTCTGTTTTTGGTTTATCATCTTGTTTCTGTTTTTCTACATTTGCTTTTGATTTTTCATCAGACTGTTTTTCTTTGTTTGACTTGTTTGTATTTGGTTTCTTTGGTTGCTTTGATTTTGTATCTTTTGATTGGTCTTGCTTCGCATGATTGTTTTGCGGCTTGCTTTCTTTTGCCTTATCATTCTGTGGTTGATGCTCTTTTTGCACAGCTTCTTTTTTTTGATCTGTTTGTATTTTAACTTCTGTTTCTGTGCTTTCTTCCGCTTTCACATCTTTTGGTGTTTCTACGTTCTCTGTAACGACTGGTTTTGTATCAACCTTAGCTGGCTTGCTATCCTGCTTTTGCTTTACATTTTTTGATTTATTCTTATCACCTGCTCGATCAAACTTATTGTCTAATTCATTTTTTGCATCTTGGAACATCGTAATCATGTATCCAATACCATAACAGATAATAGCAGTAGAAAGCGGCAGAATAACCTGTGCAGAGCAATAATACCCAAAAATGAATGTCATCCATTCATCTGCGAATGACAAGCTGTAATTAGTCATAGCGTCACTTACTTGGCGATGTGCCAAATAAATTTCAAATACCATTATAATCAGCATCAAAACAGAAAATACATAAAATGTAAGTGCAATAGAGTTTTGTTGTTTGTTGTTTTTCATAATTCATTCCCTTTCTCATTATACAACCTTATATATTATGACATAAAATTATGGGAAAAGTATGTCTTTTTTTCAAATTTTTCTTTTTTTATCATGTAAGCGGATACAGCGTTCCTTATTATTATTTTACAATGTGCCTTCTTATAAAAATGATAAATCCCTTCAATAGCGCAGAATAATCTTATACTATTTTGTTCTAAATTTCAAATCAGCTTCTGCAAAAAAAAGCAAAAAAACTATTGAAAGATATAAAAAAGTATGATATTATTATTAAGCACTTGGAGGAAATGCCTCAATAGCTCAGTCGGTAGAGCATCCGGCTGTTAACCGGCAGGTCACAAGTTCGAGTCTTGTTTGAGGCGCCATTTTACAAGTGAAATGCGATGAAAGTCGCATTTTTTTCTTTTTCTAAAATCAACAAAAAAGACTGACATACAATCAGTCCTTTATGATTACTATCTTACAAATTCAATAATTGCCATAGGAGCACTATCTCCACGGCGAACTCTTGTTTTCACAACACGTGTATATCCACCGTTGCGATTCGCATAAGCTGGTCCAATTTCAGAAAATAATTTCTGTAATGCGGTTTGACCAGTTTTTTCATCTGCGACAACATCGCGCACATAGCTGGCTGCTTGACGACGAGCATGAAGATCGCCGCGTTTTGCCAATGTGACCAGTTTATCAGCCACAGAGGACAATTCTTTTGCTTTCATCTCTGTTGTTTCGATTTGACCGTTTACAATCAGGGATGTAGCCATATTACGCAGCATCGCTTTACGATGATCAGCAGTGCGTCCTAATTTACGATTCCACATTGGATAAACCCTTCCTTTCGTATTATTCGTATGATTTGAAACTCAATCCCAAATCATAGATCTTATCTTTGACTTCTTTCAGTGATTTTTTACCTAAGTTACGAACCCTCATCATTTCGTCTTCTGTGCGCTGCGTTAATTCTTCAACAGTTTGAATACCGGCACGCTTTAAGCAGTTATAAGAACGAACAGACAGGTCTAGATCTTCAATCAACATAACCAAGCCTTTATTTTGCGTTTCGCCCTGTGCTTCCTTCATTACAGATTCCATGTCATTAACCTGCTCATGAACATTTGTTAATAGATCTAAGTGATCAATCAAAATTTTCGCAGCCAAGGCAATAGATTCTACTGGAGTAATGGAACCATCCGTCCAAATCTCCAGTTCCACTTTGTCATATTTTGCATTTTGTCCGACACGTGTTGGTTCTACATTGTAAGATACACGATCAATTGGTGTATAGATAGAATCCGTATAGATAGTTCCCAACGCCTGGTTCTGGTTCTGATACAGCGACTTATTCGTATCTGCGCTGACATAACCGCGACCAATACGCGCCTGAAGTTCCATTTCCAAAGATCCGCCTTCTTCCAGCGTACAAATAAACAAATCCTTGCTTAAAATCTCTACGCCTTCCGGACAAATAATGTCGGCACCGGTAATTATACCTGGCCCCTGTTTAGAGATGCGAAGCGTATATACTTCATCATCTTGAATTTTCATAATCAGTTTTTTGATATTTAAGATAATCGCCGTTACATCCTCAACGATTCCGGGAATCGCTGTAAATTCGTGATATACTCCATCAACTTTAATTGAAAATACGGCAGCTCCCGGTAACGAGGAGAGCAAGACACGTCTTAGTGCATTACCAATTGTTACTCCGAATCCTCTTTCCAGAGGTTCAAATACGAATTTACCATAATGGTCTGATTCTACATATTCTTTGACTTCAAAATTTGCACGTTCGAATTTTTGCATGCTATACCTCCTCCATTAAGAATTTTTAACCACGTGGACGTTTTGGCGGACGACATCCATTATGTGGGATTGGTGTAACATCATTGATAATGGTAATTTCCAATCCGGCAACCTGAAGCGCTCTTACCGCTGCTTCACGCCCAGGCCCTGGGCCTTTCACATTAACGCTGATCGTTTTCATACCATTTTCGATTGCGGCTTTTCCTGCTGCTTCACCAGCAAGCTGAGCGGCAAACGGAGTGGATTTACGAGATCCTTTAAATCCCAATGCACCAGCACTGGACCAAGCAACCGCATTTCCGCTTTCATCTGTAATAGTAACGATCGTATTGTTGAAAGTTGAATGAATGTGTGCAACACCACGCGCGATATTCTTGCGAACACGACGCTTACGTGCACCAGCTTTTACTTTTGCCATTTGTTATTTCCTCCTATCGTCCTATTTCTTCTTGCCTGCGACCGCACGAGCTGGACCTTTGCGCGTATGCGCATTGGTTTTTGTACGTTGTCCGCGTACCGGCAATCCTTTACGATGACGGATTCCACGGTAGCATCCGATTTCCATCAGACGTTTGATATTCAAGTTTACTTCACGACGCAAGTCGCCTTCCGTCTTGATTTTGTCTACTTCTTCACGAATGGCATTGACCTGCTCATCTGTGAGATCCTTAACACGAACATCTTCAGAGATGCCAGTTTTTGCCAAAATGTTTGATGCCGTTGGACGGCCAATTCCATAAATATACGTTAAAGATACTACAACACGCTTATCGCGTGGAATATCTACACCTGCAATACGAGCCATTGTGTATTTACACCTCCATTAATTTCCTTGTCTTTGCTTATGTTTTGGGTTTTCACAAATTACCATAACGCGACCTTTACGTTTAATGACACGGCACTTATCGCATATTGGTTTGACAGATGGTCTTACTTTCATGCGTTTCCCTCCTTATTCACGACTACTTATGTCGGAATGTAATACGCCCACGTGTTAAATCATACGGTGAAATTTCAACGGTAACACGATCACCTGGTAAAATGCGAATGTAATGCATACGGATTTTACCAGAAACGTGAGCCAATATTTCGTGGCCGTTCTCCAATTTCACTTTAAACTGTGCATTTGGCAACGTATCTTCTACGATGCCGTCGATCTCAATAACATCTTGTTTACCCATTATCTAAATGGTCCTCCTTATTGATTTCTTGTGATTATTGGAAAGATATCAGTTACATACTTCCCAGACTGTATTTGATATAAACATCAAAATACCGCCTCTGTATATTGTATCAGATTTACTATGCATTCGTCTAGTATTTCTCAATCAGAAACATCAAGAAATGAAAGAATGACAATCATAACAAGTACCCAATATCTATAGTCGATCGCAATTCACAACAGTTCGCTATCACAGAAAATCTTCTATGATAGCGAATTTGTGAACATTCTGCTTTATTTTGTTTCCAAAGCTTTTTTTACGTCCTGCCATACATCATCCATCGATTGATTGGCATTGATATACGTTACGATTCCCTTTTCTTCATAAAATTTGAGAACCGGTTCTGTTTGAGCCGTATACTCTTTCAGACGTGTTTGTAAGCTTTCAATCGTATCGTCTTTGCGCTGATATAGCAATCCACCACATTTATCACAAGTTCCTTCTTTGAGCGAAGGATGTGATACAATGTGATAGATTTCTCCACATTCTTTGCATAAGCGTCTGCCGGATATACGACCTGCCAATACATCAAATGGAATTTCCATTGCAATGACAATATCGATCTCTAAATCAGTTCCTTTGCTTAATTCATCAAAAGCTTTTGCTTGATCAAGTGTTCTTGGATAGCCATCCAACAGGAATCCGTTTTTAGGATCTTTCAGCTGTTCCAGATAATGTTTTACCATATGATTGGTAATTGCATCCGGAACAAGCAGCCCTTGCTCAATATATGCTTTTGCCTCAAGGCCTAGTTTTGTTCCACCGGATATTTCACTGCGAAAGATATCACCGGTAGAAATGTGATTTACTTGGAATTGATCAACGATTCTAGCAGACATCGTACCTTTTCCAGCACCAGGCCCGCCCATAATCAAGATATTCATTTCTATCACCTTCTAGCGAGTAATAAATCCTCGATAAGACTTCTGTGTTAATTGACCTTCCAATTGTTTTACGGTTTCCATCGCAACACCGACAACAATGATGATACCGGTTCCGCCAAGCCCCATTGACTGTGGCAAGGATGTAAACAGTGGCAACGCATGTGGCAACACCGCAATAAATGCCAATCCCACTGCGCCAAGCACCGTAATGCGGTTCAGCACTTTTGTGATGTATTCTTTGGTTTCCGTACCAGGACGAATACCGGGAATATAGGTTCCGGATTTTCCAAGATTTTCTGCGATTTTTTCCGGATCCACTTGAATCTTCGTATAGAAGAATGTGAACAACAAGATCAATATCACATAAATAGTTAAACTAATTGGTGTTTGCAGACCCAGATATTTGGTCATTGTACTAACTGTATCTGCGGATGCAAACATACGTGCAATCTGTAATGGCGCCACCATAATTGCGGATGCAAAGATGACAGGAATTACGCTTGCAGAATTGATTTTCAACGGCAAGTACGTCATATCTTTTTTTCTTGTTTGCACCGTACTGCTCGTATATTGAATTGGAATCTTACGTTCTGCCAACTGCATGAATACGACAAAGATCAAAATCAGCACATAACAGAAGATGAAAAGTCCAAAGTTTAGCAATCCGCCAAACATGGCACTCGAATCCTGTGATGCGACAAGTGTCTGATAAGCAGTCGTAAACTGATATGGCAGTCGGGCAACGATACCGGCCATAATGATAATGGATACACCGTTGCCAATTCCTTTCATAGAGATACGATCGCCGATCCAAAGCAGGAACATGGAACCGGCCGTTAATAACGTTGTGACATATAGACATGTGGCAACCGTATTTGGTTCCAACAATGTCGTATACTGTTTACTAAATGAATACACCATTGTATATCCCTGGAAAAAGGACAGCACAACAGCCAAATATCGTGTATAGCGATCCAGCTGTTTTCTTCCGGTCGCTCCACCCTTTGCCAATTCCGTCAAAGCCGGAATGACATCCATGGAGAGCAGTTGAATGATGATGGACGCTGTGATATAAGGTCCAACTCCCAAGGCAAAGATGGAAAGCTGTTCCAATCCACCGCCACCCAAAAGATTCATCATTGCGAAAAATGAGTTGTCTTCGATTCCTGCAAGTAATGCATCGGTATTCACACCAGGCACTGTAATAGCTGTTCCAAATCGAAAGATGAACAACATAGCCAGTGTAAAGAGAATACGATTACGTATCTCTTTGTTTTTCAGCATACCGATCAATGTCGCGAACATGATTAGATAACCTCGGTTTTTCCGCCTGCCTGCTCAATCGCAGCGACAGCGCTCTTAGAGAATTTGTTTGCTTTTACACTCAATTTTTTCTCCAAAGCACCCTGTCCCAAGATTTTAATGCCGTCCAGCTCTTTTTTTACAAGACCGCTTTCAATCAATACTTCTGGTGTTACCTCTGTATCATTTTCAAAGCGATTCAAGCTTTCTACATTGACAATAGCGTATTCTTTGCGGCTGAAGTTTGTAAATCCGCGTTTTGGCAAGCGACGTGCCAATGGTGTTTGGCCGCCTTCAAAGCCAAGACGCACACCGCCGCCGCTACGTGCGTTTTGACCTTTATTTCCTTTGCCAGCAGTTTTACCATTGCCGGATGCGTGACCACGGCCAACACGATTGCGCTGCCTGCGTGCGCCTTCTACATATTTCATTTCATGTAATTTCATGTCTATATCCTCCTATTAACCGCGAATTTCTTCTGGTTTTTTACCACGGAGAGCTGCAACTTCTTCAATTGTTTTGAGATTCTTTAATGCATCTACTGTTGCACGCACCATATTGATTGGTGTGCGACTTCCGATACATTTTGACAGAATATCATTGATACCAGCCAATTCCAGAACGGCACGGATCGCACCGCCGGCAATAACACCGGTACCTTCCGCAGCAGGGCGTACAAATACTTGACCTGCACCATATGTTCCGGTAATTTCATGTGGAATTGTTCCATTGATAATTGGGACAGTAAAGACATTTTTCTTTGCATCCTCGATTGCTTTTTTAATTGCATCAGGAACTTCGTTTGCCTTTCCGGTTCCAAAACCAACGCGTCCTTTTTTATCACCGATGACAACAAGAGCGGCAAAACGGAAACGGCGTCCACCTTTTACTACTTTTGTTACACGGTTGATCGTAACAACGCGTTCTTCAAATTCTTTTTCACGTTCACGGTCTCTTCTTGGTTTGCGTTCCATTAGCGCTACCTCCTAAAATTTCAATCCGGCTTCTCTTGCCGCATCTGCCAATGCTTTTACACGTCCGTGATAGATATATCCACCACGATCGAATACCACATTGGTAATATTTTTATCCAAGGCTGCTTTCGCAATCGCCTCTCCTACTTGCTTTGCGGCTTCCACATTTCCACCGTTGGCAATTTTCAAAGATACGCTGCTTGCGGCAACCAATGTCGTCTGGTTTACATCGTCAATGATCTGTGCATGAATGTGAGCATTTGAACGGAATACGTTCAAGCGGGGACGTTCTGGAGTACCACTGACTTTGGCGCGAACACGTGCATGACGACGAAGTCTAGAATCATTTTTTGAAATTTTCTTAAGCATTGTTCATTATCTCCTTTCCCACTATTTCTTACCAGCCGTTTTACCTTCTTTACGGCGAACATATTCATCTTTGTAGCGAACACCTTTGCCTTTGTAAGGTTCTGGTTTTCTACTAGCTCTAACATTTGCGGCAAATTCACCGACCAGCTGTTTATCAATTCCGGTGATTTCGATTTCTGTCGCAGACTTGCATTCTGCTTTCAAACCTTCCGGAATGATAAATTCAACCGGATGGGAATATCCGATATTCAATGTCAGTTTATTTCCGGATACAGCAGAACGAAAACCGATACCAACCAGTTCCAGCGTCTTTGTAAATCCTTCGGAAACACCTACCACCATGTTGTTTAACAGCGCGCGTGTTGTGCCATGCAACTGTTTTGTGTGCTTTTCGTCATTAGGACGAACAACCGTTACTGTATTATCTTCCTGTTTGATTTCCATCAAATCAGAAAATTGACGCGTCAAAGTTCCTTTTGGACCTTTCACAGTCACCTCATTCCCGCTAGCAACATTGATTTCAACGCCTGCAGGAATGGTAATCGTTTTATTACCGATACGTGACATCTTTCTTTACCTCCGTATGTCTACCACACGTAAGCAAGCACTTCGCCGCCAACGTGTTTTGCTTTTGCTTCTTTGTCTGTTACGATTCCATTGGATGTAGAGATGATCGCAATTCCCAAACCATTCAAGACGCGTGGAATAGAGTCCACTTTTGCATAAACGCGAAGTCCCGGTTTAGAAATACGTCTCAAGCCTGTAATCACTTTTTCTCCGTTTGGACCGTATTTCAAATCAACAGTGATCGCTTTCTTTACGTCACCTTCAACATGATAATCACAGATGAAACCTTCCTGTTTTAAGATTTCTGCGATTGCCAGTTTTTCTTTGCTTGCAGGTATCTTAACCGTTTCATGACGTGCCTGAAGGGCATTGCGAATTCTAGTCAGCATATCTGCGATAGGATCTGTCATAATCATTGAACGTACCTCCTTCTACCAGCTGGCCTTTTTTACACCCGGGATTTGACCTTTGTAAGCCAATTCACGGAAGCAAATACGGCACAGTTTGTATTTACGTATAACTGAATGAGGGCGTCCGCAACGCTCACATCGAGTGTACTCACGTACTTTATACTTCTGAGGACGGTTGCATTTGTTAATCATTGCTTTTTTTGCCATATTGATAAGTCCTCCTATTTTTTGAAAGGCATGCCCATTTCGGACAACAATGCCTTTGCTTCTTCATTGGTATTTGCCGTTGTTACAATAACAACGTCCATACCGCGTACCTTGTTGATCTTGTCATAATCGATTTCTGGGAAGATCAGTTGCTCTTTCACACCCAACGTATAGTTTCCCCGTCCATCAAAGGATGTGTCGGAAACACCGCGGAAGTCGCGTACACGCGGCAATGAGATATTCATGAGCTTATCAAGGAAATCATACATTTTGCTGGCGCGCAGCGTTACTTTGCAACCAATTGGCATACCTTCACGAAGTTTGAAGTTCGCAATGGATTTTTTTGCTTTTGTAACCACTGGTTTCTGACCGGTAATCAGTGTCAATTCATTGACCGCATCATCCAATGCTTTTGAATTCTGGATGGCATCACCGACACCAATATTGATAACGACCTTTTCTACATGAGGAACTTCCATTATGTTTTTGTAACTGAATTTCTCCATTAAAGCAGGTACAACGCTCTCTTTATATTTCTGTTCTAGGCGGTTCATATGCGTACCCTCCTACTTCAAGACAGTGCCGGTTTTCTTTAACACGCGCACTTTTGTCTGATTGCCTTTCTTATCTGTTTCTGTTTTATATCCAACTCTACTTGCTTTTTTTGCTTTTTCATCATATAGCATTACTTTACATGCATGAATTGGCATTTCTTTTTCAATGATACCGCCATCAGGGTTTGCCTGTGTTGGTTTCAAATGTTTTTTCACGACATTGACGCCTTCCACGATTACTTTGTCCTTTTTTGGAAGAACTTGAAGTACTTCGGCAACTACGCCCTTATCAGAGCCACTGATGACTTGTACTTTATCACCTTTTTTGATTCTCATTGGGACACACCTCCTATAGTACTTCTGGTGCCAAAGACACGATTTTCATAAAGTCTTTGTCACGCAGTTCTCTTGCGACTGGTCCAAAAATACGTGTACCACGCGGTGTATTGTCATCTTTGATGAGTACGACCGCATTGTCGTCAAATTTGATATACGTTCCGTTTTCACGTCTTACGCCACGTTTTGTACGGACGATGACGCCTTTTACAACGTCTCCTTTTTTCACAGTACCACCAGGAGCAGCCTGTTTCACTGTGCATACGACAACATCACCGATGTTGGAGAATTTACGAACGCTGCCGCCCAAGCAACGGATGACCAAAACTTCTTTTGCACCCGTATTGTCGGCAACTCGCAATCTACTTTCATTTTGTATCATGTGCGCTTACCTCCTGTTGGCCTACAGTTCAACTGCCTTATCAACGATTTCAACCAAGCGGAAACGTTTTGTGGCAGACAATGGACGTGTTTCCATAATCAATACCTTATCGCCAATTTTCGCTTCGTTTTTCTCGTCATGAGCTTTAAACTTTTTAGAATATTTTACACGTTTTCCATACAATGGATGTGTTTTCTTAGTTTCAACGATGACTGTGATTGTTTTATCCATTTTATCGGAGATCACAGTTCCGCGATATGTTTTACGGTTAGATCTTTCCATGCTTCATGATCCTCCTATTCCTGACCAGCAAGCGCACGCTCGCTCATCACTGTTTTAATACGGGCAATTGTTTTCTTCACCGTGCGCATACGTGCTGTGTTTGTCAATTGACCGGTTGCTTGCTGGAAACGAAGATTGAAGAGTTCATCTTTTAGCGTTTCGATCTCTTGTTGTAATTCAGTGTTGCTTTTTTCTCTGATCTCTTTCGCTGTCATAATTACTGATCTCCTTTTCTAACAAATTTTGTTTTCACCGGAAGTTTGTGAGAAGCAAGACGGAATGCCTCACGAGCAATCTCTTCACTTACTCCGCCAATTTCAAACATGACACGGCCTGGTTTTACAACGGCTACCCAACCTTCAGGAGCACCTTTACCAGAACCCATACGTACTTCCAACGGTTTCTTTGTAATTGCCAAGTGTGGGAAGATACGAATCCATACTTGACCACCACGCTTCATATAACGGGTCATCGCAATACGGGCAGCTTCGATTTGACGGTTGCTTACATAAGCCCCAGTATCGGCCATTAAACCGAACTCGCCGAAGTTGACTTCACGACCTGCTTTGGAACGTCCTTCATAGCTTAAACGGTGAGGTCGTCTATATTTTGTTCTCTTAGGCATCAACATAGATTAGTTTCCTCCTTCCGCTTTTTTACCCTCTGCTTTTGGTGCAGCATTGCGGTTGTTGCGGCTACGCTCGTTTCTACCGCCACGGTTGTTGCGGCGACGACGATCGTTTCCGGCATTTTTTGGAGCTTCTGGTTCTGTTACCATTTGCCCTGGCAATACTTCACCACGGCAGATCCAAACTTTTACACCCAAGCGACCATAGGTCGTATGTGCTTCTTCGATTGCGTAATCGATGTCTGCACGTAGTGTATGCAAAGGAACGTTTCCTTCTGAATATCCTTCAGTGCGTGCCATATCTGCGCCGCCCAAACGACCAGATACACAAGTTTTAATTCCTTTTGCGCCAGCTCTCATAGTGCGCTGAATGGCTTTTTTCTGGCATGTACGGAAACTTGCACGTTGTTCCAACTGATCCGCAATGCTTCTGGCAACTAAGCGCGCATCCAAATCAGGGTTCGCAATTTCCAATACTTTTACATAAACGTTTTTACCGCTTACCATTTTTTCCAGTTTCTTTTTCAAATTTTCGATGTTTTCACCGTTGGTTCCAATAATCACACCAGGACGAGCGGTACGGATCATGATTTCCACACGGTTTTTGGAACGCTCAATTTCTACACGGCTCACAGATGCGGCCTTGCATTCTTTCGCGATGAATTCACGAATTTTTACGTCTTCTAACAGTAAATCGGCATAATCTTTATCTGCGTACCATCTTGACTCCCAGTCACGGATGACACCAATTCGCATACCGATTGGGCTAACTTTCTGTCCCATGGGCTACCTCCTAATTACGTTCATCAACCACGACTGTAATGTGGCTGGTGCGTTTATGGATCGCACTTGCGGATCCTTTTGCACGTGGCATAAAACGTTTCAGTGTTACGCCTTCATTTGCATAACATGCTTTCACGTACAATTCATCTTCATTCATATCATTGTTGTTTACTGCATTGCTTACAGCAGACTTCAATACTTTCGAAATTGATTCCGCCGCAACGTTTGGTGTAAATTTCAAAATCGCTGCAGCTTCATTTACGTCTTTCCCACGGATAAGGTCAAGCACTAAGCGAGCTTTTCTAGGTGGGATGCGCAATGTTTTGGCTGTTGCTTTTACTTCCATCACTGACTCCTCCTATCGTTTCGCTTTCTTGTCGTCATCGCCGTGTACCGCAAATTTACGAGTAGGAACAAATTCTCCCAGCTTATGTCCGACCATATCTTCTGTTACATATACTGGCAAGTGTTCTTTACCGTTGTAAACAGCAAATGTATGTTCTACAAAGTTTGGAAAGATCGTTGAACGACGTGACCATGTCTTAATGACTTCTTTTTTGCCTGCCGCATTCAGCGCTTCCACTTTCTTCATCAAGTGATCGTCACAGAATGGGCCTTTTTTCAAACTACGACTCATATTTCATTTCCTCCTTTGCCTACTTGCCATTACGACGACGAACGATTAATTTCGTCGATGCTTTTTTGCTTTTGCGTGTTTTCACACCCATTGCTTTTTTACCCCAAGGCGTCATTGGTGATTTGCGACCGACTGGTGTGCGTCCTTCACCACCACCATGTGGGTGATCGTTTGGATTCATAACGGAACCACGTACCGTTGGGCGAATACCTCTCCAACGATTGCGTCCTGCTTTACCATAGTTTACCAAGGAATGGTCTTCATTACCGACGATACCAATCGTTGCACGGCAATTTGCCAATACCTTACGTACTTCGCCAGATGCAAGACGTAATGTAACATACTTGTCTTCAATACCTAAGATCTGCGCGGATGTTCCAGCGCTGCGCGCCATCTGTCCGCCTTTTCCTGGTTTTAATTCCACGTTGTGTACGAATGTACCTTCCGGAATATCTTTTAACTCCATGGCATTTCCGACTTTGATGTCGCTGCCTTTTCCAGAGCTGACCATCATACCGACAATCAAGCCTTTTGGAGCAAGGATGTAACGTTTTTCACCGTCTACATAGTGCAGTAATGCAATATTTGCGGAACGGTTTGGATCGTATTCGATTGTCGCAACTTTTGCAGGAATTCCATCCTTGTTACGTTTGAAATCGATGATACGATAGTTTCTTTTATGTCCGCCACCTTGATGACGTGTCGTGATGCGACCGTTATTGTTGCGTCCGCCTTTGCTTTTGAGGGGACGTACTAAACTTTTCTCCGGTTTGTTCGTGGTGATTTCTTCATACGTCAAACTGGTCATTCCACGGCGACCCGGAGTGGTCGGCTTATATTTCTTGATTGGCATTTGTATCCTCCTTACGCATTATTTATTCAGGAAATAGCGTGCTTCTCCCTGATGTTATTTGGCTTCTGCCTCTCCAAACAGATCGATATCCTGTCCGGCTTTGATTTTGACATATGCCTTGCGAACCGCTTTTGTTTTACCAACATAGCGTCCTACTCTTTTTTTCTTTGGTCTTACATTGACAATGTTTACTTTGTCAACGTCCACTTTGAAGATGCCTTCTACAGCCTGACGAATCAGGATTTTATTGGCGCCTTTTTTTACTTCAAAGGTTACGACGTTGTTTTCGTCCATGTATCTCATCGTTTTCTCCGTGATGATTGGACGGATAATAATGTCTTTGAAATTTTCCATATTATCCAAGTGCCTCCTCAACACATTTCACAGCAGCTTCACTGAACACGATTTTGTTTGCATTCACGATATCGTAAACATTGATACCATCCGCAGTCAACATCATCATTGTAGGGATGTTGCGCATGGACAAGAATGCATTTGTGAAGTCTTCATCCGGTGCTACAACAAACAGTGTTTTGTTGCAGGCGTTGATTGCGCTGATGATTTTTGTAAATTCTTTTGTCTTTGGCGCATCCAATTTGAACTGATCCACAACGATCATATTGTTTTCCGCAACTTTTTCGCTCAATACGGATTTGAGTGCCAAACGACGAACTTTCTTATTCAGCTTATAGCCATATTTTCTAGGAGTTGGTCCAAACACGGTACCGCCGCCTCTCCACTGTGTGGCGCGAATACTACCTTGTCTTGCACGACCTGTTCCTTTTTGACGCCATGGCTTGCGTCCGCCGCCGGATACTTCGCTGCGGCCTTTTGTATCATGCGTTCCTTGACGCATGGATGCACGCTGCATTACGATGGCATCAAAGATTACTTGCTGATTTGGCTCGATGCCAAATACTGTAGGGTTTAAAGTTATTTCATGCAGCTCTTTACCCTCTTGGTTTATAACGACCATGTTAGGCATCTTTTATTCCTCCTCGCTCTTTGTATAATTCACCAATTCCGGTGCCGGTTTTGCTTTTTTTGCACATTTCGCATTCTGTACGATAACCATACCGCGTTTTGGCCCGGGAACATTTCCTTTGATCAATAAGTAGTTGTTTTCCACATCTACTTTTACGATCTGCAAGTTTTTGTTCGTTGTACGATATCCACCTTCTTGACCAGCCATGATCGTTCCTTTTAGAATACGACCTTGACGAGAAGTGATACCGTTGGTTGCCAAAGAACCGATATGACGGATGTTTTTGGATCCACCATGTGATTTCGGTCCTTGATGCGCATTGTTGCGTACAATCGTACCGTTGTATCCTTTACCTTTGCTCGTTCCGATGACATCAACGATATCTCCAGCGTTGAATACATCTACTTTTACTTCTGCGCCCAAATCCAAACCTGCATATTCCTCCGATTTGAATTCTCTTGCAAAACGTTTTGGCGCAGTGCTTGCTTTGTCACAATGACCTTTTTTGGCTTTTGTGGCACGTCTTTCCTTTACATCTTCAAACCCTAACTGTACGGCGTTGTATCCGTCGTTTTCTTTTGTTTTCTTCTGTAAAACAATATTAGGGGTCGCTTCTACTACTGTTACCGGGATCAAAACTCCATCTTCAGTGAAGACTTGTGTCATCCCTAACTTACGTCCTAAGATTCCTTTCATGTCGTCACCTCCTAAAGTTTGATTTCGATGTCAACACCACTAGGCAGCTCCAGACGACTCAATGAATCAATCGTTTCTGCTGTTGGCCCGACGATCTCGATTAAACGTTTATGCGTTCTGATCTCGAACTGCTCGCGAGAGTCTTTGTATTTGTGTACCGCACGCAGGATGGTTACTACCTGCTTTTCAGTTGGAAGTGGTACAGGTCCAACGATTTTCTTTGCACCGTGAGATTGTGCAGCCTGAACGATCTTTTCTGCGGATGCATCTAAGATTCTGTGTTCATAAGCTTTTAAGCGAATTCTTACGCTGTTTTTTGCCATGAATTTGGTCTCCTTTCGTCTATATCTAGATAGACTCGCTCAATGCGAATTCCCTGACACACTGCATTCATGACAACGCTTATCGGTGTGTCAGCAACCTCGCACGTCCACGCGGTCGTGGTAATATTCTATCATAATGCAAATATGAATACAAGCCTAATTTTTCGTTTTTTTTATGGGCCTGAAGTGAAAAGTTAAATTCCACTTCAAAGGGTAAAAATGGAATTCAGTCTTTCAGTAAATTCTAGTTGAATTTACTCTTACATAATGGCATTGTTTATATGGCTGACAGCGTCACTTTAGAAAGGCTGATTTTTTATGAATGCTATCTCAAACAAAAACAAACATCTCTCTCTTCAAGAACGT
>CAJTIT010000040.1 GCA_910576345.1 Erysipelotrichales bacterium
AAAGATTATACACATCAGAAATTCTTATACGATACCATTGGAAAAGCAGAACCATATTTGAATATTGATACAAATGGTGATGGTTGTCCGGATATCAATATTGATACCGATGGAGATGATATCGCTGATTTAAATATTGATACAGATGATGATCAAATTCCAAATGTAGAAATTGATACAACAGGTGATGGACAAGCAAATGCGAATATAGATACCAATGGTGATGGAGAACCAGATGAAAATATCATCGAAATCACAGAATGGAAGCCAGATAAAAAAGTGGGCAATATCTGTACAATGATCATCAAACAAAAAACAGAATTGGAAGACAATGGCATTAAGGTAGAAAAACCAGATGGCACCCCATTCTTGCCAAACTATGCATTAAAAGTGGAAGAAGTGACAGACAGTAAAAAAGAAGAAATCGCAAACGACGCAAAAGATTTCATAAAAGAAACAAATGAAATCAAGAAAGTATATGATGTGAAACTGTTGAAAGATGGCGTGGAAGTACAGCCAGATGGAACAATCAAAGTAAAAATTCCATATGAAGGAATCAAAAGTCCGATATTGATTAGAAGACTAGAAGATGGTACCTATGAACAAATTGACTACAAAGTCGAAAATGGATATCTAGTATATGAAACTGAGAACTTAGGCATTGTATCCATTATAGGAGAGAAAGAATATGAAACAAGTGTAAAAGGAAGTTATACGCCAAACATAGGTGGTGCCATCACTGGAGATGAAACAGATATCACTGTTTATATAGGATTTATATGTATCGCATTAGGATTATTCAGTTATTTATTATTCAAACAAAATCACATATAAATATAAACAAAAAGACCATAAACCAATAACACATATCGTTTATGGTCTTTATTATGGTTTTCTCACTTAACATATTCCAACATAAGGTCATGAAAACATTTAAAATAACCATCTCATCTTGCGAAAAATAATGTAAGTGCTATAATAGACAAGCATTAGAAAAGAGATGTCATTTAATGAAACGTTCTTATGAAATCAATATGTGTGAAGGACCTTTATTCAATAAAATCATCATATTTGCAATTCCATTGATCTTATCAGGCATTTTACAACTGCTGTTCAACGCAGCGGATATCATCGTGGTAGGTAGATTCAGCGGCAGTCATTCTCTTGCCGCAGTAGGCTCCACCAGTTCATTGATCAATATGCTGGTCAATTTATTCATTGGTGTATCGGTAGGTGCCAATGTATTGGTTGGAAGATATTATGGCGCGAATGACGTCGATAATATGAAAGAAAGTGTACATACGGCAATTTATACAGCGATTGTTTCCAGCGTTATTATGGTCTTTGTTGGCATTATCTTAGCACGACCACTGTTAGAACTCATGGGCACGCCTGAAAATGTCATCGATTTATCCGTTATCTATATGCGCATTTATTTTATTGGGATGCCAGCTTTCATGATTTATAATTTTGGTGCGGCAATTCTGCGTGCAATCGGTGATACAAAACGTCCGCTATATTTTTTAATGATCGCCGGCATCGTGAATGTCATATTCAACTTAATTTTTGTTATTTTGTTTCATATGGGGGTAGCAGGTGTCGCATTAGCGACCATCATATCGCAAAGCATTTCAGCGATATTCATACTGTTAAGTTTGATGCAGAGTGAAGGCGCATTAAGATTAGAAATAAAAAAACTGAAAATACATCGCGATAAACTCATACAAATGCTGAAGATTGGTTTGCCTGCAGGTCTTCAAGGTACGATATTCAGTATTTCCAATGTCCTCATTCAATCTTCTGTGAACACCTTTGGCGATACGGTCATGGCTGGAAATACTGCTTCCAATAACATAGAAGGCTTTATCTATACGGCCATGAATGCCATTTATCAGACATCGCTGAGCTTCACATCACAGAATATCGGCGCGAAAAAATACAATCGCATCGACAAGATCTTAATACAATGTCTGTTGGTCGTCAGTGCTGTAGGCTTGGTACTAGGTTGCGGCGCCTATCTGTTTGGGGAAGGACTATTGTCGCTCTATACAACAAGCGAGGATGTTATTCAATTTGGGCTTTTACGTATGAGTATCATATGTACGTTTTATCTGTTCTGCGGCATTATGGATGTATTTGTCGGCAGTATACGCGGACTTGGGTATTCGATCATGCCAATGTTAGTATCGCTGAGCGGAGCTTGTTTATTTCGCGTGATTTGGATCTTTACAATCTTTCAAATGGATCCAACATTACACACACTGTATATTTCTTATCCGATTTCATGGATTTTAACTCTCAGTATTCATTTCATTTGTTATCTTGTCATACGAAGAAAAGTACTTTTTGTACAGACGCCGTCACAGGAAGAATGTACAACCATATAGAAAGGAGAATGTTTATATGAAACTCATCATGTGTTTGTTATGTTTGCTAATCTTATTCACAACAGGCTGTACGAAACAAAACACAGTAGGGAAAACAGCCAAAGAAAATGCAAAAACAGAAAAGACCAAGGAAAAAGAAGAAACAAAAGAAAAGGCGAAAGAAAAAACAGAGGAAGCATCGAAAAACAATGCAAGCAATACAAAACAAACGCCATCAAACAATGTGCCAGCATCTTCCATTGACGCTTCATCCAGTCCTGTATTGAAAGCAGCACTGTCTTATGTCGGTCAGTCGATGAGCTGTGATCAATTGGCAACGATGGCTTTGGTTGATGGCGGTTTATTAACTGGAACACCCGATCCTATTTTTCATGATGGTGCCTATCTCAATTTAAGCATCGGCTTCTTTCCGGAAGTTTCATCGTTTATACCAGCTTCACAAGCAGTTCCCGGAGATCTCATTTATTATGATGATGGCGGGGTCGGCGGACCGCATGTTGCGGTATATGCAGGCAATGGGCAGGCAGTTCATGGGGGATGGAATGGTCTACAAGTCGTTGTAAATACCGTTAACATTGGAAGTGGTCCACGTTATATGCGTTTTGCGAAACAAACATGGGAAACAATCTCAAATCAAGTGTTTCCTGCGCCTGTATATGTAGAAACGCCTTCACAAACATCACAGGAGGGAACGCAAGTTCCTAATGCCGGAAGCGAAACGACTTACACAACAACATTAGATGTCAATCAGATTCATCTTAGTGTACGATCATCGCAAGAAGCGGATGTGGATTTTCTTCATGCACAGATGGAGTCAGTACTTTTTGGTAATCAAACACTGGATGAAATGATTCAACAAGTACAAGCCAATGGATATACGATCATAGAAGTATCCAATTAAATAAAAATAAATGACAAAACAAAAAGTTCAAGTAACTTCCATAAAGGAATCTGCTTGAACTTTTTTATGATTCATGAGTTTCATAAAGTGAAAAAGAAAATTGATTTTATCATAAAATGCGTTTTTTTTTGTGCAGAACTACATCTTCTACACATAGGTTTTTTTACAATATCTTCTGCCATATTCTAACACATTTCGACATGATTGACAATGAAATATGACAGAGTTTGGATAAAAAAACAAGCATTGCATACGAAAATCGCGCGAAGCCATGCCATTCATGGTCATTTTTCTGGTCAGTCAAAAGTCAATAGAAGAAAGGAGATATGATTTTATGTCAAGAACCGGTGAAAATATTCATAAGCGAAAAGATGGGAGATGGGAAGCAAGGTATAAGAAGGGCAAGAAAAGCAATGGGAAAACTTTATATGGATCCATATATGGAAAAACGTATCGAGAGGTAAAGGAAAAAGTAAAGAGCGTGACAATGGATGAAGAATGTGATCGAAGAAAATCCGCTATGACATTTCAAGATGTATACAAACAATGGTTAAAAAACAACGAAATGAAACAGAAGAAAGCGACACAGTATCGTTACGCATATCTGATTGAAAAACATTTGCTTCCTGCTTTTGGAAAACAAGATATCAAAGAAATGAGCGCACTCAAAATCAATGCGTTTTTACAAGAAAAGATGCAACGTGGCAGTTTTAACCATGATGCGCTTTCTCCCGCTTATGTAAGAAGTATGGGTGTTTTATTACAGTCGGTAATGAAATTTGCGGTACAGGAAGAATATTGTCGACCGCTAAAATCAGAAATCATCAAGCCGTCCATCAAACAAAATGATCTGCAAGTACTAACTACAATCCAACAACAGCGTTTGGAGCATTATCTTTTGGAACATATGGATCCTGTTCACATGGGAATTTTTTTATCACTTCATATGGGTTTGAGAATCGGTGAAATCTGTGCTTTACAATGGACGGATATCGATCTTGAAAATCGTGTACTGCATGTACGGCATACGACAGCACGCGTATTGAATAAGGATGCAAAAACAACAGAGTGGATCATTGATCTACCAAAAACGAAAGCATCCAAAAGAACCATTCCTATTTCAGATAAACTTAATACATTGTTATGGGAAATGAAGCAGAAATCTTTATCAGAGTATGTGGTCTCTGATCAGCGAACATTTATCAATCCACGTGTTTTTTCATATCGCTATCATAAAGTGTGTAAAATCTGCGATTTAAAAAAAATTCATTTTCATACACTTCGTCATACATTTGCGACTCGCTGTATTGCGGTTGGCATGGATGTGAAATCATTGAGTGAATTACTAGGTCATTCCGATGTAAGTATCACGTTGAATACGTATGTGCATCCATCCATGGATCAAAAACGATCGCAAATGGAAAAACTGTTTAATTGATTTATTTATGGTCAATCAAGGGGTAGAAGTATCATTAAATTGATTGATAACTGTGCGGTTTTATCAATGGTTGTGTAGAAGATGTAGTTCTACACAGCGCTATTTTAAATCTTTTATCCTGTCTTAGCATGTGCAGAAATAAAAGACTTATACAATATGAGAGAAATGAAGTGAGGAGGGATTAGGCATGAGAATTCATACAGAGGTAGAAGGTGGACGCTTTAAAGCAAGAGTTTATCTATCATTCTTTGAATTTGCTAATCAAAAAGAATTGATGATCTTAAAAGATAGTTATCTTATCGGCTTTTTGAAACCTGAATTTTATAATCTGATCTACATTGACTATTATGGAACTGATGGAATTTCTTTAAATGAGTATATGAAAAATCCTATGACGAAAAATGATTTTTATTATTTGATGATGCAGATCGTTTTAGCTACAAAATCATTAAAAAGTATCCATCTATCTTTGGAAAATATGGTACTAGATTTATCTAACATATATATTAATGAAGTCGATAAGAAAATCCAGTTTTTGTACGTTCCAACCAAAAAGAATGTTACATCATACGATATGATGGGCTTTTTGCGTTCTTTAGTATATTCAATTATCCCTAATCAAATGGAACAGACAGAATATTTAAATAGATTTGGTGACTATTTAAAGACATTGAAAGATTATGATGCGGATATTATTCAATCATATCTTCTTAAAGAAAATCGTAGTTTGCTTGAAATGGTAAAAAAGCATCAGTTTAGTCAAAAGGGAAATATGAATCAGCGACTGGATATTCAAAAAGATGATGATGATATTACGCAGCGTTTGGATCAAGACATGCCTGATCAGATAGAAGAGGAAGGAACAGTACTATTAGAAGAAGACGCTACCAGCTATTTAGATGTTGATAAAACAACATTACTAGTTGAAGATGAACCGACTGGATTACTCAATCCAATATCACAAGAAACTTTTGAAGAAGATCTAGAAGAAGAAACCGTTGATCTTCGACAATATCTGAATACGCAACAATATCCAATACAAGCGACCATTACTAGAATTTCTACAAATGAAACAATAAAAATCAATAAAGCTGTATTTCGGATAGGGAAATCCAAAAGCTGTGCTGATTATGCCGTTTCTGATAATAAGGCTGTTAGTAAGATACATGCAGATATTATCAAGCGTGGTTCTGATTACTTTATTGTGGATCAAGAATCTAAAAATCAAACGTTTATCAATGAAGCGTATATACAACCAAAGTATGAAGTTGAATTGCATGATGGGGATCATATACGCTTAGCAAATGAAGATTTTATTTTCCACTATAGTTGAGAGGTGAGCAAGCATGAAGTATATACTCAGTGCTGATACAGATATTGGCATAGCGAAAAGAAACAACCAAGATAGTTTGCTATATAAATACGCAATGGTTGATGGCAAAGAAGTATTGATGGCAATCGTATGTGACGGTATGGGGGGATTATCAAAAGGAGAGCTTGCAAGTGCAAGTGTTATCCTTGCATTCTCAACATGGTTTGATAAGGAAATGCCACAGGAATTAAAACATCGCGATATGCATGTTATGGGAGAAATATGGACACTGAAACTGAAAGAACTGAATCTAAAACTTGGAAGTTACGGCAAACAAAATAAGCTCACTTTAGGCACAACGTTTTCTGGAATTTTCATTATTGATGATCAATATTTGATTGTACATGTTGGTGACACAAGAATTTATTATATTGATCATGCATTGCACCAATTAACAAAAGACCATACCTTTATTGCTAGAGAAATCGCTCGTGGTACGATGACG
Organism: Erysipelotrichales bacterium; assembly: GCA_910576345.1. Lineage (GTDB taxonomy): Bacteria > Bacillota_I > Bacilli_A > Erysipelotrichales > Erysipelotrichaceae > C-19. Next base: position 6,544 of record CAJTIT010000040.1, read on the forward strand.
CTGGAAGACGCCAAAGTAGATCGGAGAAGAAATGTACTACTACAATGCATTGGTGCAACCGGACAAATTGAACCGCAAATATCATATGGTAAAGTAAAAAACGGTATCTATATGATTTGTTCTGATGGTTTTCGTCATCAAATCAATACCCAAGAGATACAGTCAGCTTTTCAACCATCCCTGATGCAGACGAAAGATAAAATGCATCAACAATCCTTAAAACTTATCCAACAGGTAAAATCACGTGGAGAAAAAGATAATATTTCAGTGATATTGGTTAATGCAGGAGGAGTTTAAGATGGCAGCTATAACGAATCTAAAACCAGGGGATATTCTGGAAGGAAAGTATGAGATTTTAAAGAAAATCGGACAAGGTGGAATGTCTGTTGTATATCTGGCGATGAATATAAAGTTGAATAAGCAATGGGCAGTAAAAGAAGTTCAAAAAAATGGATTTGATCAAGTAGAACAAAGTGAAACGGTACATAAATTAATTGGAGAAGCAGAGATGATGAAAAAGTTGGATCATCATGCCCTGCCTACAATTGTTGATATTATCGATAAGGAAAATTTCATTTATATTGTCATGGATTATATAGAAGGGCAGTCATTGGATAAGATTTTGAAAGAATATGGTCCACAACCAGAAGAAGTAGTGATCGGATGGGCAAAACAATTATGTGATGCATTATCTTATTTGCATGCACAAAAACCGCCAATCGTTTATCGAGATATGAAACCCAGCAATGTTATGTTAAAACCAGAAGGAAATATCAAAATTATTGATTTTGGCATTGCGAGAGAATACAAGGATGATGGGCAAAACGATACAACAATTTTAGGAACAAAAGGATACGCCCCACCAGAACAATATAATGCGCAATCGGAGCCACGATCGGACATATTCGCTTTAGGAATGACAATGCATCATCTATTGACCGGTGTGGATCCTAAAAGAAGCGAATATAAGCAGGTACGTGCATGGAATAGTAATTGCTCCGAAGGAATTGAAGCGATTATTGATAAATGCGTACAGCCTGCAATCGAAAATCGTTATCAAAACTGTGCTGACTTACTTTATGATTTAGAGCATCCGGAATATATCACAAAAGAATACAAGAAAAAACAAAAACGACAGATGCGCCTGTTTGTTGGATCATCCGCATTATGCATTTTTGCGCTGACCATAGGAATTGTCACACAGTATTCTGTAAATCATATTCAAAACAGTACTTATGAAAACTTAATATCTGTGGTTTCCTCCACATCATTAGAAGGAAAAATGGAGAAGTATAAGCAAGCAATCGATATTTATCCATATGATACGACAGCATATCTACTCATTTTAGAAGCATTCGAAAGTGAAGGCAGATTTGATAAGGAAGAAAATGATCAGTTTTTAGCTTTATATAATGCGAACAAGGATGGATTCCAGCAAACAAGTAAAGAATTTGCCGAACTTAATTATCGAATCGGGATGATGTATTTTAACTATTATACCAATAATGGAAATGTCAGCTTTTCTAATCGTGTACAGAAAGCATATTCTTTCTTTGAACAAAATCATCGTGAAGATATATCATCAGATTTTACTCAAAAAAATTTATCCGATTGCTATTATCAAATTTGCTCATTTTTCAAACGATATGTGTTGAATTCATCCATCGTTGAGGAAGCATCAAAAGAAAGTTATGAAGAATTGTTTAATGTTTTGAGCAAGTCACTAGAGGAAGTAAAAGAGATGGAAGGTGCAAGCACCTATGACCAATTGTCTTTGTATAATGGAATATTTTTATTGTTATATGATCAGCGGAATAATATGGTATCAGTGAATGTAGATCAAGATAGTGTGGTTCATTTATTGGATCAAGTTTATGAGGATGCTAAGCCGTTGAATGTGCAAAAGGAACAATCGAAACGATTGCAGGGGCAGATATTGGATAATTATCAAATTTATCGAGAAGCAATCATCCGTTCATATACAAATAGTAAAGAAAGGAGATAGGACATGGTAGATCTATTGTCAATGGTTTCTAAATTTAGCTATGTGATATCTCTAATCAGTTTAGCTGCTGCGATATTTTGTTGGTTTCATTTTTCAATTCCTAGTGTATATAATGATTTGAGTGGAAAAACGGCAAAGAAATCCATTGCTCAAATGATTCGTATGAATGAGGAAAAGCAGAAACAAGAAAAGCCTAAATTTCAAAGTGTACCAAAACAGGAAAATGAGCGCTTGGACACATCAGTTTTATCTGAAACTGTATATGATGAAAGTTCAGAAACAGAAACGATTGCGCTTGATCAAGAAAATGAAACTGTATTGCTTAATGAAACAAAAAAGCGTTCAGACCCGTATGTTGAGAATAGAAATATAGAATTCAAAATGATTGATGAAGTCATGATGATTCATACAAATGAAATGATTGATTAAGAGAGGAGATTTTAAGAATGAAAGGAAAAATAAGAAACAGTATCATTGCATGTTTTTTAACATTATCACTTATGATACAAATGATGCCTTCGGGATTGATCCACGCTTTTGCAGAAGTGACATCCGAAGGTGTAAGAATTCTAGTAAAAGAAGGTGAGCAACCATTAAAAGATGCGACAGTAGAATTCGTGATTACATCACAAACAGATGATGATCGACCAACACAAACAAAAACTACGGACGAGAATGGTTATGTGGAGGTTCTTGCCGCAACAGAGTATCAAGAAGGTGAGTTTGATATCATTGCAACGATATCAAAGGATGGATATGTAAGTGATATAACGACCTTATCGCATAAACCCATTTCAGCTGCCAATGAGATATTTGAAATCTCGCTATCAAAAGTCATTTCTTTTCCTAAAGAAAAAGTAAATTATGTTTTTGGCGAAGATTTAACTTCTATAGAAGCAGTTCTAGGAAGTGAATTAACACCTGCACCAACGATCACTTATTCAATAGATCAAAATACAATCGGTCTATCTTGTGATCAAAATAGCGGAAAAATTCAAATTGATGATTATGAATTGCTTTATAACGAATTGGTAAATCATAATGGAAAATTAGATATCCAAGTGGATGCAGTCGCAGAAAATCCACATGGAAAAGCAACTTACGTTTTGAATATCTCGTTCTGTGACGTACCAGAAAATATTTATGAAATCGTTGGCGAAAAGGGTAAGGATGGTTGGTATCGTGCATTACCTGACAAAAGTCATGTGGAAGTAAAATTGAAGGATGCAATGAAAAATCAATATGAATTATCTCAAAGCTATATGCCATCTTCATTTCAGAATATGGTGGTTTTATCAGAAACAAAAGATATGCAATATATCTATGTTAGAAATCGAAATACGAAAGGTATCTCTAAGAAGATAGCCTTGATGACAGATGAAAATGCTTCTGTTAAGGTAGATACTACGATACCCGATATCGCAAAAGCAGAAATCAAATTCAATTCACTTTATCCGGAACAATTATTAGAAAACCTGAAATCCTTCATCTTTAATCATAAGCAATCACCCGAAAATCAATCAATAAGTTTTTCGATTGATGTGGACAACGGATCAGAAATTGATATGATTGAATGGTACTATTTTGAAGAAAAGAATACGGATATTAGCAATTTAGTGCCAGAAGGCATCATACAAGGTAGTGATTTAGTACTTTTTGATGGAAAAATGACAGCTGATATAAAGATGCCGATCAATGGAGATGAAGAAAAGCAATATCGTGGTTATGTCGCATTTGTGGTTATTGATAAAGCAGGAAACAGAAGTGGTACAATAAATTCTTGTAAGGATGGTATTTTTATTGTTGACAGTATTTCTCCAACATTATCAGTCAGCAGAAATGATTCCATCTCTGAACGCAATGATATTGGTTATTATGGAAAGAATGGTATTACCTATCAATTTGAAATCACCGAGGACAATTTTGATATAAGAGATGAAAAAAATAATATTGGTGTTTATTCAGTCACGTTGAAAAATCAAGAAGATGGTTCAATTATAGATATCACAAAGGATGGTACTTGGATTGATAAAGCAGACCATAAACATGTCGGTACTTACGAAATCAAATCTAATAATCAACATGGGGACGGACATTATCTGATAACGATGGAGTATACGGATGCTGCGCAGAATCAACTGGAATCAGATGTATATGAAAAGGAATTTATACTGGATACGACGAAACCAGTGATTCAGATAAATCAAGATCGCAGTAGCAGTGATCCTGATGCGACCATCATTCAAATCATTGAAAAAAACTTTGATCCAAAAAATATACGAATCAAGGTCAACGGAAAAGATTTGAATGGAAACATCTTATCACAAGAGTATTTGGATGCATTGAATAAGCGTTTCAATGAAGCGATACAAAAGGAAGAATATTGGCAAAAAGAAAATGCTTCTGATCTGCATCGATTTACATATAGTGATTATTTAAATGGCGTTTATTCTTTTGAAATCTCATGTTTAGATTTATCAAACAATGAAGAAACATATCGATCTGAAATCACGATCGATCGTGAGCTTGCTAAAGTGAATGATGTCACGCCTTCCAAAGAGAATCATATTATAACGACGGAAACACAAAACATTCGTTTTTATAAAAATAATGCTGAATTCTATCTGCATGTGTCAAAAGGTGATATTCCAATTAAGCAAATTCAATGGAAATATGTGAAAGATGAAACAGCTGCAGAAAGCAATGAAATTTCAGATTTTGAATGGCGAGAGGTTGATTTAGTCAACGATTTGACGCAAGAGGATGAATATAAAGTTTCACTTCCAAATGACAAACTATATCGTGGCTATTTAATCGTTCAAGTGATTGATGATTATGGAAATATGAGTGAATGCTATCAAGATATTCATAATGTATTTGTAATTGATTCTATTTCACCAATACTTAACAATGTGGATTATACAAAGGAAAATAGGATTGTTAATAATATTTCTTATTATAATAAAAACGTAACGTTAACATTTGATTTACAAGAAGCAAATTTTGATGCGAGTGATTTTCATTTGAATGTTTATAAAAATAATATCCTTATGAATCATCAATCAGTTAATTGGAAAGAAAAGGATAGAGAAAACTATATTGGAACTTATACGATTACACAAGAAGGCGATTATGTAATTGAAGCCCACTACGTGGATCATTCAGGAAATCAAATGAAAACTTTCCGTTCTAAGAATATCGTAATAGATAAAACAAAGCCGATTATTCAAGTTGCGTATTCCAATCAGAATGTAATTGCAACCATGCAAGATAGAGATCAACAAAATCGTCAATATTTTAATGCTGATCAAACTTCGACAGTGACAATCAAAGAGCATAATTTTCAAGCGAGTGATGTAGAATTTCATGTTTATGCCAAAGATGTAAGTGGAAATGAGATTGCGGATCCAAAACTTTATACACGCAGTGAATGGAAACATAATGGTGATGAACATACAATTGTGTTTACGTTTAACGGTGAGGCCAACTATGATTTCGATGTTGCATATGCTGACATGGCTACCAATCAAGCGGATGATTATGCAGTTGATTACTTCACGGTTGATAAGACGGCACCAAAAAATCTAAGTGTAAGCTATAGTGACAGCGTTATGGATACTACGATTGGCAATATATCCTTTGGATATTATAATTCAAAAACAAGAGTAACATTGCGTGCAGAAGATAATATCTCAGGTGTATATGGCATTGTTTATAGTTATATAAATGCAGAAAATGTCAGCTCATTAAATGCACAATTATTAAATCAAGCAATAAAAGAGTCTCAAATAACTTATTCTGATGATCATAAAGTTGCGACAATTACATTTGATATCCCAAGGTCATTGTTGGATCGTTCTCATCAATTTAACGGTACGGTTAAGTTCACAGCAAGCGATCGCTCCAGAAATGAATCTGCAAGAGAAGAAAGAAGACGTATCGTAGTGGATAATATCACCCCTACCATTCAGGTTGGATACAATGATCCTGTGAATCAAGAAGACCAAATTTCTTATTATGATGGTGCAATCAATGGGACCATTATGGTCAATGAAGCAAATTTCTATGCACAGGATGTCTTTGTTCGTGTCTCAAAAGATGGGCAGTCCTCACAAGGCATACCTGTAAATTGGACAAGAGTAGGAAATGATGAATATCAAGGAACATTTACATTAAGTTCAGACGGTGATTATATTGTATCTGTTGATTACGCAGATCGCTCTGGCAATACCATTGTTCCATATCGTTCCAATCAATTGACCATTGATACTGGAATAAGTGATCCGATCATTACCATCAATGGCAGTGAAGCCGATCATCAGGCATTCAAAGATGAAGTTCGCCCATCTGTACAGTTTGAAGATGAAAATTTCGATGATTATGAAATCAAAATGACACGTACAAGATATCAAAGTCGTGATGAAGATGTCAGCACAGCTATGGTAAATCAAGGGGTGTCTGTTCATGCGAACGGTGGAAATGGTACATTTGACGCGTTTAAAAAAGAACCGGATATTGATGGTATTTATAGAATAGACGTACAGATGAAGGATAAAGCCGGTCATACAAGTGAAGCAACAAAAACGTTTACCGTTAATCGCTTTGGCTCTGTTTATGAATATAATGATTATCTTGGAGGTTTAATCAAAGACGGTGGTGCATATGTAAACAGTATCGATCAAGATTTGATTATTACCGAATATAATGCGGATCGTCTTGTAGAAGATTCATTGAATATTGAAATTACAAAGGATGGACAACCGTTAAATGAAGTTGACTACACATCTTCGCCAATCAATGCACAGGTCTCTACAGGAAGCAGTGGTTGGTTCCAGTACCAATATACGATTGGAAAAGAAAACTTTGCAACAGATGGCGTATATAAGATTTCTGTTTCATCAAAGGATTCGACAGGCAATGCGCCAGAAAATAGTAATTATGAAGATAAGCATATTCTATTCCGAGTAGACAGTACTGCTCCAGAAATTACCAGTGTGATTGGTTTGGAAGACGAAATCATCAATGCACAGGAAGTAAATGTGCGATACAGCGTATTTGACAGCATTGGCTTGAAAAAAGTACAGGTAAAAGTGAATGGTGAAATTAAGGATACCATTGAACAGTTTGATGACGATATGAATAATTTCGATGGAAGCTTTGTAATAAATGAAAGTGGGTCATCACAAGATATCCAATTAGTGATTGAAGATCTTGCAGGTAATATTACGGATACAAGTTCAGATGATTTCAACAGTGCATATACGTTTCATAAAACAGTAACGGTATCAACAAATGTGTTTGTACGCTTCTATGCAAACAAAGCATTGTTCTGGGGTTCCATTATCACATGTATTGCAGGTATAAGTGGACTCTTATATTTCTTTATGACAAAGAAAAAAGATGAGGAAGAGCAAGAACAGAAATCGTAAGTCATAAACGATTGATTTAAGAATGTAAGACTTGAAAGAGAGGGAATGAAAATGAATTTTTTAGATATCAGAAGCCATGAAAAAACAAGTGCTATCATGGCTCTGATTTCCACAATTATGATTTTCTTTATACTGGTCGCAGCTCCTTCAATAAAAATAGAAGATTTATTATCCATGTTTTCTGCTTTCTATTTATTGTTTTGGATCGCATTACTTTTAAGTGGATTAGTAACAGCACTTCTTATTAGAGATATTATCAATTTGAAAAATCGAACAGTATCTCTGTGTATTTTTGGTGTTACGAATGTTATTTATTTTTATTACTTAGTGATAAAATTTCGACCCATGATGTCTGCTTTAAATAAAGGTGCGAAGTTTTTGAAAAAACCTGAAGAGATGATGGATTCACTGGATTATATGGAAGAATTATATACATTATCGAAGGCAAGTGATTCTGTTATAACGGTTTTATTGATTTTTGTTATCATTGTAGCTGTTATGAGTATTCTATATCTTTTAAGAAAATTGAAATTTGAAAAAAGTATACCTAATACAGAAATAAATTGATTGAGCATTAAACAAGGGAATGAAGGTAGGTGGAGAAATGAATTCTTTAATAGAAAATGGTTCTATAACAGAAATGAAATGCGATACAAATTTTGCTTATATTTTGAATGATAACAGTATGTTCTTATCAACACAATATAAGGTTTTACAGAGCAGGACCGATGACTGTTTTGTTAGGTGTATGAAAATGCTCTACAATGGGAAAATTCAATTGTATTTCTTTCCTGTATCTAGCAAACCGTTACGTCATATAATCTTTAATATTGATGTGAGTAAATTTTGTAACATTATAGCAAATTTATTTCATGATATTATGGAGGTCAAAAGCAACGGTTTTCTTTCATGTCAAAATATCGACTTATCGTTTGATCATATTTATATTGATGTAAAAACTTATAAGGTTGGTCTTGTTTATTTACCATTGAACTGTCCTTTATATGAAGATTACTCCTTATTTGAAAATCAATTGCGAACAGATTTAATAAAATTGATTACGAATACAGCCTCACTTTCTTCGCCTAAAATGCATCAGTTTGTAGAAAAATTGGCAGATGATGTTTTAACTTTAGAAGATTTGTCACAGTGGTTAAAAAATGATGCTGGACCTTCATCTTCTACAACATATTTTAAAGATAGAACTTTACCACATGCTGAACAATTATATTTAGTTTCAATGGATCACTCTAATTATATGGAAATGCTGATCAATAAAGATGAATTCTTAATTGGTAGAAAGGCTTCTTGTGTTGATGGTGTGATAGAGTTTAATAAAATGATTGGTAGGGTCCATTGCAAAATTAATAAGAGTGGAAAAAGTTATAGTATAACGGATTTGAATAGTGCGAATGGTACATATGTAAATCAGAAACGACTACTGCCAAATCAAACAATGTCAATCCATCATGATGACATCATACGTCTGGCAAATAGCGATTTTAAAGTAAGGGTAGGATAATGCGATGGCGAAAGAAAGAATTATAATAGCAGATACGGATATAAATTATTTGATTTCTATTCAGTTGAAATTTGCAGAAGAATTATTTGAACGTGCTGATATTGAAGTAATAACCGATAAAAACTATTTTCAAGAATTATTTTCTAGACCTCAGCAAGCACAGATTCTAATAGTATCTGAGGATCTATATGAACCATCACTCCATCGCCATAATATTTCGCACATTTTTCTTATGAGTGAAAAAAATGAGGAAGATGAGACGGTAGATTTAAAAACTACAGTTTTGTATAAGTATACAAGTGTCAAAGAAATATACCATGTTATTATGGGGAAAAGTTCCATTCAAACAGAAAACGCTAAAATAAAATCAGATGAAACACAAATCATACTTGTATATTCAGTGAATGGCGGCGTTGGCAAATCGACAATAGCGACAGGTATCAGTGCATGTCTTGCAAAGAATTATAAAAGAGTTTTATATATCAATGCATCTCATTTACAATCATTTCCTAATTTTATTGAAAATACAGTACCAATCCCTATGGATGTAACATCAAAATTAAAAGATAATTTGGATGATTCATATCAAAGCGTAAAACATGTAATACGAAAGGAAGTTTTCTCTTATCTCCCACCATTTAAATTGGCACTCATGTCATTGGATATTTCATACCATATTTTTCATGATATTGCGTTATCAGCAAAAAAATCTATGGAATATGATTTTATTATCATTGATGCAGATTCTACTTTTGACGATGAAAAGGCACAACTGTTGAATATTGCTGATCGAGTGATTCTTATCACCAATCAAACAAAGCATTCAGTTGTTTCTATGAATTTACTGACGTCTAATATCAACGGATCAAATGGCGATAAATATATGTTTTTATGTAATAACTTCGAGAAGCAGAAGGAGAATGCTTTAATATCTCCATATATAACCGTATCATTCACAGTTAGTGAATATATAGAACATTTCAGAAATTATGAACAAATGAATATAGAACAACTATCAAAAGAAAGCAGTCTTCAGAAAGCAGCATATTTAATTATTTAGTTGTTAATGGATGATTAAAAGATATAGATAGGAGGATATGTATGAATCAAGATACAGCCATTGTTATGTTTCATAATTGCAAGTCAAATGATTGTGTGGATTTAGAAGTACCTTTAAGTATTTCGGCAAATGAATTGGTCGTTGCTTTGAATATGGCCTATAGCCTTGATATTGACATATCAGATATAAAATATTGTTATTTAAAGGCCGAAAATCCGATTGCACTGTTAAAAGGAAATAAGACGTTACAGGAATTTGGTATTCGAAATGGCAGTATTATATACCATATGTAAAAGGAGACACATTTATGGAAAGCAGATATAAGGTTATTGTTTCAAATAAAAATTTATATAAAGAGATAGAACTGCCTCCTCAATTAGATCGATATCAAATAGGTACTGGTATGGAATGCGACATGCGTTTGCGTAAAGAATTATTCTTTGAATCCATTTATCTAACATTTGTAAAAAAAGAAAATGAGTGGACGATTCAGTGTTCCGATAATCTATATTTAAGTGTTGGCGATGTTCGGAAACTTTTGAGTAAAAAATTGAGCCATGGAGAAACATTAGAAGTAAAGTATCAAAATTCAAATAATTATGTGTTCTCAATTTCATTCCTTATAGATTTTGACAGCGGACAAAGAAAATATGAGAGACGGATCAATATTTTTGAATGCTCAAATATTCGAATTGGATATGCTGCTGATAATGATATTGTGATACGTAGTCCTTATATCAAAAATGATATGATTGAGTTGAATAAGGCAGAAAATAATGTATGGAAACTAACAATTAAGAATACGACGTATGGTGTCTATTTAAATGGTAACATGGCTAAAACAAATGATCTAGTAAAAGATAAAGACTTTTTATCCATATCAGACTTTTTCTTCTATCTTAAAGACCAAGAATTATGGACAGAGATAAAAGATAATCTTATCGTGCATTCACTTTCCTATCAAGACCAGCCCGCAATTGGCTCCTATCCAATGTTTACCCGCAATACTAGATTGAAATTACAAGTATGTGAAGATAAAATAGAAGTCTTGGATCCGCCAGCAAAGCCAAAGAAACCGAAAAATAATATTTTGATGCGATTGTTGCCTTCGATGGGAATGCTTGTAGCTGGTGGTGTAATGGCAATGTATGGCGGTGGGATGATTATTTTTTCACTCATATCTTGTGGAATGGCGATTTTAACGACTGTTATGAGCATTCGGGAAAGTAATAAGGAATTTAAACAAAGTTCACAAGAGCGTATTGAAAAGTATAAATCCTATATTGAAAATAAGAAAAAAGAAATTGATGAGTGTAGAAATAAAGAACTTTATGAATTGGATGAAATATATATACAGCAGTCGAGAGAAAAACAGCGCTTTGATCAGTTTTCTTCTGAATTATTTGATCGTACACGTGAAGACGACGATTTTCTATGTATACGATTAGGTAGCGGTGATGTGAAATCAAAACGTGAAATCAATTATAAAAAACAAGAAAAACTGGAAATCGAAGATGATCTACAGATGATTCCAGAAAATATTTGCAAGGAATATCAGAATGTACACCATGCCCCAATTATATGTGATTTAAAGAATATGAATGCTTTGGGCATTATAGGAAAATTTGAATATCGATTTGAATTTCTAAAAAATATTGTAGTTGATTTGATTGCAAGACAATACTTTACAGATATGAAATTATTCTTTGTCGCCAAAGAAGAACATATGGAAAATATTTCATGGTTGAGAATGTTGCCACATGTTTATAATGACAATCTTAAGATTCGTAATATCGTTTGCAATGATGAAAGCAAAAATATTATTTTTGAGTACTTATATAAAGAGATGACACTAAGAGAGCAAAATAAATCTTATGATTATAATATTATCGTAGTATTCTTTGATGAATATGGATTTAAATCGCATCCATTATCAAAGTTTATAGATCAAGCAAAAGATCTAGGTATTTCATTTATATTTTTTGGAGATAAAAAATCAGATGTTCCACAAGGATGTAATGCTATAGTATCAATCAAAGGTCATAAAGATGCGGTATTCATAGATGTGAATGATAAAGAAAACGCAACTGATTTTCAATATCCGATTATAGATTTTCAAAAAGCTGTTCAAATTGTAAATCAACTCGCACCCGTTTATATAGAAGAAATTTCATTGGAAGGTACACTGACCAAAAACATTTCATTATTTGAATTATTAAATATATTCACAGTAGATGATATTGATTTGGAAACAAGATGGTCAAAGTCTCAAGTATTTCAATCCATGGCAGCACCAATTGGGATTTCAAAATCGGCCTTAATTGAATTGGATTTGCATGATAAAGCACATGGTCCGCATGGCTTGGTTGCAGGTACTACTGGTTCAGGAAAATCAGAGATTTTACAAACATATATTTTGTCTATGGCTACATTATACCATCCTTATGAAGTAGGATTTGTGATTATAGATTTTAAAGGTGGCGGTATGGTAAATCAATTCAAGAACCTTCCTCATTTACTAGGAGCGATTACGAATATCGATGGAAAAGAAATCAATCGTTCTTTGAAATCTATTAAGGCAGAATTACAAAAGCGTCAGAGATATTTTGCGGACGCTGAAGTGAATCATATTGATAAATATATTGTAAATAATTAGTAATGTGCTTAAAACGTAGTGTTTATAAGCCAAATCCATCTTTCAAAATGCCGTGATACGAAATATGATACTAAAAATATAGCTTTTTTATACCGAAATATTGATTTTCGGCACGCA
>CAJTIT010000041.1 GCA_910576345.1 Erysipelotrichales bacterium
CGATTATTTGGAAATTACACCGCAAGATATTGCGAACTCGGACGCTGAGGAAACGAAGCACAAAAAGAAGTTTATTCGTTGCCTTTATATTGATCCTGATTTTCCGAATGCGATCACACCTCGCTTTTACAATACACTCACAACGATTCAGGACGTCAATATGATTACGACGATCAATATTCAGCCGACAGAAACGGTAAAGGCTGTAAAGCGACTGAACAAGTTGCAATCCGGTTTGGAAACAGAACGATTTGGTAAAATCAAAAGTTTGGCAAAACAGCAATTAAATTATGAATACATGAAGGACAAAAAGTTGGAAGGAAAATTGGAAGATGTGGGACAGATGATCGAAGACATTCAGTATAACGATCAAAAAATGTTCTATGAGAATATTGTTGTTTGCATTTTAGCAGACAGTTATGAGGAGTTAGAAGACAACACCGTAAAGGTGCAAAACAAGGTAGGCGAAATGCTGATAAAATTAGCACCTCTACTTTGGCAACAAATTGAAGGAATCGTTAATACGCTTCCACTGGGTCACAATACGTTGCAATTTCAGCATCAAGAAACAAGTGAAGCGACAGGCGTTCATGTTCCTTTCAATTCTAAGGATTTTCAACATCCGCAGTCATTGTATTATGGAATCAACCTTGTGAGTCGTAATCCTATCTTTTTGGAGCGAAAACGTTTGATGAACGGTAACGGGGCTGTTTTAGCGACTTCCGGTTCTGGAAAGTCTTTTTCGATGAAAACGTTGATCGAGCAGATTTTGATTCGTTATCCGAAAGATGAAGTCGTGGTAATTGACTTTCAGAAGGAATATGACAATTTGATTGAATGGTTTCATGGACAGAAAATCGTGATTTCAAGCTCAACGGATACCCATATCAATCCGTTGGATTTAGACCAAAACTACAACTTGTCGGAAACGGAAAATGATTCGCCGGTAAAAGCTAAAATCGAATACATTCAAGGCTGGGTAGAATCCATTGTGGATGAAGGAAACTTGGATCCTGTCGAAAAAACCGTAATTGACCGCTGTGTACGTAACGTTTTTTGGGATTACGAATTATCGCACTTCAAAGATAAGAGCAAACAACCTTTACTAAAAGATTTCCAAATTGAGCTGGAAAAACAACCAGAAGATGAAGCAAAACGTCTGGCGAAATCTTTGGAACGATTCGTAGAAGGTTCACAGGATATTTTCGCTTATCCAACAAATGTTAATATTCACAATCGGGTGATTGGGTTTGATATTTCCGAGCTTCCACAGTCGATGCAGACCGCTGGATATTTGGTTATATTGGATCATATTATGAACCGTCTTGTTACAAACCGAAACCGTGGAATTGACACATGGATTTTTATTGACGAGTTCCACATTCTTTTGAAAAATGCGTCTGCCGGTGAATATGTCGCAAAGCTCATTAAAATCGGTCGTAAATACAATGCTTTGATGACGGTAATTACACAAAACATTGAAGACGTTCTCAACAATGAACAGGGCAGGAAAATTTTGAACAATACCGAATTTGCATTGATTTTAAAACAGAAATCCATTGATCGAGCACTTGTTTGTAATCAATTTGAAATTTCAGAAAATGAGTCGAGATATATTGCGAATGACGCAAAATCAGGACAAGGAATCATTGTTTATGGACATGATAAAATTCCATTCCAAAACCTTGTTCCAAAGGAATTTAAAATTTATGAATTGAATAACACTGACAAAATGGCAACAACAAGAGACTAGAAGGAACTGAGTTCCTTTTTTGTTGTGTTGTGAAAGGGGAAAGGTATGAGTCAAGAAACGAAAAAAGATACACAAACTACAATAGGGAAAACATCAGCAAACACCGGAAAGGGTATTGAAAAAGCCGGGAGTGTTTTAGATAAAGGTGCGAAATCAATCTCGAGGTGGAATGACCGCAGACACAATCCACCAGAAGAGAAATCCCGTCCATTGAATTTAGAGGAAAATGCTTCAAAGACACCTTCATCTGATGTAGGAGCGACATCAACTGGTAGTTCCAATACCGAAAGTTTAAACCTAAAGACTTCGACAGATGCAAAAGAATCATCTAGTGTGGTCGGTATCAAAACGAACGTACCGACAAAAAATGAAGAAACAAAAATAGAAGATCGTTCTTCAAAACAAGAAAAATCCGTCAATGAAAATGTCGCAAAAACGGATATGAAAGCTAAACCTTTAAAAGAAGGAACAAGCGATTCCAAAAACGAAAATTCATCGCTTTTAGGAATCAAAACATTAGCGGATTCCAAAAACACAAAAACGTCCCATTCACAACAGAACAAAGAATCCGCTTTGCAGGGAATTAAAACACAGCAAACAAGCACCGCTGATGTGGAAGGAGCTACAGGAGCAGAAGGGGCTTCTCCATCTGCTCCAAAAGAAGATGGGAAATTAAAAGGCACTGTTAAAAAGGTTGGAAGATTTGTAAACAAAAAAACGTTTCAGTTTGAAAAGAGTCAAGGTAAAATCTCTAAAACCGCAACGGTCATAGGAAAAACGGCTGTCTTATCAGGAAAAGCAATCAAAGGTATTTCTTCTACTTCTGGGAAGATTTCCAAAATAGAAGATGAAGGTGGTGGCGGTGTTCAATTCGCTCAATCTGAAATGCAAAAAAAGGTCGTCAAGAAGGGCGGAAAAGTTGCTAAATTTGTTGGTAAAACCGCAACGAAAACGACTTATAGAACTGGTAAAAAAGTAGGCAAAAGCTCTGTAAAACTGGTAAAATCATCAATTAAGGCAGGTTCAAAAGCTGGAAAAGCGGTAGGTGGAGCTGTCAAAAAGGTAGTTACTGTTATTATTCAAACAATAGGAAAGGCGGTTAGTGCAGTGGCTTCTTTTCTAGCTCCCTATATCGTTCCTATTTTGGTTGCTTTAGTTTCATTTTGTTTAGTTATCTTTATATTTGCAGGAATAGGAAATTACAAGAAAATGCAAGATGATTGTGCTGTATATACCGCAACGAATGGAACGATGGAGCAAAATGCACGTTCCATTTTCAAATATTTGACATCAAAAGGCTTGTCGGATGAAGCCGCTTCGGGTGTTTTAGGCAATATTGAACGAGAATCATCTTTCGATCCCGGTGCCATTGAATCCAATGGTGAAGGGCATGGAATTATCCAATGGTCGTTTGGAAGAAAGGCGGACTTATTTGCCGAAGCTGCTCGTCAAGGAAAGAGCTGGGACGATTTACAATTTCAGTTGGATTATTTATGGAAAGAAGCATTCACGGATGGCTACTATCATAATCAGCTAAAGAACGAAGGTTTCTATACTTCAAAAGATCCGGTTCAGACGGCTTTCTTATTCCATAAAATCGTTGAAGTGTCAGCGGATAGCTACGATGCCATTGTCGCCGGACGAGGTGGAGCGGCTAAAAAGTGGTATGATTTACTAAAAGGAACAGGTGGAACTGGAAATGCCATTACCGGTCGTGTCGTTTGGATTGGAGATTCAAGAACCGTAGGAATGAAAAATGCGGTATCCGGGGACAATGATGTGTTCATAGCCGAATCAGGACAAGGGTACAACTGGTTTATCAATACGGGATTAAATCAAGCCAATTCTAAAATAAAAGATGGAGATACGATCGTTTTCAATCTTGGTGTAAATGACATTGGAAATGCGAATCAGTATGTGAACAAACTCAATGAGCTTGCGAATGGTTCTTGGAAAGGAAAAGACATTATTTTCATGTCGATCAATCCGGTTGATGATGCAAAATCAAGATATGTGAAAAATTCAGATATTGAATCCTTTAATCAAAAAATGAAGGACGGTTTAGATAGCAGTATCAAATATATTGATACTTATAGCGAGATCAAAAAAGACTTGAAAACCGATGGCGAAGGAATCCATTATGACAATGAAACCTATAACAGAATCTATGATACCATCCGAAACAAGAACGCTTTAAATGCTTGTGACGGATATGGGTATGGTGGTTCTGTCGATGGAATACCAAATTTCAGCCGCAAAGAGTTGTGGGAAGCTCCACACAATACTTATCCAATCGGGCAATGTACTTGGTACAGTGCCGGAGCACTTTTGGATTTGTACGGAACAAAGTTGGATTTCAATTATCTTGGAAATGGAGATAATTGGGTAAGTGCTCTTACACAACGTCATCCGCAGTATTTTGTATACGGATCAATCGGTTCAATGCCTGTTGTTGGTACTGTGTTTTCCGCTACAACACGTAACCATGTTGGGGTTGTACTGGCGGTGGACGGAGATCAAATTACGATCTTGGACGGAAACACGAATGGAGTTACGGATAGTTGGGAAGTAGCAACTTCTGGAACGGATTATCAGATCGCGACCTATTCTAAAGCACAATTTGAATCTATTTATGCTCCGATCTATGCAAAACCGACGAAAGCATTACATGATTTGAGTAAAAAATAAGGAAAGAAGGAAAGAGATATGCAGAGAAAAACAGTATTTCGCTTAGGACTTGGAGTTACAGGACTTTTGATTCTCTTGTTTTTTGTTGGGACTTGTTTAAAGCAAAATGAGCATTCCATTGACCTTACAAAAGACATAAAAATCATTTATTCAGGGCAAAACGGAAGAGGTGTAATTGAAGAAATTCAAAATCCGATTGATACTATGGGAAGTAGAGAATTAGAAAAATTCGTTGAAACTCTCGATTATACCGCTTTCCCCAGAAAAGCACTTTCAAATGGAGATACAATATCCATAGAAGTTGTCTATGATAACGAAATGGCAAAGAAGTTGAAATTGAATTGCAAAAATCCAATTCGAGATTTTAAAGTAAAAGGACTTGTCGATCTTTCCAATGCGACAGACGGCGAAAACAAACAAGGAATGGATGTGATTATCGTTGATAACGTGGAAATTCCGAAATCTTGGAATCTAAACGATCAGGAAATTGCGGAGTACGTTGAAATGGTAAAAGGTGCAGAAGAAAATGCGAAGCCAAAAGAAGAAGAACCTTTAGAAGATATTTGGATGAAAGGAACTTCTACAGGTGAAGAAAAGTTGGACGATATGGAGTTTTCCAATTACTCCATGGCATACAATTACGGCATCAATTCATCGCAAGAATTTAAAATTCAAAACATTCAGAAGGAAGATGGAAATACCAGATATTTGTGCTATTTCAAAGATAACGTAGGAAAGGGTAAAAACAATGAGTGAAAAAAACGGAAACTATGAGATTTTACATTCGATCAATTTGAATGGAGAATATGGGATCGTGCTTGGCGAAAACAAAGATGCAATCGAGGGGTATCGTTATGTTACTTGGATTAAGAATGATCGAGGCTACGATCAAGGACATTATTTTGGCAATAAAAAACAGGCTTATGTGAGCCTACTTGAACGAAGTGCTTCAAGTGTAGAAATTTCCTTAAATAGCTACTATTACAAGCAAGCAGCTTTTGAAGATATTGAAGCAATTATGAATACGATTCCAGATGTTACAATGGAACAAGTAAGTGCATTGATGAAGGATAAACGTTTTAAAGCAATTGCTTATAATCAGTTTTTAAAATCCGATGATGCAGAAGATTTAAAATATCGTTTAGAGGATGAATACCATAAATATACATCAAAAGAGGAAGCACAAAACGAAAACGAAACAGAAGAACAAGAAGAAATCGAACCATAAAAGGTCAAAGCATCTTATACAAGATAAGGTGCTTTTTATTATGAAAGGAGTATAAAAATGGGTAAAAAAATAGCGATGATCCTAATGGGATTGGTAATCGTTTCGTTTGGTGGTTTATACGTTTATAAAGAGTTTTTTACAAAACCAGAACCGGTGGTTGAAAAAGTGGATATATTCAAAGATGCAATGAAAAAAGTGGATATTCAATATGTACCTTACGGTGATTCAAACAACGAAACACTGCTTCTTATAACAAACGACAATAAGTTTCAGGTAAATTTATCAGGTATCATTGAAAAGAAAGATGAAAACGGCGTTCATAACGAAAACTACGATGATGAAATCAACATCAATTTGAATCCCGGACAAACATATGTGCTTGAAACGACCAATCCAAATAACAAAGTTGCTCGTGAGGGCAAATTGCCGATTGATTTTAAAGCCAATCGTTTAAAAATTGCACCCGTTGAAGGAAGCAACGAAGATGGAAAAAAATCAAGCAAAGTTTTGATGCAGGACAATATTGATGTTCAATTTTTCCCGGATCGAAAAAATGATAGCGGACAACCGCTTATTTCAATCGAAAATAAAGCGAAAAGAAAATTGACCGTTTCTGGATATATTGTTTACTATAAAAGCGACAAGAAAGATGAAATCAAAGAGGTGATTCCTTTTGAATTTACAGAGATTCCAAAAAGCGAAACCTACCGGGATTATGTCTACATTGGTTTTGCCGAAAGCGATAACAAAGACTATGACATCTATGTAAACATCTGTGAGTAAAGGGGGTATGATGAATGGAATTGACGGAAAAGGAAAGGGAGTTATTGAAGCTATATCGAGTCCACAAAAAGAATAAACGCAAAAAGTTTTTGATAAGCTCCTTTTTGGTTTTGATATTATCAGGAAGTCTATATGCAGGATATAAGTATATTTACGAACCCAGTAAAAAATCTGTAGCCAAAATGGAAGAACAGGTTGAGAAGGTGGATCGTACAGCTCCTCTGCTTATTTTAAGTAAAAAATCCATTGAAATCAAAGAAGGGGATACGATTGATTATTTATCATATGTACGTACAGCCAAAGATGAAAAAGATGGGGATTTACTGGATAAGGTTAGATACACGACCATTGATACCACAAAAAGCGGAGATCAAACGATCATTTATCAAGTAACCGATAAGGCTGGAAACACAACAATTGCTACACTGGATGTTGTGATTAAGAAGAAAGAAGCGGACAAACCAAAAGAAGAAGCAGAAGAAAAGAAAGAAACTTCCATTGAAGAAAAGCAAGAAGAGATTGCGGGAACACAGCAACCGCCTGCGGAAGAACCAGTTTATGTAGAGCCACAACAACCTGCTCCATCGGTTCCTTCTGCACCGCAACCAGTCGTTCCATCCACACCCGCTCCTGTAGCTCCACAAAACCCCGGAAACAAGCAATTTTTATTCTCTGAGGGGTATAACATGGAAAACGTATCAGGAGCCTGTATGGCGTATATAACGGGGTATACGGGCGGTTGCTATCCGCTTCAGGATGCTAACGGCATCTATTATGGCATGGAAGCACGTTTTGAGTAGATTTAAAGAAGGAGAAGTGTATGAAAACGAGAGAAACGAAAACATTGGAAGAAAGAGTTAGAGAGAACGACAAGTACATTCCGTGGACGCCGGAATCGTTATACGATCACTGGGACTCGCAGGAAGAATTGATTGACGAGTACGAAAATGAACGGAGAGAAGAAGACTATGAAAAGTAAGGTTGTATTTGAGGATTTAGAGTACATCAAAAATAGTTATCTGTTCAAAGGCTATGACGATTATTATTGCTATCTGGTTGGAAAAAAGAATGATTTGTTATTTTATTTCCATGTGAATAAAGTTGAACTCAGTGAAAAAGGAAAAAATGTCGTTAGAAAAATGAAAGAGAAAATGAATGATTTCAATTGGTATATTCTAAAATTTCCACACCATGAAGGTAGGGATAATGAATATTTCGACTTGAAAGAATGTATCATTGATGGCATTATTTCCGAAGAAACTTTCGATAAAATCGAAAATTTTGCGGTAAAAGAAGCAATGAAATCGTTTCTGAATACAGAATACAAAGTTTGTTAGGATATAATATATCGCACACAATATGACAAATATTTGGTATAATATAAAAAAAGAAGAGAGGAGTGACGTTTATGATTGATAAATATAAAATGAAATTAGAAGACAATGTTTTTTGTGCCAAAAGAGTATTAGTGGATTCTGTTTATAAGAGTGCAAATTTGGAAGGAATCGCCGTTACCTTTGCTGAAACGAACGATATTTTAAACGATGTAAATGTTGAAAAGTTGAAGCCTTCGGAGATCAGTAAAGTATGTTGTTTGCGTGATGGTTGGCAATATATTTTACAAAATATTTCAAAACCGCTTGATTTAGGTTATATGGAAAACCTACATGAATTGATCGCAAAAGGAGATTTGCCTCACTATGATTTAGGTCAAATTAGAGTCGATGGTGTCCTAATTAGCGGGACATCATGGCGACCAGAAATACCAAATCCAGACCAATTGCATGTTGAACTTCATGAACTTTTGAAGATCCCAAATGATACAGAAAGAGCTATTACAATCATGCTATGGATGATGCGAAAACAGATATTCAAAGACGGAAATAAACGAATGGCAACTTTAGTTGCTAATAAAATTTTGATTGAACATGGACGAGGAATACTATCAATTCCTGTTGAATTGGATGGAAAATTTAAAGAAAAGTTGGTTCATTATTATGAAACGAATGAGATGGCTGAACTAAAAAATTGGATATTTGAACATTGTTTGGACGGAACTTCGTATAGTGAAGAATATCAAGAATTACTTGAAAAAGAAGAAACTGACGAGGAAAAAGATGATCGTTAAAAGAAGTGCAACGCTTCTTTTTTTTGTGGAATTATATAAAATAAGATTGAAAGGTGGAACAAAAAATGAATGGTGGAATTAGACAGTTGAACAGCAAAATTGCAAAACTGGAAAACGATAAAAAGAAGAATGATGATATTATCGAAACAAAACAATTCGAAAACGAGTTGATTATGGAACAATTAAAGGGTCTAAAATCATTGAAATCAAGATACGAGAAAGTGATGAAAGATATTGATGAATCACTCAATGAGAATACTGAAAAAGAAAATAATCAAGAAAAAAACGAACAATAAAATGAGCATCAGATATATTTATCTGGTGCCTTTTTTTAGTTAAATGAACAGGAAAGGACATATGAAAATGAAGAATAAGACAAGTAAAACACGAGAAATGCTAGTTGATGAATATATCAAAGCATTGGAGCAAGAACAGTTGCCTTGGCATCAGGATTGGGTAAGCAATCCACCGCATAATGCGATCACGAAAACACCATATCGCATGTGCAACAAAGTGTTATTGTGTCATATGCAAAAAACGAAACATTACGAAGACAGCCGTTGGTGTACGGTCAATCAGGCAGAAGCAAATGAATGGTATGTAAAAAAAGGAGAGAAATCTGTACCCCTTGAATTTTATTATTACTACAATAGACAAACGAAACAGTCGATGAAGATTAAAGAATTTACGGACTGGGCAAATAAAATTAAGTATGATCCTTCTTTGAGTTTAGAGGAAAAAAAGCAGCGTATTGAAGCCTTTTCTTTAATGTGTTCATCGTTCAACGTGTTCAATGTCAATGCTCAAATGGAGCATAGACACTACATTAAGGATGGATGTGAGTATGTAAAAGCATCCGAATATTATCGCTTAATAAAGGAGATTAAAAAGGATAAGAAGGCATCTTTCGATGAAAAGAAAGAACGTTTTGCAGAGTTGAAAGAGCGTTACGAGTTGGTATGTGAGAAGATCGAAAAAGAGGAAGTCCCTACCATTGAATATAACAGCAATCAGGTCGTAGATAGCATCATAAATAACTTAGGTGTCGATTACGAAGAAATCGGCGATGAAGCATTCTATAATCCTAAGGATGATAAAATCACAATGCCACCGATGACGACTTTCCATACTGAATATGGATATTATGCGACTAAGTTACATGAATCTTGTCATGCGACAGGTCATCCGAATCGTTTGAATCGTGATATGAGCGGCTTGTTTGGTTCTCAAAAATACGCCATGGAAGAGCTGAGAGCGGAAATCGGTTCTTCTTTTTTAATGGCTGAGCTGGGACTTCAAGCGGATGAAAACCATATCAACAATCATAAAGCCTATATCCAAAGCTGGATTTCCGAACTAAAAAAAGATCCAAAAGTGTTGTTTGATGCTATTAAAGATGCAGACAAAATCGTTGATTATATCAGGGAAAAAGGCGAATTTGAAATGATGGAAGAGCATTCGGAAGTTCAAGAAGAACAAGAGGATGAAGAAGAAGTGGAAATGTAGAAAGGACGGAGAAAGACAGATGGAAATGACATTACAAGAAAGATTGCTGGAAGAATGGAGCTTAAGTGAAAGTTCCAGCGAAGGCTATGACGAA
Source organism: Erysipelotrichales bacterium (assembly GCA_910576345.1). Lineage (GTDB taxonomy): Bacteria > Bacillota_I > Bacilli_A > Erysipelotrichales > Erysipelotrichaceae > C-19. The sequence goes on from CAJTIT010000041.1 coordinate 10,181, forward strand.
TACCCAAATGATGAACCAGAGCTAATGACTTTGGATATTTCGAAAGAAAATGTAGACAAGAAAGGGGAATAGATTTATGAGATATGAAGCCGTCGGAAAACCGTTAGGTGGGGCGAAAAAGTATCGTTGGAAGAGTAGTGGTCTAACATTGGAAGACTTGGACGAACTGAATTTGAAAGAAAAATATCAATTCGTCAAGAAAAATAACATCTGGAAAAAACCGAATTATGAAGAGTTGGTAGCATCAGGATTACCGATTCGTGTTGCGTATTATATGAAAAAAATTCGAGATTCGTTACCTGCTCAACCGACTTTTCCTTATAATGCGTCAGCGGATGAAATTGAAAAAATATGTAAAGACTACACCAGCTTTGTGACTTTTTTTAAAGAAGAAACGATGAAACTTCATAACGATTATGACGCAGAAAGATTTTATCCGGATGTGGTTTCACCAAAGTATATTGAACCTTTAGGTTACTATCACTATGTGAAAGTCAAAGATGAAGCAGAGGGATTTTTTCCAAATAAATTGTTGAGAGCTTTACAGATTGGAAGATGGGAAACAATTGATTATGAGATAAAAAAGAAGCAGTTTTGTTATTCCGATAAACAAATACTTCTTTCTCAATATGAGGTTCTTCCTTACAGCAAAAAGGATTCCATCTTTGAAAAAATGGAAAATGGAAATCAGTGTATGAAGATAAAAAGGTTTGGGGGAACAAGATATTTTTATCCGAAAGGCGACTTTGCGGATGAAAAAAATTGGAAAGATGATACCTTTTTTATCCTACAGGGAAGAACGTTTATCGCAAATAATTTTGAACATTATCGGGATTGTGAGCAATATATCATCGACCATGCACCGGATAAACAAGGAACAAAAAGAGCTTCAAAAACATCAAAGAAAAAGCGATTTGTTCCACCACAATTAGAGCATGTCGTTAGAAATGGCGTTAGTTATCGTCAAGGAAAAAACATTTCGTCGATGGAATTAAAAGATACATTTCNGTTTGGCGGTAATGATTATGGTAACTCCGTTCCGCAATATGAACGGAAAGAAGTAACCAACTTAGGGTATGATGCACTTATGGATTTGAGTCGGGTACTTCAAATAGATCCAACAAATATTGGCTTTGAAGGTGAATTGCAGTTGGGTTTTGCAACATCCGGCAATGGTGGAAAGAATGCGGCGAGTGCTCATTACGACGCAATGAACGTAGAAATCAATTTAACAAGAGAAAATGGTGCAGGAAACCTTGCTCATGAATGGGGACATGCACTAGATGATTATATCGGAAAGAAATTAGGCTTTTTTTTAAAGGGAAGAACCTTTGCATCAGAGTTTAGTTATTCGGAAAAATGTCCAAAATCATTAAAGAATTTGATGGAAAAAATGAAATATAAGAAAGTTGAAAAGGATGGAGAAACGTATACGGCTAAGACGGATTTTTTTGAAAATTCTAAAATATTTGATGGCACTTACAGCAAAGATACGTATGGATATTGGGCGTCTGACGTTGAAATGTTTGCCCGTTCTTTTGCTTGTTATATCATGGATAAGTTAGAAAATAGAAGCGATTATTTATGCGGTCACGCTAATTCTGCTGTCGATTATCTGATGGATGATGACGGAAACATGAAACTGATTCATGCTTATCCAGAGGGAGAAGAAAGACAAATAATCAACCAATGTATGGATGAATATATTCGTGAATTGAGAGAAAAAAATCTTTTACATGAATTTATTATGGAGCTTCCAAAGGAAGACACATTGCCTTTAAAATCATCCGCTGAGATTGATTATCCCGATCTTGAAGAGGATACGAATGGGAACTTAACATTGTTTAACATGGATGAAGAACTTGCGGAGGGAATGTAAAATGAGTGCGACAAAATTGGAAAAAGGATTAAATACGATCTTAGAGAAAATGAATTTGAACGAATTATCTTGTGCAATTATCAATCAAAACGGAACGACGATTGGTGTTCTTTTTGATGAAGATAAACCAATTTGTAAAGATGGAATGATTCTAAAATTCTTGGAAAATCATTCAATCAATTTGAATGATTTGAACGTTGAAGATGCCGGCTTTTTAAATTATTTAAGTCAAAAATGGGGTGTGAAGAACGAAGATGGAAGTTACCTATTTGGCGATTTAGTAGAGGCTATTAAAGCCGAACATAAGAAAGATATACTTGAAAAAGAACCAATTATGAATCCGCTTCTTATTGATTATATGAGCGATCATGAGGACGAAACAGAGTTTACCTGTGTGGCTTCTGAATACGATTGGAGCATCACTTTTGACTATGAATTTGACGAAAATTCGGAATTGGAATTGGGATTACTCATTTACTATCTGTGTACTAACCTTAGAGTTAAAGAGGCGATCACTTCAAATAAAGTGGAAGTGGATGTTGAAGAATTTCAACGTAGATTTCCTTTAAACGAAGGTGAGTGGTGGACTTTATTTAATGGAATTGAGGACGCCGTTATCAATAAAAATCCGCAAAAGTGTGCAAAGATTTATCAAACTTTTCTCGATTTAGAAGAGAAATATCCAATCGCTTTTTCTCCTTCTACAGATAGAAAGGATACCGAAAATGAGTCTTGATACTATCCAATTTAGTTTGTTTGATTACTTCATGGACGATGAAAAATTCACGTTAAAAGAAGCAACAGAGCTTGTGAAGGTCAATAAAAACATGCAAGTCAATGACGAATCTATCCGTGCCAGAATCTATGAAGGAATTGACAGAGGTATCTTTAGGCGTGTTGCTAGGGGCGTTTATAAAGTTGAAAAACAATTAGAAGGCAAGCTGACTACTTGCCTTTTAATTAACGGAAATGGGCGTGATCTGTCGTTCATCAAGGACAAATCCATTGATGGAATTGTGACGGATCATCCTTACGATCTGTCCAAATCATTGACCGGTGGCAATCGAAAGTTTGCTCAATATGAGCTTTTCAAATACACAGAACAAGATTTTAAGGAGAAGATGCGAGTGCTAAAAGATGGAGCTTTTTGCATCGAATTTTTACCGGAAGAGAACGAAGTAAACTATCAATATCTATACGAAATTAAGCAGATGGCGGTTAAAAATGGGTTCAAATATTTTGCCAAAGTGCCATGGGTAAAAGGCAATTTTGTATCGAATACCGGTAGAAAAGCACACAATACAGAAGACGTTATGATCTTTTCTAAAGGAGAACCGAGGAGTTTAAAACTGGACGCTAAGAAGAATATTCAGCTTGCTACAGAACATGGAATTGACGTGAAAGGCTTGTCTTCCTATCAAGTGAAAGATGTTCTTTTAGCGAATGGACTGGATGTTTGTTACATGAAAGGAACGTCGGGAATGCTCCCTAAAGCGTTTGATTTTCAACCAAAAAACAGCAAGGATAAGGTCATGGAAGCCGAAAAACCGGTGGAGTTATTGGAATCCATTATTGAATATATTTCGCTTCCAGATGAACTTTTACTCGATCAATTCGGTGGTTCCGGGAACTTCGCAATCGCTTGTACCAATACCAAAAGAAACTCCATTGTGATTGAAAAGTCGGAAGAAATGTTTGCTAAAATGAAAGAGAATGTGGAAGAAAATCTACAGAAAACGGATGGGAAACTGGATGTTGCGTATGAAAATTTTGAGTCGGAAAACACGATAGAGGAAGACGATTATGAATATGATGCTTGAAAAAATCTATCATTATTTTACTGTTTTGGATGGAAAATTGATGTGTGAAATCGTCTTCGTGTTTCTCTTTTTGTTCATGACTTTCGTTCTTATTTTTCGCTTTATCAAAGACAAGAAGATTAGAGATAAGGTTTTATCAAGTCGCTTTATCGAAGCGAATCGCTTTCTAAAAAGCAAGAATCCCATCTATAAAAATGGAGAGTTTTCAAAATCAGGGTGTTATGTCATCCTGATTTTTTCTTTTCCTGTTTGCGATGAAAATTACAAAAAGTTTGATGATATTTATATTGGGCAATCACTCAATTTATCCAAAAGAATGAAGCAGCACTTAACCGGAAGTGGCAATAAAAACGTCTTCCGTGATTATCAAAAAGGGAAGTTTATTTACTTCACGTTCCAACGATGCCAGCCATCCTATATGAACCGTATGGAGAAGAACTTGATTCGGGCGTTTCGTTCTACAGACTCATACAACATTCAAAAAGGCGGTGGAAAGCATCGGAAAAACATTGATAACTGGAAATATCAATGATGAAGTTTATCAAAAGACACAAGCAAAACGAGAGGAGAAAGCAGGATGCAGGAGAGAAAAAACTTACTTATACTTGGTTCATTTCTGAAAAGAAATGAGCCTAAAAATTGGAAATTCAGGAAACTGAATTTCTACGATAAAGGGTCTTAGGGGTATCCCCTAACAAGCAAAAGGTGTGTATCCACACCATGCTTGCTATATATAAAGGCGTCAACGTTGCATACATAGAGAGGGGTGAAAAAAATTGGAATTTCAGAGGATGCGATTTTCAGATGTTCAAAATCAGTTTGGGCTGTCTGATTGGCAGATGAAATGGATAAAAGAGAAGTGTAATCGGAGTCATCGTGCCGATCGTTGGCTCTGCTACAGAACAAATATGGATGGGGAAAAAGAACTTTGGATGTATTTAGAAGGTGTGAAGTGGGTCGAGGAAGTATACTTGAATTTTGACGTGCCTTATAAGACTGCTGAAATCGAATTTGTGANAAGGAATATCAAAAGATTGGAGCAGGAATTGAAAATAGGAAAAGAACGGGTTGCTTATCGGAATATGTATACCAAAGAGTTGATGCTTTATTTTGGAAAATCATCAAGAAGCATTTATTCGGCAGTTCGTAAATTGAAACGAAGCATTCCCGATGCCGTTTTATTAGTGAAAAAGAAAACCATTGTATCAGCGGAAGGTGTGAAGTGGATCGAGCAAAATGTTTATAAAGAAAAATACATTGAAAATTTGTATGACTACAAACGGTTATTACAGGAGATAAAAAGAGGACTATGGCAAGAAGAATATTAGAGGACAAAAAAAAGAGAGTGAATGTTTTTCTCAATGAGAATGAGCGATTGTTGTTAAAAGAAAAAATGGAGAAATACGGATTTCAAAATCTTTCGGATTATTTGAGAGCGGTAGGAATCTATGAAAATATTTATGTAGAAGATTTGCACGGAAAAGTCGAAGTCAATGAATGTGTGAATCGGCTGGTTGAGAAGATTGATCGGTTTAGTTTGGAGCAAGAAAAAATCATGATGCGAACCGATTTATCGAATTTGGATAAGGAACAATTAAGAAAGCAGAATCAAGAAATAGCAGATTTGATTTCCGAATTGATTCGTTTGATAAATCAAGTATTATGGGTTTCGGCTCGTAAAGTTTATAGCAATCCAGAAGTTTATGCAAAACAAGAAAAATTGTTTGAAGATTAGAAAGAGGGGAAATTATGCCGTATACAAAAAGAATTGTCATTCATGCCGGACAAAACGGGAATGGATTATCACAATGTTTGAATTATATCGAAAACGAAGAGAAAACCGATCATGGACTTTTGAAAAGTGCTTATAATTGTAATCTTCGTTTTGCGGAACAAGAAATGGTTGCTGTTCAATCTAAATTTCATAATGAGCAAGATGAAAGGGTGGCTTATCATGTCGTTCAGTCTTTTGACATTCGTGATAACATCACGCCTGAAATGGCAAACGAAATTGGATTGAAACTTTGTAAAGAAATCTATACAGATTATCAATGTGTCGTATGCACGCACGTCGATCGGGGACACCTTCATAATCACATCATAATCAATGCTACAAATTTAAGTGGGAGAAAATTAGAAGATCGTCTTGCAAATAAAAAGGAAGGCTTATATGGATTGCGTGAATCAAGCGACCGCATCGCTAAATCATATGGATGCCATGTCATGGATGAAATGAAAGCAATCGGACGCTTTAAAGGAAAAAATTATGAAGGGAAAAATGAATCTAGTTATGAAAAATTGACCGTATCTTGGAAGTCGATTATTATTGACAAAATCGAAAAGGTGAAAGCAGAAACGAATAGCTTGGATGAATTGCTTGAAAACTTGGCTCTTGAAGGATATGAAATCAAACGTGGAAAGTATATTAAAGTGAAGCCATTTGGAAAAGATCGCTTCACCAGTTTGAAAGAATTAGGTGAAGAATATGGCGAAGATGCACTTCGGCAGTTTTATCGTGAAAAAACGAGAAACGGTGTTGATTATCAATTTGACTTTGAAAAAATTCCTGAAATTCAAGGTGCATTCGTTTCGATTAAAGAATCCGCCACTAACTCCATGATCGCAATTAAAAATTCGACTATGAATTTGGCAGAACGTGATTACTGTCCGAAATTTTATAACAACAGATACAAAGAGAAGAAACGATATAACCAGTTGATTAAAGAACTAGATTTTTTAAATGCTGAAGAAATCTATTCGTATGAAGATTTGCAAAATCGGATCAAAGAAACGTTATCCGAATTGGAAGAAAGAGAAGCAAGCTATGAAAAACAAAAATCATTGACAACGGAATTTTTAAAAAATGAACCGCTTGCAAAGGATTATCTTGAAACGTACAACGAATATAAAATCTATGAAGAACAGGTGCAGTTGCATGGCACAGAAAAAGTAGAACCTACGGAAGCAGTTTTAAAGCATTTACAAGTGAGTGAAGAACTTGGAAATCCTGAATTGAGCGAAGTGAGAGAATTTCTTTCAGCTTGCACAAAAGAAAAACGAGAAGCGAATAAACAGTATGCTTATATCACCTATCTAAAAAGTCGTATGACTGAATTGGAACGCATTCGTGGGAAGTCTTTGGAGTTGAACGGATATATCAAAGGTATGTCATTTAGTAGCAATATGATTGATGAATCCAGAAGCACGGATACTCAATATTGCGTCAAACTGCCTTATACAAAACAATATGTTTATCTGAATAAAAAGCTAGTGGCTTGGAGCAATTTTGAAAAACGTGCTGTCATGTATCTGGTCGATGATAAGTTCTACGATATTTACGATGAAAACGACAAAAAAATAGATAGTGTTTCCGGTGAACAGTTAGAAATAATTTCTAAAGAAGGAAGAGAACAAGTGAAAGAATATTATTCAACACTGAATACGGAGAGTGAGAAATGAGAAGAAAAATTATAATGTGCATCCTTTATTTAACATTGATCGGATCACTGATCCCGCTTATTCTTTTCACTTTAAAATATTTGGAAAGAAACGGAATTGATGACAAGGTGGAAAAGACCGTGGAGACGATCGAGGTTGATGATCGTTCTTCGATTCAAAAAGCATTTGAAGAAATATGGGCAATCAATAAGGACGTGGTTGCCTTTCTTTATTTTCCGAATACCGATACATCTTTTCCTGTTTTGCAAACGTCTGACAACGATTTTTACTTGGATAAGAACTTATACAAAAAATACGATGAGCAAGGTTCGATATTCATGGACTATCGCTCCAATCCAGATTTTACATCTTACAATACTTTTGTATACGGGCATAACATTTTTGGGGGAAACGGGAAATTCTCGTTTTTAAAAAAATATATGGATGAATCATACTTTTTGAAAAATCCATCTTTTCAAGTCATCACTCCGAATGCGGTTTATCAAGCGGATATTTTTTCAGCTTATCTGGAAAAAGCCTTTTCGACTTCCAATCAGCCGGATATTAAAAGCAGGGATAGCTTGAACATCTATTTTGATGAAGTCAAAGCAAAGAGTTTTTATTCAACCAATCCAGAGATTTCAGAAAATGACAACATGATAACTTTATATACATGTGCTGATGTAGGCGGTTCACTTTCTTCTTTTTTGAACAGCACCGATCGTTATTTTGTTCATGCGATTTTAAAGAAAATGGAAAGCTAAAAAATAATAGAGCTGATTGCATTTCTACTAGTTATTTTG
>CAJTIT010000042.1 GCA_910576345.1 Erysipelotrichales bacterium
CTATCACACGTAATGCAAATAAGGCATACATGAAGAAAGGGATGACAGCCATGGTGATTGAAGCCTTTGATGGAGGCTTATATGTGAATATTTTGGATCATATTTTTGCCTTGGAGGAAATTCCCCTTCGTGAAGCTAAGTCTAAAACATTTGATTCTATCACCAAAGATGATAAGCCTAATAAGGTCTATATCCCTCCAATGTCTCATCCTTGGAAACACGCTTCTTTTCAAGCTTATATTGCGAAACAAAAGCACCGTAATCTTGGTGCTAATGTTTAACTTTTTTTGGGACATTTTCATTTTCGCTTGACAGAAAAAATTTAAGAAAAAATTGATTTCCTGAAGTGAAAAGTTAAATTCCACTTCAAAGGGTAAAAAATGGAATTCAGTCTTTCAGTAAATTCTAGTTGAATTTACTCTTACATAATGGCATTGTTTATATGGCTGACAGCGTCACTTTAGAAAGGCTGATTTTTTATGAATGCTATCTCAAACAAAAACAAGCACCTCTCTCTTCAAGAACGTTTTATTATTGAAAATGGTATCCGTAACGGTTCCTCTAAAAAAGCTATTGCTGACACCTTAGGAAAAGACAAGTCAACCATCGGCAAGGAAATCAAGCTTCATCGCTCTTGTTCTTACAAATGTAAACTTCCTCTGGAATGCTCTGCTACATGATCGTAAAGACGCACAGAGTATGTTGGACGGTATCGATTTATTGGAGTCCATTATAGGTGCTGAGTTGTTCAACACGGAAGTGCAAATATTACTTACCGACAGAGGGAGTGAATTTACAGCGGCAGATGCTATGGAGATTAGAGGAGATGAAACAAGAAGGACAAGTGTTTATTACTGCGATCCTCTCCAATCTTGCCAGAAAGGAAGCCTAGAAAACAATCACATTGAATTGCGTTATATATGTCCGAGCGGCACGGATCTGCGTAAACTTGGTTTATTGGATCAGAGTGACCTGAATACTGTGATTTCACATGTCAATTCTTCACCAAAAGAAAAACTCAACGGAAAATCGCCCATTGAGTATCTTGAATTTCTGAATCCATTACTATTTAAGAAATTCTATGATTTTGGTGTAACCAAAATTGACAAGGATAAGGTCATATTAAAACCCTATCTCATTAAGAAATAGATAAGCAAAATTGGCTGTCAGCCTACTTAGTCTATTCACTTCAACAAGGTGGAATTAAGTCTTTCATAAATTTTTGAACTGCTTTTTCTACCTGTTTCCGTTATGCCCTTTTTTGACTTATCTACATATACATTATAACTGAAAAACTAAAATCCACAAGACTTTTTTCTTGATATATCCTAATCCTGTCTATCTGCTTTCTTTTTGTAACAGTAAATTCTACTTATTTTTATGTGCTTTTTGTAGTGGAATTTAACTTTTCACTTCAGGAACATTATGAATACATCATTCGTGAAATTACCAAACACGATGCTTTCCATCACGGTAAAAAGAGAAATACCGGCAGAACTGCTTTGATCCGCTCTCTTGCTTCTGATGTTGGTACTTCCGTTTCTAATGTTTATTCCATTATCAATGATGCTTCCATCTCCATCTTGGATTCTGATCTTTTCTCACATAAGGAATTATCTAGTCTGCCGCTTTTCACAAGCGTACGAAGCTGCGTAAAGTTTCTAATGTTTCTAAACTTGATAAAGCGAAAGATTTTATCAATCTGGTTGTAAATGAGGTTAAGTCCGACTTACTTTCTTCCATTGATGAAACTTTTCATGCATGAGGTCTTCTTTTTTGATGTGGAAACTTAAGTATAACGTACCTCTTGCTTTTTGTTTGCTCTTTTTGTAACACATCTGTTGTAAACCAACACACATCTCATTATAAGTAATAATTTTTTTATTGAATCGTAAGAGATTTCCATGTATAATATGGATAATTGAGGAATTGAAACAAGCCAATGGGAGGTAATGATATGAATTACAACGATGACAGAGAATACTTTAACCGCAATCAAGGATATGCGAATCCAAATGAAAGAATGCGTACAGTTGTAAACGATCCGCGTCGTTATGATACACAAATGACGCAACAGGAATCATTTGAACCGACCGTGATTGGCAAAGGTGCCAGAGTGGTAGGTACGATTGAGGTAAGCGGCGATCTTATCATTCAGGGAGAAGTGCAGGGAGATATCAGCTGTCAAAACAAACTCACTATCGCAGGTGTGATTGAAGGTAATATTTCCGCATGTGATATTGATTTGGATAATGCGATATTGAATGGTGACCTTACATGTACCGGTGATCTGCATTTAAGTGAGACAGCGACGATTGCGGGCAACTGTGAAGCGATGAATGTTGTATGTGGCGGGCGAATTAAAGGAGACGTAGTTGCCGCAGAATCCGCAACATTTGAAGAAAAAGCTGCATTGGTTGGAAACTTATCCGCAAGAGACATTGAAATACAAAAAGGAGCGGTATTACAGGGAAGTGTGAATATACGTCAAGATGTATATTTTGATACAGAAAAATAAGATGTGTATGCATCTTTTTTCTTTTTTTCTGCGTTGAAAAAGCATTGCCTTTTCTTTGCGTTTTATGTGGTTCTTATGTTAGATAATGTGTTTCATCATGGTGGATGCAGTCTTTTATATATATGATATTGGAAATGATTGGAATATGTTTGACAAATGCAGACTTAACCATTAAAATAAGAACGGTTCTTAATATGGGAGGGTTTCATGATCGTAAAACAGTCAAAGCAGCGAGATATGATTCGCATGTATTTGAAAGAGACGGATGATCATGTCAGCACAGAAAAAATTCATGAAGATTAGATCAAGCAGGATATTCAAGCAGCTTGACAACAGTATTTCGCAATCTAAATATTTAACGCATCTGAATGAAATTAAAAAAATTGCCCAACCTGTTAATGGCTATGCTTATGATAAGACATGTGTTCCTCATGATCATTTGGATTGTATCCAGTGTCATGGCCTCTATAATGTCTCACATCCCAATCAAAAAAATCTGGATGAAGATATGCAAAAACTAAGCGGCTGGGATATTCATACGCATAGCATACTATTTGAAGGCGTCTGTTTGCGTTGTTTGCATAAAAAACAGAACATGAACTGCCCGCGAAAGGCGATTTTCGCATATTGAAAAAACGGAGGAAAAAAACATGGAATTAAAAGGCAGCAAGACAGAGCAAAACTTAATGGCCGCATTTGCCGGTGAATCACAAGCGCGTAATAAGTACACATACTATGCACAAAAAGCCCGTGAAGAAGGCATGGATCAGATTGCAAATATATTTGAAGAAACAGCACGCAATGAACAGGAACATGCAAAACTGTGGTATAAAGCGTTACATAACAATCAGATCAATGATACCATGGTCAATCTTGAAGATGCGGCTGCGGGTGAAAATTATGAATGGACCGATATGTATAAAGGATTCGCTGAAACAGCGCGTGAAGAAGGTTTTACCAGAATTGCATTTCAGATGGAACAGGTTGCGCTCATTGAAAAACATCATGAAGAACGTTATCTGAAATTATTGGAAAACTTGAAATCCGGCAAAGTTTTCAAGAAAGATGCGCCAATTGTTTGGATTTGTGATATTTGCGGATATCGTCACGAAGGAGAAAATGCGCCAGGCGCTTGTCCTGTATGTGGTTATTCTCAAGCACATTTTGCGCAGGAAGCTGAAAATTATTAATTGAAGACTTCTGTATGATGATTCTATTAGAATCATGATGCGGAAGTTTTTTATAGTTTAGGGTTTCTCATTAAAATGCTTGATAACATTTTGTGGCAATTTCATATAAAATAGTACTATACGAAGTGCTTGCACAGAAAAGGAAGGTGTTATCGATATCTTTTCTTTTTTATTATTCTTTCAAAACCTTGTGATTTCTTTCGCTTTCTGATTGTTTAAAGAGTGACAATAACTTCTGAATACATTTTCATAGTATAAAGATAACAATAAGTTTACTCGCATACGTTCTATTACGATAATTATGAAGAAACAACCCACTTTTCGCAATTATAATTTTATATTTATGTCGGACCATTCCATATGAAACACTCCATCGTGATTGCATCCAAAAAGTCTTTTTCTTGAACTTAAATACAGAAAAAAGAGCTTTTTTTTGTGACAATTGTTTTGTTATAAAATTAGGTTTCTTATATGATTTCGATCATGCTTATAATGAAATATTTTTTATGAATGATATCATCTTTAAATTGATATAAAAATATCAAAGATGTTAAAATATTTATGTCTGGTTTTATATCATCTTATCAATTTGTATGTTTTTATTCAAATCTAAAATTTGTGAATAAAATTAATGGACAAAATATCTTGCACATGTATAATATAAAAATATAATGCAAATGTTACATTTCATAAGGCATTTATTGGAAATAAATGGATAAAAATAAAGAAATTTAAAAAGTGAGGATAAAACTATGGAAGATATGAAAACGTATATCGAGCGTGCCATTCAGGGTGATGAACAAAGTTTTTTAAAAATCTATAATGCGTATGCTAAAAAAGCATATTACATTGCTTTAAAAATGTGCAATTTCTGTGAAGCAGATGCGCAGGATATTGTGCAGGACACATTTATGGAAATTCATCATTCTTTGAAAAATTTGCAAAAACCGGAGAATTTTAAGGCATGGATGATACGTATTCTTATTTCCAAAGGGTCGCATAAATTTAGAGACAATCGTGATATGATTGTGGATCCGGACAAGTTCTTGAAGATGGAAAGTCGTCAAGAACAGCGTCAATACATGATTCCGGCCGCAGAATTAAATGATGAAGCAGACAAGCAGATTTTAATGCGTATGGTTGATCAGCTAAAACCAAAACAGAAAGAGGTTCTGTTATTGCAATATTTTGAGCACATGTCCATGAAAGAAATTGCCAGTGCTTTGAATGTGCCGGAAGGAACTGTGAAAACAAGAATCATGTATGCGCGCAATCAATTAAAAGATTTAGTGGAACATTATGAACGACAGGAAGGCAGAAAACTTGGTTTTTATGCAGATGGTCTTGGAGGCGCATTGAATGTTGCGTTTATGGCAGAATTTATGCAGCATTCGTCTTTTGTGAAGCCTTGGATGGCTTTGAAAAGACGGCGTTTCGGTAAATGGAATGTTTCAGCGACTGTGATGGTGTGTACGATTGGAATTGTGGCAACTTGTGCGATTGCTACTCCTTTGTTGCATCTTGAAGTGAATGAATTCGAAACGTCCGAGAAATTATTTCATCCTGTACCATATCGTGATGAAGTGGTTGTGAATTGCCGTGATGCCTATTATACGCTGAAAGAGTGGGCGAAAAACGCTGGGAAAATTCAAAAGCGGCCTATTAGTGAAATAAATGAAATTCGTCCTGTTTTTGAAGAATTGAAACAGTATGAAGGCGTGTATTATGAAAAATTGGTAAAAGAAAACTGGGCACAGACTTTTGAAGGAAGATAGTGTCCGGTTTTGGATAAAAAAATGTTGATGTTACTCAATGGGTGGGGGAGATTGGCTTGTGTTTTAAGTTATTGGGGGAGATACAAGCCTTGAGTAACATCAACGTCTATATTTTACATTTTATGTAGGAATAAATCAATAGATTTTATAGTATTTTGATTTCTAATTTTGAATACTTTTAAATTTATTGATTTTTTTTTGAACTTTGCAAACTGAACCGGCTCTCATGTATGCTAAGTGGATTAGAATGGCATATCGTGTGTGTTGTTAGGAAAGGAAAGATGGCTATGTGGAAGAAATTGATTTTATCTGTAATAGGTTTTTTCTCTGTGATATTTGGTGGAATGATTTGTACAAATGCGTTTTTACAATCCAATAAGTTATCCGCATCAACGTATACAAGTACACTTTCTGATTATATGTCAGAATTTGAATATGGCGGCATTACATGGATCTCGGTTTTATTATCAGATCCTACGACCGGTGAAGGAATTGCACTCTCAAAAGATATTTTAGATTATCGAGGATTATCCATGTGCCATCCGGATCGAGTAGGATGCTCACAAAATGATTACTCTAGTGATGCGAGAGCGGATAATCCATTGTATAAATATTTAATCAATAATGTACGCCCAAGTTTTCAACAAAATTTACAAACAGTCAGTGATCCTCTTGAAGTATCTATCAAGAATGAAAATCCTGGAATTGAGCCAGATATAGCGACCAAAGCAGAAGTAGAATCAATCATTAATGCAGGCAATAAAAGTCTTATCACGATTCCGGCCAATAATCTAAACGATCAACACGACACAACTTGGTGGACACAAACGAATTATGGAGGAAATGATTTCTGGTTCGTCCTATATGATGGCACCATTCATTTCCACACAGGGATGTTTGGATTTACGAATCAAGGTTCTGGTGAAGTATTAGGTGTACGTCCAATTCTGAAAATGAAATTGCCCCCTGCAGAACCGAACATTGCATACGAAAGTACACCAGGAGCTGGCGCAAGTAATGCCAATATCTATGAATACACGAAAAATGTAAATGCCAATGATGTGATAGGTAAAATAAAACTAAATATGGGTCTTAAACCGATCACATATACATTGATTAGTCATAATGATCAAAGTTATCAAAATTTTGAAATCGTTGGTCTGGATGCGAATGATGCATCATCTGCGGATGAACTAGATATAAAGATTAAAGCGAATGCTCCTGATTTAACTGCGAGTGGGCTGCCAGCAGGTGATTACTCATTTTGTATTAATGCTGTAGATTTAAGAGGAGAGCCGCAAGTGCCTACATCAAAATCAAAGGTATGCACAACATTAACGGTCGAGAAGTTATCCACCTCCATTACATTTGATCAAGCATCGCAAACGGTAAAAACAATGCAGGAAGCGGCAGTGAGCTGGGCTGAACATGCGACTCCTTCTCCAAATAGTTCGGGATTACAGACAAAATACTCCATCACCGGTGGTGATATTGGACTCGTTACGATTGCTCCAGATACAGGTCAGGTTACTTATTTAGGAAACAATGCATATGGAAAAGTAACCATCCGAGCAACCGTAGATGATGATCCAAGTACAGGAAAAGATAATTATGATTCTTCATTTGTAGAAAAAGAAATCATTATTGTCCGTGGAGTTGATGGAGTCATTACTCCAGATTCAGCTTCTAGTAATACAACAATTCCAACATTCTCTATGGATCAAGCCAATATCAAAACCAATGGAACCATTGGTATCATCAAAGGAACACTTGGTACGCCAGACACAATTGGCGGCTCTACCACCACTTATAGCTATACGATGAAGAACAACGGAGACGGCAGTTTCTTTAAAGTTGACGCTAATTCCGGTGTGATTCAAACAACGGCCAATTTGGCAATAGGGAGTTATCATTTTACCATCACTGTTTCAGATAAATGGAGTTCCAAAGACATCCCGGTAGAAGTGATTGTAACCAGGAGAACCTACCAATATCATTGATGTAAATCCAAATAGTGGCGCAGTAACGATCAAAAATGTAGGAACCGTTGTGATCATCGCTGAAAAACAAGGAGCGAATGGTCAAGCAAATGCATATGCAGAACTTACCTTTACGGTAACCGCAGGATCACAAGAACTAATATATACGGATGTAGGAGGGAATGAATTACCAAAAACACAAGATAAATACAATGCTTATGAAGAAGTGTATGGAAAAGGAAAAACATTTCAATTATATACTGCGGGAAATCCTAAAGGATCTGTGGTTACTTATGCATTGAAGAGTGACTGTCCAACGGATGTCATCCAAGTTCAACCCAATGGGCAAGTAACTATATTGAATGCAAGTCTGAATACACAGATGGGAAAAGTGATTGTGGAAGCGACCAGTCATGATCCAACCGGTAATTATACAGATAAAACAATTGATTTACCAATAACAATTAAAAAAGCAGAACAGACCATAGCATTTGCGGATGTGACCTATGCGGTGAATGGTTCAGGAACAATAACACCACTGATCAATGCACAAGATATTTCAAGTAATGATGGCGGCGTGATCGTAAATGACACCAGTTACTATATTACGGTGGATACATCGATTGCTTCAGGAATCGCATGGACAAACGACGGAATCAATATTGTGTACAATTACAGCGGTGATGATGGAATAGACATACCGCTTCATGTAGAGAAACAAGGGAATCGTAATTATAACAAGGCAACCGCAGATGGACAGATGCGAATCATGGGACCGGATGAAAGTACATTATCCATCAACGTACCGGGTAAAATCACATATGGAGATCACTTTACGATCAAATCCTTACAGGATGACAGTTCCAGTACGAATGTGCAATATACATTTACAGTAGATAATACAACCTATGTTTCCAATGCGATCGTCAATGGAAACATAGGAGAATTTGATGCCTTAAAGTACAGTGGAAATACAGAAACAACCATCAAAGTGGTAAGAACTGCGGATGGAGAAGTAGCTCTAAGTAAGGAAATCAAAATCAAAGTATTACCGAAAGCTATCAATATCACGATTGATCATCAAACAAAGTTATTCGGAGAACAAAATCCACCGCTCACCTATCAAGATTTCAGTAGTCAATTGGTTTCTTGGAACGGAGTCGTAGATCAAATCTTACCGGGAGATATCCGGATAAGTACAACGGCAAAGGCTACAAGTCCGGTTGGCTCATATCCAATCACAGGAGATTCCTCAATGTTGAATAACAAGTATACGGATTATAGTTTCTCATTCATAGATGGAACACTGACCATCAATGAAGAAGAAATTCAAGCAGACTGGTATCATTTAGAGCTTGATGATGGAAACAATACTCCATACAACGGCGATTGGACAAATCAAGATGTGAATATCATATCCGATCATCAAGCCTACACAGACGTATCCGTCGATAAGATCGCATGGAATCCAAATCACGCAACAGTGGTGAATGAAGGAAGTTATCCTCAAAGTTTTTGGATGAAGAAAGTGACAGGGGCAACCACAAAAGAAAAACAAGCAGATGTGAAAATTGATAAGAAAGCTCCGGTTGTAAAAAGCATCAAAGATAAGACAGTGAATATTAAACAATCTGTCACAATCATGACGGACGATTCCAATGGAACATTGGATGTATCCGGCACAAAATCCATTGACATACGTATCACAAAACAAGTACAAACAAGAAGTAATGGAAATGTTATACAAGATACGATACAAGTAAATCAAGAATCAGCTTCAGTGATAATGAATGAATCCGGCACGTTTGAAGTGTGCGCAATACCAACTGACAATGCAGGAAATACAGGCGTTGAAAAATGTGAAATGATCAAAGTAAAGAAGATTGATTATGATGAAGACGGCGATGGAGAATTAGATTTCAATGATCCGGATGGCGATGAATGTCCAGACTTGAACATCGTATTAGGAAAAGACGATGACGGAGATTGGATCAAATTGAATGTGGATCGAAACAAAGACAACATTCCGGAATTGAATATTGATAGTGATGGTGATGGAAAAGCAGACATCAACATTGATACCGACAACGATGGAAAACCGGATTTGAATATCGTTAACGTGACGACATGGCAACCAACCTATTGTGTACTTGGACAAGCAGAGGAATACTGTACCGATCAAACACTGATTCCAAATATCAATGTAGATTTGGATAAAGACGGAAGACCGGACATCAATGTTGATTTAGATGGCGACGGCATCCCTGATATTGACATCGATACAGATGGCGATGGGAAACCGGACATTAACATTGATGTAAATCATGATGGAACGCCGGATGAAAATCTTAACAAACTAAGTAAATGGGAAATCGGCAAAGAAGTCTATGAAGTCAATGGACAGAAATTTCAAACGATGCCAAACTTAAAACCGGATGGAAACGATACTTTAGAAGACAATGGAGTAAAAGTAGAAAAACCGGATGGAACACCATTTTTACCAAACTATGCATTAAAGGTAGAAGATGTGACAGAAAGAGAAAAAGAAGAAGTGACAAGTAAAGTAAAAGAGATGATCAAAGACCAAGAAGTAAAGAAAGTCTTTGATGTGAAATTGTTAAAAGACAATACAGAAGTGCAACCGGACGGCGAGTTAAGAGTAAAAATACCATACCAAGAAATCAAAAACCCAATCTTATTGAGAAAGAATGCAAATGGAGACTACGAAAGAGTGAACTTCACAATCGAAGACGGATATATGATCTATGAAACAGATGAACTTGGTATCGTATCAATTATAGGAGATAAAGAAACAAGTGTGATGGGAACCTATACGCCAAATGTTAGCGGCGCTATTACAGGAGATGGAACAAATATTTATTTGTATTTTGTATTGATTGTTATTTCACTTATAACAATGAATTCTTTAAAAAAAGAGAAACACAAAGAATCATTGAAATAAGAATTTGAAAACATGTGTTTTGTCATAAAGAATGTAAGAAGAATGTTTGACAATACTTCATGTTTATGGCGTATTCAATATAAGAAAGCAGATTTTGTGTTTGCTTAGTATTGATAAAAGAGATCTTTTCAAAACGGGATGCGTTATAGCCACTATTGGATTGGAAGTGTAAACCTCAACTTAAATAGGCGTACAACGCTGAAAAATTTCTCGGCAATAGCCCGCAAAAGGCTGTTGCCTTATTTATTATTCAATATGTTTAAAACCATTTTCCGTCAAAACAATCGTTCATACAAATTACAAAGAACATAAAAAAAGAAACAGCGCATTCTCTATTTTTACGAATTTTGTCATTTCATACTTCGATACAGTTCGTATAATGAAAAACAAGACATCAAACAAACTTAATGATATAATAAACGACAGTTGATGAAAAGAAAGGAAGGAATATATGCAGGAACCATTGGCATTTCGCATGCGTCCAAAATCACTGGAAGACGTTATAGGTCAACAGCACTTGATTGGCAAAGGTAATGTGATTCGACGCTGTATTGAAGAAAAACGTATATTTTCTATGATTTTTTATGGACCGCCGGGTACAGGAAAAACAACGCTGGCATCGGTCATTGCCAATGAACTTCAAATACCATATCGAATGTTTAATGCGGTAAGTGGAAATAAAAAAGATTTGGAAACCATATTCGAAGAAGCCAAATATTATGAAGGACTGATTCTCATTGTGGATGAAGTTCATCGTTTAAATAAAGATAAACAAGATTTACTTTTGCCGCATATAGAGAATGGAAGAATAACACTAATTGGCGCAACGACTTCTAATCCATATCATGCGATCAACCCTGCCATACGATCACGCTGCCATTTGTTTGAAATCAAAGCGCTATCGCCGGATGACATTAAAACCGCATTGTTACGGGCTCTGGAAAGTGAAAAAGGATGCAACCATAGTGCTGAAATAACACCAGATGCATTGTCATTTATCGCTGATCGCTGTAACGGTGATATTCGTTTTGCCCTAAATATTTTGGAAATTTGTGCTCTGGCGTGTGAAAACCATGTGATTAATCAAGAACTGGTCATGCAATATGCACAAGTGCCCAATATGGGAATGGATCATGATGGGGATGGTTATTATGATGTATTGAGCGCCTTTCAGAAATCGATTCGCGGCAGTGATGTGGACGCAGCTTTGTACTACCTTGGCGTCATGATTTTGGCAAATGATATGGACGCCATAGAAAGACGGCTGATGGTAACTGCATATGAAGACATCGGATTGGGAAATCCGGCTGCTGTTTCACGTTGTGTACAAGCTATAGACGCCGCAAAACGCATCGGTTTTCCGGAAGCACGAATTCCTTTGAGTTTGGCAGTGATCGACTTATGCTTGTCACCCAAAAGCAAATCCGCAGAAACTGCGATCGATCTTGTCATGCAAGAGCTACGTCATCACCCATATCAAATTCCTGCTTATTTACGATATACACCTGTTCATATGGATCCGGATGAAGTCTATGACTATGATCGAAGCGATCTTTGGCCATACATTCAATATTTGCCGAAACGATTGGCACAAACGCAGTTTTATAAACCGCAGACCAACAGCGCATATGAAAAAGTTCTGTCAGATAACCTGCAAAAGCTGCGCAAAATCAAACGTAGTGACGATTTAAAGGATTTAAAAAAGAAAACATAAGGCAGCTTACACAAATTATGTGAAGTAATGGTATTAAAACAAATAACTTGATATACTCTATAAATAACGATATAGTATTGTAACATCTTTATGAACGTATCAATATAGCCATCACGATGGATGAAAGAGAGTGAACCACCATGAACAAAAAGAAAAAACCATTATATTATTATTACTTTATCATATTGATTGTTATCATGATACTAAATAGCTTTACATCCTCATGGATGATGGACATGAAAAAGGAAAGTGTTTCATACAATGAATTCCAAAGTGCAATGAATCAGAAAAAAATCAACGAAGTCCAAGTGGAAGATGAAACGATTACCTATACACTCAAAAATGATGAAACAAAAAAACAATATTATACAGGAAATATGCAGGATCCAAATTTAACGACGCAATTAAGTGAAGCCGGTGCAAAATTCAACCGCATTTATCCGCAGGAAATGAATCCGTTTGTGTATATGTTCTTAACATTCTTACTACCGGTTCTATTATTATGGGGGCTTGGAAATCTAATGTTCAAGAAAATGCAGAAGAAACTGGGCGGAGACGGCATGACATTTGGTGGCGGCGGATTTGGCAGTTTTACAAAATCCAACGCGTCAATTTATGTGGAAGCACAAAGCGGAAAACGATTCAGCGACGTGGCAGGACAAGATGAGGCCAAAGATGCTTTGTTAGAGATGGTGGATTTTTTAAAAAATCCTAAAAAGTATGAAAAAATAGGTGCGCAGATGCCAAAGGGTGCACTACTTGTAGGACCGCCAGGTACCGGTAAAACGTTATTGGCAAAAGCGGTAGCTGGTGAAGCAGGCGTTCCGTTTTTCTCCATTTCCGGTTCCGAGTTTGTGGAAATGTTTGTTGGGCGTGGGGCAGCACGTGTACGTGATTTATTCAAACAGGCAAGAGAAAAAGCGCCTTGTATTGTTTTTATTGATGAAATCGATACCATTGGAAAAAAACGTGATGGCGCAGGATTCAGCGGCAATGATGAACGTGAACAAACACTGAATCAGTTGTTGGCAGAAATGGATGGATTTGACGGATCTAAAGGCGTGGTTATTTTGGCAGCGACCAATCGTCCGGAGTCACTGGATGCGGCATTGCTTCGTCCAGGTAGATTTGATCGCAGAATTCCGGTGGAACTGCCGGATTTAAAAGGGCGTGAAGCGATTTTAAGAGTACATGCCAAAGATGTGAAAGTTGGCACAAACATCGATTTCAATGCGGTTGCCCGAGCAACGGCTGGCGCAAGCGGCGCAGAATTGGCCAATATTGTGAATGAAGCTGCCCTTATGGCGGTCAAAGATGGAAGAACGGTCGTTTCGCAAAATGATTTTGATGAAGCAGTAGAAACTGTCATCGCCGGTTACCAAAGAAAAGGCGCTGTGATTTCTACGCGAGAAAAACTGATTGTTTCTTATCATGAGATCGGACATGCGTTGGTAGCGGCCAAATTGAAAAATACAGCTCCTGTGCATAAAATCACAATCATTCCAAGAACCAGTGGCGCGCTTGGATATACCATGCAGGTAGAAGAACAAGAAAGCAATTTGATGAGCAAAGAAGAAGCGTTTGAAAAAATTGTTACATTCTGCGGAGGTCGAGCAGCGGAAGAAATCATTTTCCAAAGTATTACCAGTGGCGCTTCCAATGACATTGAACAAGCCACAAAAATCGCACGGGCGATGATCACAAGACTTGGGATGAGTGAAGAATTTGGCATGGTAGCCTTGGAGACGGTAAACAATCAGTATTTAGGCGGCGACACTTCTTTGACTTGTTCTTCTGACACAGCTGCGAAAGTGGATAACGCGGTGATGGCGATGATTAAGGAAGCACATGAAAAAGCATGTGAAATACTAGAAGAAAACAAAGATAAGATGCATGAACTTGCCAAATATTTATATGAAAAAGAAACCATCACAGGAGAAGAATTTATGAAAATCTTGGATGCAAATGCACATGCTTAAAAATGGATCAGAATAAAAGGATGATATGTCATTCTTTATAGGAGCAACTTACAGTTTAACATTTTATCCTCTTCAACATACACCGCTTATGAAAGCGGTGTTTTTCGTCTTCTATTATTGTAAAGCATATGAAAATAAAGTAAAATAAGAACGGAAATAAAAAAACAAACGATAAAGGAGGACGTTATGAAAGTTCTAGTTATTGGAAAAGGCGGACGTGAACATGCGATCGTGCATGCCGTTAGTCGAAGTAAACGTGTAAATAAACTCTATGCCGCACCGGGAAATCCAGGCATGCAGGCATTGGCAGAATGTGTCAATATCTCCGATAGTGATGTGGATGGATTGTTACAATTCGCAAAAGAAAATGCAATTGATTTGACCATTGTCGGACCAGAAGCAACGTTAGCGCTGGGTATTGTGGATGCATTTCAAAAGGAAGGATGCAAAATCTTTGGACCAACCAAAGATGCCACGCAAGTAGAATCCAGTAAAGATTTCTCCAAGCAGATCATGATGAAATATGGCATTCCGACAGCTTCTTATGCGACATTTGACAATTATGATGCGGCAGTTAATTATGTGGAACGTCAAGGACTGCCTATTGTTATCAAAGAAGATGGTTTGAAAGCAGGCAAAGGCGTTAGCGTTGCGTTTACAATGGATGATGCTTTACAGGCGCTCGACATTGCCTTCTCCATCGAACATAATAAGGTGGTCATCGAAGAATATCTGGAAGGTTTTGAATTCTCTTTGATTTGTTTCGTTCATGAAGATTTGGTGCTTCCAATGGAAATCGCACAAGATCATAAATGCGCATATGACGAAGACAAAGGACCTAATACTGGTGGCATGGGTGTTTATTCACCAGTGCGCACCATCACAAAAGAAATGGTGGATGAGGCCATGAACAACATTATGGTACCGATGGCAAAAGCGATGGTAAAAGAAGGACATCCGTTTACCGGCTTTTTGTATGGTGGTTTGATGTTGACAAAAAACGGCGTAAAAACAATTGAATTCAATGCACGCTTGGGCGATCCGGAAGCGGAAGTCATTTTACCAAGACTGAAAACAGACTTCCTTGACGTCATTGAAAATATCATGAATCATCAAAAAAGTGAACTGGAATGGGATGAAGACGTAACGTTGGGCGTCGTTATGGCATCGACAGGGTACCCTGCATCCTCCACCAAAGGAAAAAAGATTACCGGTCTTGATCAAGTAGATGGATATGTATTCCATATGGGGACAAAACAACAAGAGGAACAGATTGTGACAGACGGCGGACGCGTATTGCTGGTTTTGGCAAAAGCAAAAACGCTGGAAGAAGCGTATGAAAAAGCATATGCGGATGTACATAAGATTCATTGTGACGCACTGTTTTATCGAAATGACATTGGTAAGAAAGATATGTAGGAGGTAATTATGGCAAAAACAGATTTGGAAATAGCACAGGAATGTGAACTAGAACCTATTGCGTCAATCGCAAAAAAAGCGGGAATTCTGCCAGAAGAGCTGGAACACTATGGAAATGACAAGGCAAAATTATCATTAGATATATTAAAGCGAAATCAAGATAAAAAAGATGGAAAACTCATACTGGTTACAGCGATCAATCCAACCAAAGCAGGTGAAGGAAAATCAACCACCACTATTGGGTTGGGAGATGGTCTCAACCGCATAGGAAAAAAAGCGATGATCGCCTTAAGGGAACCCTCACTTGGACCGGTATTCGGACTAAAAGGCGGCGCTGCCGGCGGCGGATATGCGCAGGTAGTACCAATGGAAGATCTCAATCTGCACTTTACCGGAGACATGCATGCAATCACAACAGCGAATAATTTGATTTCTGCATGTTTAGACAATCATATCCATCAAGGAAATGCATTGGATATTGATATCGATGCAATTACATGGAAACGCTGTTTGGACATGAATGATCGCACTTTGAGAAATATCACAATCGGACAAGGCGCAAAAGCAAACGGAGTGGAACGAAAAGACGGTTTCAATATCACAGTCGCTTCTGAGGTGATGGCCGTGCTTTGTCTGGCAGATTCACTTATGGATCTGAAAAAACGTTTGGGCAATATGCTTGTGGCGTATAATCATCATCAAGAACCGATTTATGTGAAAGATTTAGGCATCGAAGGTGCGCTTGCGATGGTAATGAAAGATGCGGTGAAACCAAATTTGGTACAGACACTGGAACACAATCCGGTCATTGTACACGGTGGACCGTTTGCCAATATTGCGCATGGCTGTAATTCCGTACTTGCGACAAAAACTTGTCTGAAACTTGCGGATTACATTGTGACAGAAGCTGGATTTGGCGCAGATCTGGGCGCAGAAAAATTCTTAGATATCAAATGTCGTTTTGCGGATTTAAAGCCAAATGCGGTTGTGATTGTGGCAACCATTCGTGCCTTGAAACAGCACGGAGACGTTGCGTTTGAAGATTTACAAACGGAAAATGTCGACGCCATGTTAAAAGGTTGTGATAATCTTGCCAAGCATATTGAAACAATACAAGCATTTGGACTTCCTTATATTGTGGCCATCAATGAATTTGCGAGTGATACAAAAGCAGAAGTAACGGCGCTTCAAAACTGGTGCAGTGAACATCATCATCCAATGTCTTTGTCACAAGTTTGGGCAAAAGGCGGAGAAGGCGCATTGGATCTGGCTGAAAAAGTCGTGCAGTTATGTGAACAGAAAAATCACTATCATCCATTATATGAAGTGAGTGAATCTATTGAAGAAAAAATAAAGACGATTGCGAAAACATGTTATGGCGCAAGTGATGTTGTGTTCAGTGAAGAAGCCAGTGCACAAATCAAACGTTATGAGCGTCTGGGATGGGATCATATGCCAATTTGCATGGCAAAAACGCCAACATCTTTGAGCGATCAAGATAAAGTATATGGAAGACCGAAAGATTTTACGATTACCGTGCGTGAACTTCGCCCTTCCTTAGGTGCAGGATTTATCGTTGCTTTGACAGGCAGTGTACTTACGATGCCCGGACTGCCGAAAAAGCCAGCTGCCAATCAGATGGACATTGATGAAAACGGTAATATAAAAGGTTTATTCTGATTGTTTTAATAAAACTGAACTTTGAAATTGATATGTACCCTCTTTACCGGACAAAAAATTCAGTAAGGAGGGTTGTTTTTATACGCTGTCGTTATGGATGTAAAAGAAAGTGTTGAAATGTAATGACAAGGTATATTGGACAACGCCCCTGATGCTATTTCATACAACTGCACAAGAAGGGTGTGAATGAAACCATTTTCTTATAGCTGTGCAAAAGGCGTAATCATATAGGCGTCTGATTATAGATTTCGCCAAGATAACGACTATCACAGCACGTTTGTTTTTTTGCAAGGCAGTCAAACAAAGTACAAATGAAAAAGAAATCATTGAATGTTCTGTCTTCTCTTCCGATCATAGGTTGAAAAACAATCGATTTCGTATTGCTTTTGTCTATTTAAATCATAAAGAAATCGTAAGTGCGCTTGTATGAGAAATGGGTAGAGGATATGCGCTTACTACATAATGTCATGGTGAGATAAGGCAACAACTTAGCGAAAAATGAAAAGTGTTCCATGAAAGGCGCTGCCTTCCATAATGTCTACATTATTGGTTTTGAATCGTTGAAAAGTAGCCAAAAATGTAGAATATGAAGAAACAAAAAAATAAAAAACGAAAAAAAGTGAAAAAAAGATTGACAAGAGTAAGAGAGGTTTGGTATTATTATCAAGCACTTCGGTGCATCGGTCTTTGAAAACCAGACAGAATAAACGTCAATTTCACCCAGTAAACAAAAAAACTGGATAACAAACAAAAAA
>CAJTIT010000043.1 GCA_910576345.1 Erysipelotrichales bacterium
ATTTTTTACGAACAGTCCGAACGCCCTTGGAATTCGTATAGCGATGACTTTCGACGAGACGAAGATAATCGATACCATTATTAGAAAATTTTTCAACGAACAAGGAAAACACCTCCTATATATACTTATGTACTACATAAATAATAACACAAATCATAAAAAAAGCAATAAAAAAACCGCAAAAAATGCGATAAAATAAGGACTATAACTAAGTTAATGATTTAATATTCATAATTTTAGGTGGCAAACTCGGGGTGAAGAATGTCTCAACATATGCTGAAGACATTCTTTTCTTATGCGATAGAAGATACATCTTATCAACAATTTCTACAATTTTTTTCATTAAAAAAGAAAAGAACCACAAAATCGGCAGCCAGCGGTATATGTTAGCAAAAACTGTGGAAAAATAAGGTGGATTTATGGTATAATATTTGATGAATGGGAGCGATGAACATGTGGAAAAAATTCATTGTCGGATTGATTTCAATTTGCTGCATGGGAGCGGCCGCATTTGTTGGCGGTGCCTTATTTGCTAGCGGTACATCCACGCTTCGAATCCAAGATAATGAAGCAGGTTATCATTATATCAATGAAACATTTTCTTATACGGTCTCCAGTGATCAAAACGATGAAAAAGTACAATCGATCGAAGGTGGAGAATTACATGGTAATAAAGAAACTTTCACGATTCCTATGGCGGAGAAGGATACGTTTGAAATAAAGGAATTAAAGCGTCCCGGGGCGTATTCCGGAGAAGTGATAGTACAAGTAACCGATGCAGATGGAAGCAATCCAAAAGAAATGAAAGGCAATCTCTCCTTCATCTTATTTGGCAAGGCATTTCAGAAAGAACATTTAATAATGACTGCTGATGAAACGCAGCAGCTAAATATATATGGTGATCTACCTGATACAATACATCCGATTGTCAGCTATGCAAGCGCAGATCCATCCATTGCGCAAACGGATGAAAAAGGCAATGTAAAGGCAATCCAGGAAGGACAAACGGAATTGTTTGTTTATGTTTACGATCAAATACAGGATGATGATCATCTGTTATCACAAAGCAGCTGTACCATAGAAGTTTTAAAACAAGAGAATGAAGCAGTTACGTTTGAGGATGCAATCAAAGAACATAATTATCGTTTTTATCAAAGTGACAGCGTATATGCAAATAAAGAAAAAGAACAGAAGATCGGTATGATCGATCTTGGCAACAGTGGTGAACATACATATTTTGTGGAAGAAAACAAACAGGATCTCTATGAAGTACGAGATGGTATTGTCTATTCTAAAAAAGAAGACAAAGAAGGGAAAAAATCTGTTTTGATTTATGTGTTGTTTCAGGACACACATCAATTATATCAAGTAGAAGTCAATTATGAAGTGCAGAAAGAAGGACAATTAGAAAAATCATCTTTTGTTTTTCGCTATGATGGTACAATCGTAAGCAAAATCATTCGAGAATTTCAGGAAGGAAAAAATGCTTTTCAAATTTCCAGCAATAAGAATATGGAAGAAGTCAGCTTTCGATTAAAAAATGAATCGGACAGCCAATATCTTACAATCAGTGAAACAGGCAATGTGACCGTGAAAAAGGTAACAAGCGATCCGGTAATTATTGAAGCGCTTTGGAATAAAGAAGCGTATGAATTGCCTATCATTATTCAAAAAGCAAGCCAAAGAATTTATACGCAGTCTTATGATTTAAATGTCAATGAAGATGACGGTTATTTTTCTCCGGTCATAGAAGGTAGAAAAGGCAGTGGGGCATTATCAGCAAGTACACTGGAAGAGTGTGTGGAAGTAAAAACATTAGCGGACGGAACTTTAGCTATACAGCCTATCAAAGCAGGAACGGCAACGATTGATGTTTATAACAGCGGAGATGATAATTATAAAAACAGCAATGTCATCACTCTGCATGTGACGGTTGCGCCTTCCAATGATGAAAGTGGATATGTAGAGGCAGATATGAAACAGCTACATATTGATGGCATAGAAGGCAGTAATGGATGGTATACAACGCCAATCCATGTTTCGTTGGCAGAAAATACATTTATAGGTATTCAGTACCAAGGTAAACAGCGTGAAACCTTTACATTGAATGAGAACGGAGAGCATTCCATACCTATTTCTCTGATTGACGAACAAGGTAAGCAGAGTCTACCAATGAAGTTTACGGCAAAGATTGATACGCATGCGCCCATGATTGTTTCAATCAACGAAAGAAATGCGGCAGATACGGCAATCAAACGCATATTGGATTCGGTTACCTTTCAATCAATGTATGGTGCAGGTAAAATAATTGAAATTCAGGCAACGGATGCATTAATCAATCAAGATATTCAAAACAGTGAAGTAGGGAAAATTGTTTATCAGGTATATCAAGTCAACAATCAGAAAGAAACCTTGATTGAAGAAGGGACCATTCACAATCAAGATCAGGCATCCATTTATATCGAAGACAGGCAATCCCATAAGATTTGTGCTTATGCGCAGGATAATGCCGGATTGATCGGTGAACAACGCTGTATCAACGCCGCTAGTGAAGATACGCTGATTCCGCTAACTGCCAAAGATAGTGGCATTATTATGCGCTCTTCCGATTTTAAGGAAGATGACGATATCAGAGTATTGGCAGCCACATCGAAAGAAATTGCGGCTTTCAGTGAAGCAATGAAGGATATTTCCGCCAATCAGGTAATTGCTTATCAGTTTGACTGGAGCGGTCAAAACGAACGTACAATAAGTGCTGTTGAAGTGAGCGTTCCTATGGTAAAAGACAGCACCCATGGTACATGGTATCAAAAACAAAGCGATCAGACTTATCAAAAAATCGATGCACAACAGCAAGGAGATACACAGATTTTGCATTTGCAAAATTTACAAGAAGTTTTTTATGTTAATGACGATGACAAAGTATTGCAGCATATGCAACTGAAAAATACTGTGCAAGATACAGATGTGCAGAACGATGCCAGCAATGTCAGCGCGTTTGTACTAAAACCAATCGACTTAAATAAAGAGGACTGGAAAATATTTTTATATGCCGCAGTGGCATTGGGAATCGGTTTATTTATTATTCTGTTAATTAGAAGCGGAAAAGAAGAAATAGAATGACGAGACCTTAGCGGTCTTGTTTTTTGTTATCCAGTAAAGAAAGTAATCCAAATAAGTCATTCGTATCTTTTTCAAACTGACGCATGCGTGTTTCCGATTGATCGATCATATCGCTGTGTTCACGAAAACTGTAATAATTTCGATCAGAAACAATCAGATGATCGATAACTTTAATACCCAAAAGATTGCCGGCACGCTCCAATGCCTGCGCTGTTTTTCGATCACTGATGCTTGGTGTAACATTTCCGCTAGGATGATTGTGCGCACAAATGATTTTCGCACTGTTGTAGGACAGCGCCTTCATAAAAATCTCTCGCGGATTAGCAAAACTTTTGGACGCAGTGCCTATAAATATATCTTTGTGGGCGATCATATTACCGCGCTTATCCAAAAACAAGACGACAAAGTGCTCCTGAACTGCATTGCCAATATGATTCATCAGCCATTCGCACAATATTTGCGGTTCATCGTTGACCACACACTCTTGACGCATCCGATCTTCAGAAATACGCTTGCATAGCTCAAAACAAGCCAACAGTTGGACAGCTTTTGCCTCTTTAATGCCAGTGATTGACATCAGCTCTTGAAGCGTCAGATTGGTTAAAGATACAAGATCATTTCGCTTGTGCAGTAATTCATCTGCTAGATCCAATGCGGATGCACGCTGTGTTCCGGTTCGGATAAAGATGGCAAGAAGTTCGCGATTGCTTAACGCAGAAATCCCTTCCAGCAAAGCGCGCTCACGAGGACGCTCCATTTTGTTCATTTCCTTTACTTTCATTTGTTATCATCTCCAATGCTTTTTCATATTCTTGGTTCTGTAACGCATTTATGATGTTCACATCATGAATATCCAAATGTTTTTCAATGAAATTCATTTGTAAACGCGTCAGATCTTCTTGTTGGGATTTGCTTGTTTCTTGATCAATGCTTAAAGAGCAGATGACTGCATGCAGATCATTCTGTGGAAAAATATAGGCATCGATTGACTGTTCTTTTAGCTTTTGAATAACTTTATCGGCATTGTCTTCACTTTTGTATAATCCAACTTGATTATAATACAAGGTTACTGATGTAGATGTATCTTTTTGTAAAAATGTATGGAACAATAAAGTATAGCCAATCGCGAATATAACCGAAAATAATAATCCGAAGAAATAAATCAACTTACGATTTTCCATTTGTATTCACCTCTTGTTTACAGCATATGAATGAAACCCAACGTATTTGAATAAACTTTTTAGAAACTTTTCGACAAATTCCTACACTTAATATATATACAACAAAAAATAGAAAATCCCCAAAAATTCTACAACTTTTTTCAAAAAACATGATATGATATACAAAAGTGAGGTGCTGGAAGATATGAAGAAAACACATCTGTTATCCATTGTTTCTATTTTTATCTGTTTGTTTGGATGTGCAAAGCTAGAACCCATGTTATCGATCAGCGATACGCTAAAATTGTATCTTTCGGCATTGAAACAGCAAGACAGCAAAATGATGAGTGCGTATATGGAACAGGCCAAGACTTATGATTTTACGATTGAACAGGCAGAAGCAGAAAAGATTGGCATTGATAAGCAGATTGTTAAACAGTTTTATCAGCATATCTTTGATTTCTCCTTTACACTGGATCCGGAAAAGCTCAATGAAGATGGAGCAGAGATCAGTGCTTATATCAAAACATATCATATATCACCATTATTAGAAGATGCCGTAAACAAGCATAAAGACGAGTTTGAACAAATCAATGGCGAAGATATTAGTGAGGAAGAAAAGAATGAAAAGATTGCGAATATTCTTATTCAATCTTTTGAAAATGCAAAAAAAGACCGTGATTTTGTTTTTGTTTTTCATTTAAAAATAGAAAACAGGGAGTGGAAAATTTTACAGGAAGATGAAGATGCATTTATCAAACAACTGTTTTCTATGCAAGAGTGAGGTTCCTTTGTATCAAAGGAATTTTTTTGTTCTTGCCGTTGTCTTTTTATCATAAGATAAACCATATAATGAATGACATACAAATGGAATCGATTTGAAATAAATGTAAGAAAAAATGAAAATGAATGAAAAAAGATTGACGTGTTTCTTTCATTGCATTATAATGATGGGGTATCAAAAAAAGAAAGAGAGTGAAGACGATGAGCAGAGTTTACAATTTTTCCGCAGGACCATCCATGTTGCCAAAATGGGTGCTGGAAACAGCGGCAAAGCAAATGGTGGAGTATGAAAACAGCGGACAATCGGTTATGGAGATGAGTCATCGATCGAGCGAATTTAAGCAGATCATAGAGGATTGTGAACAGCGGATGCGTCGTGTCATGAATATTCCCGATAATTATAAAGTTCTGTTTTTACAAGGGGGAGCATCATTACAATTTACGATGATACCGATGAATCTTTTAAAAAATGGACATGCGGATGTTATCAATACCGGACAATGGAGCAAGAAAGCAATCAAAGAATTAAATAAAATTGGAAAAGCAGATGTATTGGCATCCAGTGAGGACAAGACCTTTTCTTATATACCCAATCTTGATGATTTAACGTATCATGAAGATGCGGATTATGTGTATATTTGCGAAAACAATACGATTTATGGGACGAAATATAAGCAACTGCCAAAGACAAATGGTGTTCCCTTGGTTTCCGATATGTCCAGCTGTATTCTCAGTGAACCAGTCGATGTAACCAAATATGGTTTGATTTTTGCCGGAGCGCAAAAAAATATGGGTCCGGCTGGCTTGACGGTGGTGATCATTCGTGATGATTTGATCGGTCACGCCAAAGAAAATACACCGAGCATGCTGGATTATAAAATCATGGCAGATAACGACTCCATGTTCAATACACCACCGACCTATGCCATCTACATTTGTGGTTTAATGCTTCAATGGATAGAAGAAGAAATTGGCGGCTTGGATGCAATGAAACGGCGCAATGATGCAAAAGCCAAATTATTGTATGATTACTTGGATACATCCGAAATGTTCCACAATCCAGTCAATCCAAGTGATCGCTCCATTATGAATGTGACATTTGTGACGGGAAATGAAGCACTGGATGCGAAATTTATTAAGGAAGCGAAAGCAGCAGGATTGATCAATGTCAAAGGCCATCGAAGTGTTGGCGGCATGCGTGCTAGTATATACAATGCGATGGAATTGGAAGGCGTGGATAAGTTGGTCACTTTCATGAAAGCATTTGAAGTAGAAAATCAATAAGGAGAGGTAATATGTATCAAATAAAAACATTGAACAATATATCCGGAAAAGGATTGACGCATTTTGATGAAAACTATGTGATCGATCCCAATATACAGATGCCGGATGGCATCATTGTACGCAGCGCCAGTTTGCATGAAGAAGAATTTCCTGTATCCTTGAAGGCGATTGCACGTGCAGGTGCCGGTGTAAACAATATACCGATCGATCGATGCAGCGAACAAGGTATTGTGGTGTTTAATACACCGGGCGCAAATGCCAATGCGGTCAAGGAACTTGTATTTGCCGGATTGTTAATGAGTGCCAGAAAAATTTATGAAGGTATCGCATGGACACATGAAACAAAAGCAGAAACAGATATGGCAAAGCGGGTAGAAAAAGAAAAGAAACGATTTGCCGGCGGAGAATTACAAGGCAAGGCGCTGGGTGTTGTTGGACTTGGCGCAATCGGCATACAAGTCGCCAATCTGGCCATCAGTTTTGGTATGGATGTATATGGATATGATCCGTTTATTTCTGTTGAAGCTGCTTGGAACTTATCTCGTTCTGTCAAGCATGCGAAATCTTTGGATGAATTATATAAAAACAGTGATTATATTACTGTGCATGTTCCACTCAATGACGATACGTCGCATATGATAAATGAAGATTCCATTTCCAAAATGAAAAATGGCGTTCATATTTTGAATTTTTCCCGTGGAGGATTGGTTGATAATCAGGCAATCTTGGATGCTCTTGCACAAGGCAAGGTTGCTACCTATGTGACAGACTTTCCGGACAATACATTGGCAGGCAAAGAAAATGTCATCACAATTCCGCATCTGGGTGCATCCACTACAGAAGCGGAAGAAAACTGTGTTGTGAAAGCAGTGGAAGAAATTAAAGATTTTTTAGAGAATGGAAATATTCTTCATTCTGTGAATTTTCCAAATGTGAGAATGGATCGCAGCGGTAAACAGCGCGTTGCTTTGATTCATCGAAATGTACCGAAAATGTTGGCACAGATTGCAGAAATTTTGGCGCAGGAAAATGTGAATATTGAAAATATGATCAATAAGTCAAAGGCAGATTATGCGTATACGCTGGTGGATGTCGATACACCGCTACATGATGCGGTATTGGAAAAACTGAAATCGACAGAAGGCGTTATTCGCGTCAATCTGTATGCATAAAAAACTCAGGATACATTCTTTTAGAAAAAGAATGATTCCTGAGTTTTCATCATTTGATTTTTTTTGTTTCGTCTTCTTTGATAAGCTGATCAAGATAGCCTAATAATTGTGCTACCATGTCTTCCGCAGTTTTATCTTCGCTGCTTTCACCAAATACGCGATTGATACTGTCTCTTGTTTTTGCATTTTCAGAAAATCGCATACTGTCGAACAAATCCTTAATGTCTTCTTTTACTTCGTCGACACTGACTCCAAAATGTTCAGCGCAATACGCAAATCCATCTTCTACGTTTTTTTTATCATTTACTTTATCTTTCATGATATCCTCCCTATATACGACATAATTATACCATTATCATACACCGTATGATGACAAATTATAACAATTATTGACCTTATATGTCAAAAAACATCTTTCAGAAATATGATTATTATATAATTGTTTTCGATATAAACGGTAGGTGAAGGTAATGCTTGCGGATGTGATTGCACAAGTCATCGGGTTTGGGATTGAAATGTCAGATATGAGTGTAAAGGAAATCGCAAAGGAGATTGGCGTCAATTACAGACAAGTCTATCGATGGAGAAATGGCGAAACATTGCCGGATATCTTAACATTTTTCAAGCTGTGTGAACTATTGAAAATTGATATCAGTAAGTTTCATACGTTAAAAGATGTATCAGATTTATCTTTGTTGGATAAAAAGGAAATACGACTCATCAAATATTATCGCCGTTGTTCTAAAATGGAACAAGACAAAATTATAAAAATCATTCAGGCTTTGGAAGAATAGGGAGAGAAGGTATTTATTGCAATGGTAACTTCGGACTGCGAAAATCATGCGGAGAAGTTTTTTTCGTTTACCTTACTGATAGATTGTTGTATAATAATCGGTAAGGAGTGAAAGCATGACAACATTTGCGATAGCGACTTTGGGATGTAAAGTAAATGCATATGAATCTCAAGGATATGCACAAGGTCTAAACGATTTAGGATTTCAGGAAGTATCGTTTAAAGAGAAAGCGGATATATATATTATCAATACATGTGCAGTGACCAATACAGCGGCGTCAAAATCGCGTCAGAAGGTACATCTGGCAAAGCGTTTGCATGCACAATCGTTCATTGTTATGGTTGGCTGTTATGCGCAGAGTATGGATGTATCAATGATGTCGCAGTTGCAAGTGGACCTATTGGTCGGAAGCGATCATAAGATGCAGCTTCCTCAATTAATTCAAGATGCTTATCTTCACCATAAAACACAAAATTTCATTCACGACATGCGAAAGGCAACGGTATTTGAGGCATTGCCGGTACGTTATTTTCCACATCAAACAAGGGCGTATTTAAAAATACAGGATGGCTGTAATCAGTTTTGCAGTTATTGCATTATTCCTTATGCCAGAGGAGCGGAGCGATCCCTTGCACCGGATGAAGTGATCAATCGTGCAAAGGAACTTATTAAAGGAAATCATTTGGAAATTGTTTTGACAGGCATTCATACCGGTCGTTATGGAAAAGAACATGCATGTTCTCTTTGCGCCTTGTTAAAGCGCATATGCAGCGAATGTGAGGGTCTTGAGCGCATTCGCATATCATCTATCGAAATAAATGAAATCGGCGATGATTTGCTGGATTTGATGGCAAATGAGCCTAAAATCGCAAGACATCTGCATATCCCTATACAAAGTGCGGATGATGAAGTGCTGAAACGAATGAATCGACCTTATTCTTTTGAGGAATATGCAAAAAGAATTCATCAGATACGAGAAAAAATTCCCAATATCAGCATATCGACGGATGTAATTACAGGTTTTCCACAAGAAAGTGGGGAGCAGTTTCAATTAGGGATGCAAAGAATAAAATCACTTTGTTTTAGTTTTTTGCATGTATTTCCGTTTTCAAAGCGAGATGGCACAAAAGCAGCCGCAATGCAGGGGCATTTAGATAATCGAACAAAAAAGATGCGCTGTACGGAATTGATGGCTTTGAGCGATTGTTTAAGCGAAGCCTATCAGAAAGCATTTATACATAAAGAAGTCAAAGTTTTATGGGAGAAACAAGAAGGAGAATGGATGATTGGACATACAAGTGAATATCTTTGTGTTTATGCACCATATGATGCAGTTAAGCTACATCATATGGAATGTGTGAAAATTGCTTCATTTGAAGATCACAAACTGTTATGCCAACAGGAGGTAAACGGATGAAATTATCAGAAATGTTTGAACAGGCACCGGAAGTTGAAATTGCCGGTATTTCTAGCGATTCTCGTAGTGTGAAACCAAATGAAATGTATTTTTGTTTAGAAGGTTTGCGCAGCGATGGACATGATTATATCCATCAGGCCATTGAAAATGGCGCAATTTGCATTGTTCACAGTAAAGATGTAAGTGATATGGAAAAAGATATTGTCTATATTAAGGTAAATGATGTCAATGCATCCTTGAATATCATCGCATCAAAGTTTTATGGATATCCGAGCCGCTCATTAAAAGTATTTGGAATTACAGGAACGAACGGAAAATCTTCTGTTGCCAGTATTATAGAAGGCGCGTATTCTCATTTCCAGCCTTGCGGTTATATTGGAACGATTGCGATTCGTTTTAAAGAATATAATTTTCCACCGTCTTTGACTACTCCGGATCCGATTTGTATCCATTCCACAATGAAAAAAATGGTGGATGCCGGCATGAAAGCATGTGCTTTAGAAGTTTCTTCACATGGCTTGGAGCTAGGAAGAGTACAAAGCGTTGATTTCGATGTTGCGATATTTACCAATCTGACATATGATCATTTGGATTTTCATGGAACGTTTGATAATTATTTTGAAGCCAAGAAAAAGCTGTTTGCGGATTTGAAGGCAGATGGCGTTGCAATTTTAAATAGCGATGACGCATATTATACAAAACTGAAAGAGGTTTCTAAGGCAAAAGTCGTTACGTATGGTGTACAGAATCCTGCGGATTATCGTGCAGATGATATTCATATTGGTATTGATAAATCCACCTTTACATTGTATCATGGAGAGGAACAATATCAGGTAGAAACCAATCTGGTCGCATTGTATAATATTTACAATCTTTTGGCTGCGATCGCAGGGATCTGTGAGTCAGGTATTGCATTATCTACACTCTTGCCTTACATTTCCAATCTTTCTCAGATTGAAGGAAGAATGGAGCGTATAGATGAAGGACAGCCGTTTTCTGTTATTGTAGATTTCGCACATACACCGGATGGCATGGAAAAAGTATTGGAATATGCAAAAACAATTAGTGAACCTGGCAGAAGTATTATTGCGGTGTTTGGTTCTGCCGGGAAACGAGATACAAAGAAACGTAAGGTGTTCGGTGAAATTGCGAGTAGGTATTGTGATATGATTATCTTGACGGAAGATGACCCAAGAGATGAGGATCCCAAAGAAATTGCTAATGAAATCAAAAGCGGCATAGTGAATTGTAAAAGTATTTACATTGAGAATCGATACGATGCGATTCGTCAAGCAATCGAAAGCGCCAATGTGAAAGATACGGTACTGATACTTGGCAAAGGGGATGAAGTCTTTATGTATCGTGAGGATGGCAGAGAAGAATGGCTGGGCGATCATAAAGCTGCACGGCATTGTATCCGGAAGTATTATTTGGGTCTTGAAGACTAAGATCTGTCTTCGTAATTGTCTTTAAGTATATAATGGATTTCGTAGATTAATCTGAAGATAATGAGGGATGAAGAATGAATAAAAAAAGAGTAGTGAAAACCATAGGTGTATTTGTATTGTTGATTTTTGTATTGTTAGAAGGAAATCATTTTCTTCATGCGGAAGAAGCAATGGATGAAAATCAGCCGGATCAAGAAACATTGGATGAATCATCAGAGGAAACACAAAATCTACAAACCATCACAGTAGAAATTCATGAAGCGCAAAATCAGCCAATAGAAGATTTAAGCGTAATTGTAGATGGAGAGCCTTATACGGTCGCATCACATGATTTTGAAGATAACGTATTGTCCATGCAGGTGGATCCTGCACATACAGAAATGATTGAATTACGTTCAGCGCATTACCAATTTGAACCTGCTTTCCTGTCTTTGGATATGGCCAATATACAAGAGAATTATCAGATACAGGCATTCAATCAGGATGATCAGGATGTAATGGATGGCGCAGTTATATATGGCAAGGATGGAATTCAAAAGGATGCGTATGATAACGATGAAACAGTAACGGTGTCTGTGGCCGCAAAAAATCCGAATCACCTTTTATATTATCAAATTGCGGATGGTGAATGGCAATTAAGCGACAGCGATATGTTTGAAGTACATGCTATGTCTAAGGAAGCGCACGAGGTTTTGGTTGCGTATTATATTCAATATGCGGATTCGCCAGATCAACGTCCAGATGAGGATGGTTTTATAGAACCTGTTGATCCAGTTCGACTCACGATTCAACTTTTGGCAGTTGAAAACAACAGTAATGATCCTGAACAATCGGGCGAATCTAATGGTAACGATCTTTCATTTAAGGATGATGAAGGCAATGTCTATACAAAGGATGAGATCAATTGTACTGTTGCGGAAATGGAATCCGATGATTCAGCGAAATATCAGCGTGTGATTGGATATTATGATGAATTTAAAGGGTTGAATGTCAATCATATTACGTATTATCAGGCTGGTTTGTATGCACAGGATCAACGCGTTCAGCCCAATGGAACATATGAATTGGTTCTGCCTTTTCCGCAAAATGCGACGATACAGAATGAATTTGTAATCATGCAGTTTAAAGATGGAAATACTGATCACGGCTCAGTTTTATCGTATACATTGGCAGAGGATGGTATTCATGTTCAAGTGGATCATGTTTCTGTTTTCGTCGTAGGTTGGAAAGATAAACAGAATATGGGGGCTTCCGATAAGGAAAATGAAATTGATCCAACGATTCCTATCAATCAAAATGTGAATAACGTAAATTCTGCTACCACAGGCGGTGTGAATACAGGCGATATATTTAGCTTGAATATATGGATCATTCTAGCGATAGCATCCTGTTTTAGTCTATCGATCATTCTTCGCAAGAAACTTCATAAACAGGGGAATGTTTAAATGTTTTTCGTATAGCACAAAGAGTTATTTTCTATCTGTTGTTAAGAATGCATGTATGCATTTACTTGATTTCATCATTTAAAAACGGATATGATGCTTACAGATAAAACGATGATGGAGCCATCACACCCATTGCAAATTACCTCCATTTTTGATAAAATGAAGGTATAGAAAAAGATAGGGTCGGTCAAGACTTATTTTCTATGTCGGATCATATTGGCGTATGATCTACAACCTCGGTATTGGCGTACCGGGGATTTTTTATTTATCTGCTAAGCCTTAAACAATTTTCATAAGCATAGGTTTGGAGTAAAACATATAGTTCATTGACTGGGAATTTTCTTGGAAATTCTAAGTGAACTTTTGCATATTCAGGATTTATTTGTTTAACACTAGGTGAAACAATATAAGTAAGATCCATGTCGCTGTCATCAAATCTAAAGCCAGCAGTTGTTAATGTCACATTGATGATAGAAAAGTAGTTTATTGATTTAATAATGCTTTTACTGCCTGTAATCCCGGTTCTATCAATAAAAATTATTCTTTTATCAGTAAAGACCATTGCATCTCTGATAAGTTTGAAAGCTCTGTCTATTCGTTCTCCGTTCATTAAGTAGCATCCAAATTCTGTAGAAGCCTGTTCTGTTGATATCGGCGTATAGTTGTTCGCAACACCTTGTAACAGATCACCTCCTTTGAAATTATCAACAGATTTTTGTAAATCTCCTGTTACATTTTTTACCATGTCTTTCAAAGCCATATTCTTTCTCCTCCTTTAATCGGTTTATATATAATCACCGTTACGATGTTTATACCATTCTAATAAAAATGTGTCCGGCCAAGATTGACAGGATACCAAGCGCTAGGCCATAATTCCGTATTATAGCAACACCGTTTTTAGGTATGTCAATATCGATCCATAATTCCATGATTTTTTTATCTATTCGATACAATCCTTCATTTGAACCTGTATTTTGAGTTAAGACTATGTAATTTATCGACTTTAAATTGTTTCAAAAAGCAAGTGCCATCAATAACAAATATTCCTATTTTATTCAATTTAACAGATTCTTGAGCCTTTACAAAAACACGATCGGCATCTTCAATTTTGCCGTCATACTGTAACGGTCAACTTTGAAGATATAATCAGCTTTTCTAGCGATCGGAGTATCAGCGATCTGTACAGTTGTTTTTCAAACATCGTATTCATCAAGGAAATTACCAACATCAGCAGACAAGCCATAATCGTACTGCGTCATATATAATTTATCTTTATCATTGAGATATTAATAATCTGGATTAGACTCAATGTATGTTCTGTTTCAAATTGTATCGTTCGTTCAGATAATGTATCTAATGGTTCATCTACTGCATTCATCTTCATTATATATCTAAAAACACGAAAATTCAATCTAATTCTCTATTAATTGAGTGAAACTTATGAATCCTGAAGTGAAAAGTTAAATTCCACTTCAAAGGGTAAAAAATGGAATTCAGTCTTTCAGTAAATTCTAGTTGAATTTACTCTTACATAATGGCATTGTTTATATGGCTGACAGCGTCACTTTAGAAAGGCTGATTTTTTATGAATGCTATCTCAAACAAAAACAAACACCTCTCTCTTCAAGAACGGTTTATTATTGAAAATGGTATCCGTAACGGTTCCTCTAAAAAAGCTATTGCTGACACCTTAGGAAAAGACAAGTCCACCATCGGCAAGGAAATCAAGCTTCATCGCTCTTGCTCTTACAAATGTAAACTTCCTCTGGAATGCTCTGCTTACAAAAAATGCAGTCATGGGCGTTTGTGTTCCTCCGCATGTCCTGACTTTATTCCTTTTGTTTGTGCACGTAGGGATCGCTCTCCAGGAGCCTGTAATGGCTGCACTAATTTTCATAGGTGCCGCTTCGATAAATTCGTCTATTCCCCAGATATCGCACATAAAGAGTATCGCTCTTCCCTCATTGACTCACGCTTAGGCATCAATACCACGATTGAAGATATCAAGATGGTTGGTAAGATCATCATGCCGCTGCTCAAACAGGGACAGTCTGTCTATCAGATTCTTGCTTCCCATCCTGAAATACCTTATTCTGAAAAGACTCTTTATTCTTACATTGAAGATAACATCTTCAAAGATGCCGGTATTGACATCTCTGTTTTTGATCTTCGTAGAAAGGTTAGCCGCAAGATTCTCAAGAAAAAAGCTGCTACATATAAGAAACGTGAAGATCGACGTTTTTTAAAAGGCAGACTCTATAGCGATTATAAAGCATTGATTTCGCAACATCCTGATTTGAACATCGTCCAAATGGATACTGTTTATAATGATGTTAAGAATGGTCCTTTTATTCAGACATTCAAATTTATTAAATACGGTTTCCTATTCGCTCTGCTACATGATCGTAAAGACGCACAGAGTATGTTGGACGGTATCGATATATTGGAGTCCATTATAGGTGCTGAGTTGTTCAACACGGAAGTGCAAATATTACTTACCGACAGAGGGAGTGAATTTACAGCGGCAGATGCTATGGAGATTAGAGGAGATGAAACAAGAAGGACAAGTGTTTATTACTGCGATCCTCTCCAATCTTGCCAGAAAGGAAGCCTAGAAAACAATCACATTGAATTGCGTTATATATGTCCGAGCGGCACGGATCTGCGTAAACTTGGTTTATTGGATCAGAGTGACCTGAATACTGTGATTTCACATGTCAATTCTTCACCAAAAGAAAAACTCAACGGAAAATCGCCCATTGAGTATCTTGAATTTCTGAATCCATTACTATTTAAGAAATTCTATGATTTTGGTGTAACCAAAATTGACAAGGATAAGGTCAAATTAAAACCCTATCTCATTAAGAAATAGATAAGCAAAATTGGCTGTCAGCCCACTTAGTCTATTCACTTCAACAAGGTGGAATTAAGTCTTTCATAAATTTTTGAACTGCTTTTTCTAACTGTTTTCGTTATGCCCTTTTTTGACTTATCTACATATACATTATAACTGAAAAACTAAAATCCACAAGACTTTTTTCTTGATATATCCTAGTCCTGTCTATCTGCTTTCTTTTTGTAACAGTAAATTCTACTTATTTTTATGTGCTTTTTGTAGTGGAATTTAACTTTTCACTTCAGGTTTTTTTAGATTTTTATTGATAGTAAATAAACTTGTTACCACAAGAAAAAAGGCAAGAAATGAATTACTTACCTTGTTCAATATTTTTTTCAAATTCAATGTTTGTTCCTCCTTTATCAATTTTTGTAATAAAAAAAGAAACCCTGTTAAGAGTTTCTTTTGAAAATTGTCTTAATAATCATTGTTGTAAATCAAAAAATTCTACAGACCACCCTTGTTTACCACATATATCATGAACAGTTCCTATAGCATACCCTTTATGTTCAGGAACATTTGCTTCTGCCCATGCATCAGCTTCTGCTTCTGTATAGAATGCTACACCACTATTACCTATCGATCTCCACTGTCCGTTAGCTACACACGTTTGTGTTTGCTGATTGTTAGTCGGTTTATTGTTTGTAGACGGTTTTGTACTTCCTTGATTTTGTGAAGTAGTGGGCGGTGTATGGTTTGTCTGTGGTGTCTGCTGTTGTGTCTGGTTTTGGCTCGGCTTTGGTTCCTCTGATTTTTCCTTAACCGTAACAACATATTCTTTTTCCGTTTTGTTTCCGTTTACATCGTATGCGATGATTTTTACTTTGTAACTTCCTGCTTTCTTGGCATTCACATTGCTTGTAATGATATATCCATTTTTTGTCAATTTTTTATCATCGCTTTTCTTAATATCGCCGTCAACCACATCTTTTACACTTGCAATATTACTTACGGGATCAAATTTATCTCCCTCTGTAATCTCAACCTTTTCTTTTTTCAGCTCAATCACAGGACTTTTGGTGTCCTTGATCTCCAGCTTTTGTGGAAACTCCTTGCAAGTGTCATCAAGACAAACGGTAAATACTACGTC
The DNA here is from genome assembly GCA_910576345.1 of Erysipelotrichales bacterium. Classification (GTDB taxonomy): domain Bacteria; phylum Bacillota_I; class Bacilli_A; order Erysipelotrichales; family Erysipelotrichaceae; genus C-19. The sequence goes on from CAJTIT010000043.1 coordinate 16,613, forward strand.
TATTTCGCCTATTTTTTTGTATCGAATTTTGCAACTGTTACCTTATTGCCATTCGTTGTACTTTGCTTCAACCAATCAATTTTAGTTTGATCCTCGCCGTATTCTACAACATGATTGTTTAGTGTGTAGTCAATGCTCGCTTTGTTTGATTCATAAATAGCATAACCACCACCTATAGCAGCTACTAGAACAACACCGGTAATCCCTAATTGTACTTTTCTGTTTTTCAACAACTCTTTTATCATCCTAAACACCCTCTTATACCATAATTATACGCTATAACATAACAAATAAAAAGAGCAGTCCTCTATTTTACATATTGGATTAAACAGGAATAGAGGATAACAGTGAAGTTATTCATGGGTATAAGCGAAATATCACATTACATGGCATGCGTCACTCAGCAACCGTCAATCTTTTGGAGCAGGGAATGAAAATAGAGGATTGGCATTGTTTCTGGGTCATAAGAGTACGGATATGGTTGAACGAGTTTACGGACAGTTTGTCAATATTCGTGATTTGGAACGTGAAAAAAGAATAAAGAATTTGAAGTATTTCAAAAAAAGAGATAGAGAATATTGTAAATAATTAGTAATGTGCTTAAAACGTAGTGTTTATAAGCCAAATCCATCTTTCAAAATGCCGTGATACGAAATATGATACTAAAAATATAGCTTTTTTATACCGAAATATTGATTTTCGGCACGCAACTGTCA
>CAJTIT010000044.1 GCA_910576345.1 Erysipelotrichales bacterium
GTACTTTCACTTGGCGATAAGATTTTCATCTTTCCTGTCGCTGTTACACTGTTGTAATTTCGATTGCCTGCTTTTGTGACTTGTAATGGTATCTCGATCGTTGTATTTCCTGTATAGTTATAATCAATATCTACTCCGTTACTTGTCCATGCAATTCCACTTGCGGATGGATCTACCGATATATAATAATTCGTATCATTTACTGTTACTCCTCCATCATTACCGGAGATATCTTGTGCTATGATAATTGGTGATACTTTTCCTTTGCCATTTTGTGCAGAAGTAACTCCTGAAAATGATATCGTCTGATTTGCTTTTGTGATATTGATTGGTAGCTCAATCGTTTTATCTGTATAGTTACCGGCTGGATCATGACTTGTCGCCTCTACGATCACTTGTCCGATTTGCGTCTTCAGACTTGCATTCAATATGGATACTAGTCCACTTGGATCAACACTGATCACATCTGTTGGACTTCCTGCCTTTAATGCATAGGTGACATTGGTTCCTGCTGGATTTCCTGCCGTATATAATTGGAATGTCTTTCCTTGTCCATATACTTCACTGTAATCATCATAATCATTTCCACTCTTTGGCAGTTCGTTTCCACTTGCGTCTGTATAGATGAATTGTTGAGATCCGGCTGTTACAGTAAACGTGAGTTCCGTGATTGCGTTTGCTTGTCCTGTGTTTCCTGCTTTTTCTGCGACAATGACAACCGTTCCTACACCGTTGATCGTAATCGCTCCACTATTTGGATGTACCGTAATCACATTTGTGGATCCATCTTTGATTCGATACGTTACCGGATTGGTATTGGTACTTCCTTTGACTGTCGCAAATACAGTAACGCCTGTATCTGTTAAAGCAGCTGATTTTGTTGTAATGATTGTATTGGAAGTTGGACTTTGATAAAACTTCAAGTTCTCCGCAGGAGCCTTTCCTACATTCACTGTCACAGGTATTTCTTTTGAACTCCACTTATCACTAACAATGATCACAAAGTTATACGTATCTACACCAAGATTGGCATTTGCCTTAATGACACCGGTACTGGAGTTCACTTGAAATAAACTACCATCACTGGTTGGATCCGGTTTAATTGTATAAGAATAAGTCGTTGTAGAACCGCCAACGGTATCAGGTGTACCTAGCGTTCCTTGTATCTTACCAATGGTTCCACCCGTTTTGATATTGGTATCACTGGCAGAGAACGTTGGAATGGTTGTATCACTGGAAGCAGGATCAGGATTAATCACACCATCTACTTCTCGATAAATAACAATCTCTTTTTCTACAAAAGATGGATTGTAATTATCTTTACCAGACGTAGGATCATCATCCACAGTTGCTCGTATCTTCACTTTACCAAATGCATTTCCCCCATTATAGGTAATCGCTCCGGTATCCGGATCAATGTTGATCATAGCGATATCTCCACCTACTTTGGTATAGGTTATTTTTGTCCCGTTACTAGGTGTCGAAGTCGCAAGTTCACTCCAAGAAGTACTTGCGTTGCTGATTGACTTCTTTGTTTGATTTGGAACATTGAATACGATGGTTGGATTAGCTTTTGCGACTGTAATATGAACTGTACTAGAATTCGCACCACCTGCAGGATCACCATTATCATCGATTGCATTTACTTTGAAATAGTAATCCCCGGCATCCAAACCATTTGGATCATTCACCATAATATTTCCATTGGATACAGAAAACAGTTGATAATCATTTGCATGTCCACTCACACTAGTATCACTTACTAGCGTTACCGTAATAGGACTTACACCATTGCTCGTTGTATAGGTCGCCACAATATCTTTGTTATTTACATTCCTGTTATATTCTAAACCAGTCCTTGGTGTTGTTGTTATGGTTAATGGGGCAACGATTTCCAAAGGTAAAACATCACTAATATAACTTGAATCAGCAGGAGCTGTACTACTTTCATCGTATGCTTCATTAACTACCGCAAGTTTATATTTTCCTGTAGATAATCCTTGTAAATCCAGTTCATATAAGTCATTTCCTTTGGCGTCCTCTAATGGTAAGTAATAAAGAAAGGCTCCTGTATCACTAAAGATCATAACTGATACCGTATAAACTCCTTTTTTCCCATCATTTCCTTGATTGGCATCTACCGATAGATCTACTTTGGCATCCTTTACAACTTTTGTAATAGCTCTTCCATTTTTGTTTTGTATTTGATGAAATTGAGCAATCATTGAACTATTGTAAAGACGTGGTTTCATTTCTTTATATATAGATGTCGCATCATACAAAGATGTATAATTCCCTAAAGTAGGAACTGTGATATTCGCAAATCCGTTTTGATTACCCATGGAAAGCGCAAAAACAGTGTTTTTTACATCTAAGGTTATAGAGGGGCGAATTAATATATCTGTCGTAATTGGAATCCAGTAGAATCCTCCAGAAGTTCCGTCAATAACTCCTTCGCAGTTTCCACTAACCCCATGTCCACTCTGTGTATCTCCTGAATGATAGTTACTATAAAACTTATAATCATTTTCATTAGCAAGTGTCGCTTTTTCATCAATGCCTACAAAATACGCAATCTTTCCATTATAGGAATCTCGAATATTGGATCCCAATCGTATTTGTGCAGCACTTGTTGTATTTGTTAATAAAATATTGTAAGCAATCGTCAAATTGCGATACGTCACCAAAGGATTTCCAGCTAATGTATTATTCAAATTATCCAAAACACTAACCAAACGTGTTGTATATACAGGTGCTAACCAATCTGGGTATGTCCAACTATCCAAGGCATGATCTTTTCCAATATCTGCGGTACTTAATGAATACCAGCCTGAAATGGGTGTGTCAGTAGCAAAACTGTTTGTTCCATTCCCGTTTGGCGTTGTTTTGTAATACTGATAATTGCTCATATAATTGACAAGCTGCCATCCCAAAGGAGTCTGGTCTTTAGGATTATCCACGCCGATATAAAGTTTATCACCCTTTTGTAACCCTATACTACCTCCACTGATGCCATTTGGCGCAATGTTTATTCTAGCAGTTATGTTGCCACCTGCCATGTAGATTCTGTTAGCAGCCTGTAAATTCATATTATAATAGGCATATCCTGCAGAGAGTACACCAAACAATGCAATACATGTAATTACCATTCTTTTCCACATAAACATCATTCCCTTCTCTTTTCATTTCCTAATGTAGACAAAAATAGATACAGAAAAATTTTGTTGAAATATATGTTTCTGAATAAAAAAACAGATGTTTTCACGATAAAAACACCTGTTCAAAAATGTCTACTTAGCTAGACTTCTCTTTATTGAAATGTATCTTTCTGTTTGTTTCTTTTAAATCCTAAATAACTGATCAATCCTAATGCAATAAAACCAATTCCAGTATAGAAATGAATGTTTGTTTCATCTCCTGTAATCGCACCACCAATGTTTGGCGTATAAGTCCCTTGCACACTTGAATTGAATTCTTTATCCCCTATCAGAGATACAATGCCCAATTCATCTGTTTCAAAAGTTAGATATCCGCCTTCGATTTTGTATTCTATCTTTTCATAGGTTCCGTCCAATAATCTTCTAATCAAGATTGGGTTTGTAATTCCTTCATACGGTATCTTTACTTTCAATGCTCCATCTGGTTGAATTTCTATCCCATCTTTCAATAGCTTTACATCGAATACTTTCTTGATTTCATTTGTTTCTTTGATGACTTCTTTCATTTCTTCTTTGATTTCATTTAAGTATTCCTCTGTGACATCTTCAACCTTTAATTCATAATCTGGTGGAAATGGTTTTCCATCTGGATTCTCTACTTTGACGCCATTATCCTCTAATTCTGTATTTTGCTTGATTACCATCGTACAGATGTTTCCTACTTTCTTATCTGGTTTCCATTCTGTGATTTCAATGATATTTTCATCTGCGATGCCATCTCCATCGGTATCAATATTGATTGTTGGTTGTCCTGTTCCGCTACCATCGATATTGGTTTCCGGAATGAAATCTCCATCAGCGTCTATGTTCATATCTGGAATTCCATCATTGTCTAAATCTATATTCAAATCTGGACATCCATCTCCATTTGTATCGATATTTAAAATCGGTGGATCTTGTGGCATTGTGTCATATAAGAACCCTTGATGGGTAAAGTCTTTATTCGGTGTCCAATTTGTATGCACCTTGCCAATATTGATATCTGGCTGATTGTCTTTATTGGTATCGATATTGAAATCTGCTTTCATATCTCCATCAGTATCAATATTAATGTTTGGAATTCCATCACGGTCAGTATCGATATTGATTTGTGGTTTTGCATTTGTCCCTGTACAATACTCTACTTTCACGATATCATTTACCACTACACATTTCGTTGGTTTCCATTGTGCTTTCGTTAGGATCACTAAATTGAGGTCTGGTTTGCCATCATTATCGGTATCGATGTTCAAGTCTGGTTTTCCATCCCCATCACTATCAATGTTCAAATCTGGGATGCCATCATAATCTCGATCTCCATTGATCACGACCCAATTCCCATCATCGTCTTGCCATTTGATGTTCAAGTCTGGACAGCCATCTCCATCTGGATCATTGAAGTCTGGTTTTCCATCATCATCCACATCTTTATCAATCAGTCCTTCCACCATTAGCTTTCCATCTGTGAAAATGAAATTGTAATTTGGATATTTTCCATTCATCGTCTTTGGATTTCCTGTGATTGGATAACTTCCACCTTTGCTTGTCGTTGTCGCTGTTGTGGTTAGTTTTACATCATCAGAATCTACTTGATCCTTAACGCCATTCCAGCTGACTAATTGATCTTGGAAATCTTGGAACGTCAATTCTGGGTTCTCTTCCCCTTGTTTCTTCTCTTTGTCATCAATCGTAATGTTAATGTCTTTTGGTAATACTTTAATCTTGATCGTCTTGCTTAATGGCACTTCTCCATCTGCCGTTCTTGTGACTTTGATTTCTATCTCTGTATTGCCACTGAACTTCAGTGCATCGAATTCTGCCTTGTTTCCATTCACATTTGGTTGAGATATATAAATTGTATTATTCACTTCAAACTTGTACTGTACATTTGTACTGGAACTATCATCTTGTAGTGATCGTATTGTAAAGTGATCCCCATAGACGACTTTCCCTGGTTGATTGATCGCCAATGTACTTTCATCTTGTCCTAAGATTTTCAATGTTCCATCTGCTTCTACTTTGTTGTAATTTCGATTTCCTGGTTTCTCTACATGAATTGGTATCTCTATTCCTTCTTCTTCATCATAATCATATTCAATATCAATTCCATTGTTTGTCCATGCGATTCCACTTCCACTTGCGCCTACGGATATATAGTAATCTGGATCTTCTACAGTCACTCCACCATCATTGCTGGATAGATCTTGTTCTGTGATAATTGGCGTTACTGTTCCTTTTCCATTTGGCGCATTCGTGATATCTGCGAAGGATATCTTCTGATCTGCTTTGGTGATATCAATTGGCAGTTCTATCGTCTTATCTTCATAGTTTCCATTTGGATCATGACTTGTCGCTAATACGATCACTTTTCCTTTTTGTGTATTCAAACTTGCATTCAGGATATGAATGGTTCCATCTTCATCTACTGTGATCACATCTGTTGGACTTCCTGCTTTCAATGCATAAGTTACTTTGGATCCTGGTGGGTTTCCATCCGTATGAACTTGGAATGTCTTATCTTTTCCATATACTTCCTCATAGGTCTGATATTTATCTAATGTCTTAGGCAACTCATTTCCACTTTCATCCACATAGATGAATTCTTGCGCTCCTGCAGTAACTGTGAACTCTAGTTCTGTAACTGCATCTGCTTGACCTGTTGACCCTTTCTTCTCTGCGACAATAATCACTTTGCCCACATTCTTTATCGTGACTGCACCACTGTTTGGATTCACATCAATCACATTGGTTGGTTCTCCATCTTTCAATCGATACGTCACTGGATTATTGTTGGTGCTTCCTTTGACTGTCGCAAAGACTGTTACACCTGTATCTGTGACTTTTACACTCTTTTTAGTGATGATTGTATCGCTTGAAGAATTTTCATAAAACTTCAATTCTTCTGCTGGGGACATTCCGACATTCACAGTGACAGAAATATCTTTGGAACTCCATTTATCTGAAACAGTAATTTCAAATGTATAAGTTCCTACCGCTAGATTTGCATTTGTTTGGATCACACCTGTACTGGAATTTACTTTAAAGTAACTAGCATTTCCTCCTGATTTGATTTGATAACTATATGTGGTTGTATTTCCACCTATCGTATCAGGTGTTCCTAGAGTTCCTTTGATAGTTCCTATAATACCATTTACTTTGATATTCGCTTGATCCATCGAGAACGTTGGAACCGTTATATCGCTAGATGCTGGATCTGGTGTTACGACACCATCAACTTCCCTGGTTATAACAATCTCTTTCTCTACAAAAGACGAATTATAATTATCGTTTCCCGTATCTGGATCATCATCTACTGTCGCCCTGATTTTTACCTTACCAAATGCACCATTGCCTTGATACGTTACTTCCCCAGTATCTTCATCAAGATCAATCAGACCGATATCTCCACCCACAATCGTATACGTTATCTTGGTTCCATCACTTGGTGTCGCTGTCGCTGGTTCACTCCAATTCGTTTCTGCTTCTTCAACTGTTTTCTTTGTTTGATTTGGCTGATCAAAAGCGATTGTTGTATCCGCTTTTGAAACTACAATATGAATCACATTTGATTCAACACCACCATCTGGATCACCATTCGCATCAACTGCATTCACTTTGAAATAGTAATCTCCTGCATTCAATCCATTTGGTTCTTTTACTATGATATTTCCATTGGACACATCAAATAATTGATAATCATTCTCATGTCCACTCATACTCGCATCGCCCACTAATGTGACACTAATTGGAGAAACACCGTGATTGGTAAGATAGGTTCCTACCACATCTCCTTGATTTACGTTTTTCTTAACCTCGAAATTTGATTTTGATGTAACGGTTAACGTCAATGGCTCAACAATTTTCAACTCAGCCATATTTGAAATTAAAGAAGACTTTGCAGGTCTTCCTGTAGTATCATTGATTTCCTCAACTACTACATAAAATTGATAACTGCCTAAATTCATACCAGTGGTATCCAGCGAGTAAGAGTTTCCTCCTATATTAGTCAATCTTTTATAATAAACAAGATTTCCACTAACATCCGTACAAAGCATCGTTAAATACTTGCTTCCGCCTACTGAAGTTGCTTGGTATTTAATGACTACTGTACTATTTTTCGCAATAGAATCATTTGTTAATGGTTCATCCTTTGAATTGTACAAACCGTTGATTACAGGCTTTCCAAGAGAACCATCAAAGACACGCAGCTTTTTGGCACCAGCAACACTCAAATCACCCTGTACTGTTTGTTTACCAATCATATGAAGATCATTATCATGTATGGATGCATCCGCTGCAAATACCAAATTATCTGTTCGCTTCATTTGTGAAAATGCACGAACATTGTAATTTACATAATAAGGCGAAATCGGATTAGAACCAGAAAACTTCCCATAGCCTCTTACAATCCAACCAGGATATGCGGTTCTATTATCTTCTTCATAGAAAGTACTATCTGCATTTGACACGGTTGTCATCAATAGCTTACCAGCGCTATATCCCCTACCTATAACAAAATAACCACTATTCGCTCCTGTATCTTTACCTACCACCACTTGTTCTTTTTTGGAAATATTTAATCTTCCCCCAACTTTCAGGTCTGTTGTTGTAGGAATAAATGCATATTTATTTCCATCCGACTGAGTCATCATCATGGTAGATTCTAAAGCATGGGAATCAATGGATTGAGAAAAATTTTGGTCATAATGTGCTATTTCATCATAAATAGGGGAATTTGATTTACCCGATGCAGTCGTAATATATTCACAAACATCCATATACACATATCTGGCTTTGGAATAAGTTCCAGTATTTTCAGTGTTATTGTTACATGCTGGGGTTTTGGATATATACTGTGATGTCATCAAAACATAATTATCATTGTTTTTCACACCAACATCCCAAACTACTTCGCCAGTACTTGCTGAACCTAAGATGATTTTATCTCCTTCTGACAATTCACCAATCTGACCACTTTCGCTTACCGCAAATAATATATGGCTAACACCATAAACAGAAAGTGTCGCAATCAATGCTATACATGCAATTACTATCCTCTTTCGCATAACATTCTTTCCTTTCTTTCCATAATTTCAAATGCTTAAACCCATGCTAGTAATAGTATGCTGTAAGATACAATCAAAAAGTTCGATGAAATTTTACTTTTTTTAAAACAAAAAATAAAATCATTAGAATAACCAAAAATTAACATTTAAAAACTATAATACATAATTATTTGTCATATTTTTCAAATAATTAACATATTATAAATATAATATACTAAATTGTGAAAGCATTGTAAAGTAAAATAAAAAAACTGCTCAAATTAAGCAGTTTCATCCATGTATGCGTTCCTCAAAAGCTTTTGTCCATCCCTTATCCTGTAACAAATGATAATGATATCCGTCTGATACTTTCAACAATTCATAAACATCCTTTAATTTCATCAAATCCTCCTGTTGCATCTGTGCGATGTCTTCGGCACAGCAAGCATGGCGCAACAAATAAAAATAAGCATCCGAGCATGATTCCAATACGAAGCCATCCACCTGAATTTGCTCAAATGACGATGCCGGAACTTCCGTTTCGTTTTCGTGGAAACCACTAAGCAATAATACACTACAACAAATCGCTACACCACTCAATGTAACAGAAGCAATCGTTTTATAGGACATCAGCTTTGACTTCCAAAAAGGTATGACGCCAATCGGTTTCACAGTTTCATATAAGAATGCCGCCATAATTGCTTCGTCCAAAGAGTGGAACGACAATTTCGTGTTTTCCATTCGCTCATAGCGCGTAATCTTTTGTTTCAATGATAATTTGCCAGAAGACATTCTGCTTTTCACAGTGCCTTCCGGAAGTTTCAAATACTCGGAAATTTCTTTAATGGAGCGCTGTTCCAAATAAAACAATTTCAAAACCAACGACTGACCGCTTGGAAGTTCCCGCATAAACTGAAGCAACATATCGCGATCACTGGAAAACTTCATTTCGCGCTCCGGATTTACATCCTGTCGCTCATCATGAATCAAATTATGCACATATTCATTTTCACTGTCCACAAGAGAAAACTTTCGTTTGCGATACAAATTCTTGCATTTGTTGGAAACAATACGATACAACCACAAACGAAAATACTGCGGATTTTTCAGCTGATGGATGCTGCGCTTAATTTCAATAAACGTTTCCTGCAAGACATCTTCTGCATCGCTATCATTGGACAAAGTGCGTTTTGCGACCGCATACGCAAGCCGATGATAACGACGATATAATTCCTGGAATGCATCATCACAAGTATCCATATTTTCTTGAATGGAATGGATCAATTCTTCATCGCTCATGGTCTGATAATTGTTCATAAAGATGCTCCTTTACTTATTTTTCATTTTATATGTTATTTTTATGACTGTCAACAAGAATAATTACATTTTTTTAAATTATTTATTCCATAAAGGAAATGTATGGAAAAATATCGTATACATCCTTATAAAGACGGAAATAGAGTAATCCATCTTTCATGATTTGTTTCATTCGCTGTTTTATTTCGTACTTTTCTTAACGCACCCCTTTGGAATATCACAAGATCATCGTTTGCCATCAATAAACGTTTTCGTAAAGTTTTAAGCATTTAAGTTTGTGGCCATCTTCCTTAAATCAAGTTAAGAAATATCAACGTTTCAAACAAACTATAGCAAGCGCATATATCTTTATTCCTTTTCATGATAAAAACAATACAAACGAATAATTTCGACATTTTTATTATAATAAAAATCCACCCTGTCAAGAGTGGACTTGCGATATTTGCCAGCACTATTTTTTTATTTCTTAAACGATCTAGCAGAAATGCGAAGCATTCTCTTTATCGTTCGCTGAAAATTAACCGACACACCTGATACTTTACGATTGGTATCTTCATGCTTCAGCCAATTCTTTTCTAATGCTTTTTTTACATTCTTTTCTACATGAACATCATAAGGATCATCATTATGATAAAGACCCCACAGTGTAAGCGGTTTCAAAAATCGTTCCATGACGCAATCCATCAAACGAACCAATCCCAAATATATGTTCAGAGATTTCTTCTTCCCTGACGATTTCATTCTATGTATCTACTCTACTTTCTTCTTGTGTTGAACTCTTACGTATGTTTCTTTGCTGGCAATCTATCACGACACTATTAAAACATATTTTCCTAAAATTGTAAGTCGCTTTTTTTAAAATTGTAATTTTAATATTATATTTAAAAACAAAAAGAAATGATACATCCAATATGATTTAAGATTACTGTTTATCATGATAAATACGTAGGTGAATTTACTATCTTTTGTTTTACACATCTTCTAAATTCATGCCATATCCGCCTCACAAAGGTCATCCGTTAGACTTGGATGATCCATAATCAATTATTTCACATCGAAATCCGATGAAAGTTTCATTTCGGTTCGGAATTTCGCAAAAGTTTCTGCATCGGCCATCGCATCCAAAGCACCGGCTTGGGTAATTGTATAAGCCGCATACGCATTCGCAAAGTTCAAATATTTGTATAATTGTGATTCTGTCAACACATCCAATGTTTGAATTTCATCACGCAACAGGCAATACAAGAATGCTCCGATAAAGGAATCGCCAGCCCCTGTCGTATCTGTGCATTCAACATCAAGGCCAAACACTTCCACTTTACATGTATTCGTATAAGCACACACGCCTTCTTTCCCTTTTGTATAAATCACAAGTCTTGTTTGATCTTTCAGCAAATCTTCCAATGATTCCTCTATGCTTGTTTTTCCGGTAATAAAGCTTAACTCATCATCTGAAATTTTTAAAATATCTGCATAGGGCATAAATTCATGCACACTTTGATATAATGCATCCTTATCATTCCAAAGTGAAAAACGCAAATTTGGATCAAAACAAACAAGCAACTTTTCCTCGTGCGCATAGCGTATTAGTTTTTCATGCGCATGTTTCATTGCTGATTCAACCAGTGATACGCTACAAAAATGCAAGATTCCGCAATCTTTCAACATTTCTTTGCTGATTTGCTTTGGGGAAAGCATTAAGTCCGCACTATTACGGCGATAGAACTGAAAATCTCGATTACCATCAGCTGCCAATGAAACAAAAGCCAAGGCAGTATCGGCGTCTACGGTTCTTGAAATATAACCGGTGTCAATTCCTGCTTTTTCTAAACTTTCGATAATATAATCACCAAACGCATCCTTGCCCAGTTGCGTAATCATACGAGATAGCCCGCCTAACTTCGCACAAGCACCGGCGACATTGGCAGGGGCTCCACCCGCTACACGCTGAAAATATACGACATCCTTTAAGCGACACCCTTTTTCCTGAGGGATAAAATCAATCAACGCTTCTCCGATTGCACATAACCCTTTCTTCATCTTCTCATCCTTTCAAATTTCCCATTGATATGAATTCATATTATACCATACAACATTACCCTGCAAGCTTTCTGTGTTAAATGACAATGGCAAATGGGCTTCTTTTTCATAAACGCACGTCGTAAATACATATGCACCACCGTTGATAAACTCTTCCAATGAGGAAGTATCCGAATACATTGTAATTTGTTCAAGTGATGGAAGAATCACACTCCTTAGCGCTCTTCCATGTCCATCTGCTCCCATACACAAACTGAAACATTTTGTCTTAGCATCATAAATGATATCATTATAAGACATATCGAGCTTTTTGACAACAAACGTGCCAATGCAATTCACACATTAACCACTGTACATAACAAAGGCAATCACACTTTTGGACACTTTCCATCATTCTTTACCATTATACTAACATCATAATCGTATAGAAGACAAGAATCCGCTATCTCCTAAAGCTTGATACGTACATCTTCAGTCAATATCAAACGTTTGGTATCATTATTAAACCATCACAATCAAACTATACATGATGTTTCGATGAGCATCATTTATCTGTGGTAACCAACATCTGATTCTCCATCACCCAAACTTCATTCACCGTCTCACACAGAAACATCCGATCATGACTTACCGCAATGATACAGCCATCATAAGATGCCAATATTGTTCGTATTACCGCAGCGCTTAACGGTGACAAATTACGAGTAGGCTCATCCAAAAGCAGAACTTGTGCAGACTGTTTGATAAACTTTAACAAATACAATTTCGCCTTGGATCCCTCGCTCAGTTGATGTATGGGTTTCTCCATCTCATCTCTTGTAAACGCAATTCTTCCTAAAAGTTCTCTGCTTCTAGAAACATCGTTCTTATCTTTTGAGTCCAGCAGAAAAGAAATCGCGTTTTTATCCATATCCATTTGCTCGCCATAATTCTGCGGCATATACCCAATACGCAAATCACTTCGATCTTTTAAATACGCATAGATTTCCTTCATCAGCATACTTTTACCACAACCATTTTTCCCTGTAATGGCAATTTTGTCTCTGGCATGTATAGACAACATCTGTGGTTTCAACAACACTCGCGAACCGACAGAAATCGAAAATTCGTGTTCCAAAACCACTTTTTTGTGAATGCCGTATACTAGCTCAAACCGTAAATCAATGGCTTCTTCCACCTGATCGACCTTTGTCAAAGATACTTGTTCCAATCTTTGTTCCATTGCTTTTACCGCATGCATTTTCCGTTTCAACATTTTCGCTGTATGCGGTGCTTGTCTTGAAACTTTATTTTGTGCATGATGAACCGCATTGCGTATATCATTTAGTTTTTTTTGTTTTTTCAAAAATTCCTGTTTTTCTTTCTTCGCTGTTTTTACTTCTTTGTTTCTTGCTGTTTGACGAGTATGAAGATATTCTTCATACGTTCCATAAAAATCATTCACAACGGATTTCATTTTCTTATTGCGTTGTTCCAGATGTAAAATACGATTGGCACAGTTTGACAATAACGATTCATCATGCGTTACGAACACAACCGGCATTTCCAAAGAATCCAAAAACTGTTCCAGCCATTCGATCGCATGAATATCCAAATCATTGGTTGGTTCATCCAAAAACAAAATCTCACATTGTTGTAAATAAAGTTTTAACAACTGTATTTTTACTTTTTCTCCGCCGCTTAAAGTTTGTATCCTTTGACAAGAATCAAGCATTTCCCAGGAAATATTTAATTTCTTACATGCGATTTTGATTTCATAAGCAGCTACATCTTCTTCCATCAAATATTCCATACATGTATACGAATACCATTTTGTGTCCATTTGCTGAGGTAAATAACCACATTTTTTAAAATCCATTTCTATTTTACCGCTGATACTTGCATAAGATGCGATACCATCATCTGAAAGCATCGCTTTTAATAAGGTAGATTTACCATTTCCTTCTTCACCGATAACGGCTACTTTATCATATGCATGAATTGTAAAAGACAGATCGTTGACAATACAGCGATCCTGTAAATCTCTAATTGTGACATGTGAGAGTTTTAACATGAGAAACCACTTCCTTTCCATAAGAAAAAGAACATCTCTGTTCTTCCTGTATGCAGAAAGTATGAGCGGCAAATAACGAAAAAAAAGACACAAATAACAGTTAATGATAGCATTTGTCGAATTCATTATTTGCGCATTCTCATCTTCTCACTCCTGTTCTGTTTTTCACATTATACAATAAAACAAAAACAATGGCAATTACTTTTTACTCTTCATTGCTGCATTTTATGATTCGAAAATGATAATGTCTTAATGTAACGAAATTGATTTTGTCCTAAAGTATGTTATAAAATAAGACCTCATGAGAAAGAGAGGTCATTATGAGAAAGGTTGATCTAAGAATGAATGAACAATTAAAGTATGATGTTAT
>CAJTIT010000045.1:0-3099 GCA_910576345.1 Erysipelotrichales bacterium
ATGGAGTTCAAAAGAAATACCGGTCACAGTGAATGTAGGAATGGCACCAGCCGAAGTATTGAAATTCTATGAGAATGCAAGTTCAAATACAATCATCACAAAGAAAAGCGCAAAAGTGACAGATACAGGTATTACAGTATTTGCGACAGTGAAAGGAAGTTCCAATCATAATCCTGTTACTTACAAACTAAAAGATGGAGAGTCAACGAATGTGATTGATGTAAATCCAAACAGTGGTGCAGTCACGATTAAAAATGTAGGAAAAGTTATCGTACTTGCAGAGAAGAAAGGGGCCACCGGTCAAGCAGATGCGTATACAGAATTGGAGTTTACAGTTACTGCAGGATCACAGGAATTCATCTATGTGGATGAAAGTGGAAATGAGTTACCAAAAACATTGGATAAATATCAAACCTATGAAGAAGTGTATGGAAAAGATAAGACATTCAAAGTTCATACAGACGGCAATCCGGCAGGTACTAACGTCACATATGAATTAAAGAACACAAGTCCAACCGATGTGATCACAGTGGATGAAGATGGAGCGATTCATATATTGAATGCAAGTCTGAACAAGCAAAAAGGACAAGTGATTGTATTAGCGACAAGTCATGATCCGAATGGAAACTATGAAGATAAGACGATTGAATTACCAATCGATATTACCAAAGCAGATCAAAAGATATCCTTCTCAGATGTGACACATGCGCCAAACGGAAGTGGTCGTGTAACTCCTCTGATTACAGAACAAGATCTATCCGGTAATGCAGGAGGAGCCAATGTAGAAGATCCGGATTACTATATATCCGTAGGACAAGCAGGAAATGGCATCGCATGGACAAACAATGGAGTCGATATAGAGTACAATTATGACGAAGAAGAAGGAATCATTATACCTCTCCATGTAGAAAAAGAAGGTAATCGAAATTACAACAAAGCAGAAGCAGAGGGGACATTAAAAATCTTAGGACAAGAGGAAAGTACGTTGGCAATCAATCAACCGGGAAAAGTCGTATATGGAGATCACTTTACAATACGCTCCTTACAAGATGACAGTTCAAGTACGAATGTGAAGTATACATTTGAAGTAGACAATACGATCTATATTTCACAACCGAATATAAATGGAAACAAGGCAGAATTTGATGCATTAAAGAACAGTGGCAACACAGAAATCAGTATCAAAGTGACAAGAACAGCAGATGGAGAAGTAGCGTTAAGTAAAACAATCAAAGTGAAAGTCTTACCCAAAGATATCAATATCAAGATCGATGACAAAGAGAAGAAACAAGGGGAAGAGAACCCGGAATTAACATTCCAAGATTTCACAAATCAATTAATCAGTTGGAATGGAGTGAAAGATCAAGTAGATTCCAATGATGTAAAACTAACCACAACAGCGACAACGACAAGCAAAGGCGGAAGTTATCCAATCACAGGAAATCCAAAGGAACTGAATGGAAAATATCAAAACTATAATTTCATCTTCAAAGAAGGAAAGCTAATGGTAGAAGGCATGATCGATAAAGATGTGGATGATGATGGAAAACCGGATTTCAATGATCCGGATGGAGATGATTGTCCGGACCTGAATATCAAATGGAAAGATGATGATGGAAATTGGGTAATCATCAACGGTGATCGAGATTATGATGGCATTCCTGACCTCAACATCGACAGTGATGGTGATGGAATACCAAACTTAAACATCGATACAGACAAAGATGGTAAACCAGACATCAATTTGGTAATCTTAACGAAAGCACAATGGAAACCAAGCAAATGTGTAGTAGTGAGTGATATTGTCAAAGTAGAGTATTGTACAGGCACAAATGTAAAACCACAAATCAATGTGGATATTGACCATGATGGAGTTCCCGACATTAATATCGATACCGATGGAGATATGAAGGCAAACCTGAATATCACAAAAGGAACATCACAGAAACCATATTTGAACATCTTGCCAATCACAGACTGGAAACCTGTTAAAGATCATACATGTAATAAATACACATATGACACAATGGAATGGAAAATGCCATTGACCAATTATGACAGTGACAATGACGGAAAACCAGATATCAACATTGACTTTGATTATGACGGCATTCCGGATCTCAACATCGATAGTGATTATGATGGGCTCCCAGATTTGAATATCGATGGAGATGGAGATGGTAAGCCAGACTTCAATATCGATAAGGATGAAGATGGAACACCGGATGAAAACATCATAGAGATTACAGAGTGGAAACCAGAGACCAATGGAAAGAAAGACGGGACAGAATTTGATACGATGAATCTTGTAAAAAATGAATTGGAAGATAACGGAATCATTGTCACAAAACCAGATGGCACACCATTTTTACCAAACTTCACATTAAAAGTTGAAGATGTGACAGAAGAATACATGGATGAAACAAGTGATAATGCAAAAGAATTTATAAAAGAAGCTGCGGAAGTTAAGAAAGTATATGATGTAAAACTTTTAAAAGATGGCGTAGAAGTACAACCAGATGGTATTTTAAAAGTAAAGATACCTTATGAAAATATCAATAATCCTATTCTTATTAAAAAGAATACAAATGGAACTTATGAAAAGATAGAATACAAAATAGAAGATGGTTATCTAATTTATGAAACGGATGAATTAGGCATTGTATCCATCATAGGTGATAAAGAAAGTAACACAAGCGTCATGGGAACCTATACACCAAACATAGGCGGTGCCATTACAGGAGATGAAACAAATACCAATATTTATATGGGAATCAGTCTCATCACATTAGGAATTTTAAGCTATTTATTATTTAAAAGAAATAAGCAGAAAGATACATTTCAATAAATGAAGGTCTAGCTAAGTAGACATTTCTGAACGGGTATTTTCACTATGAAAATGCCTGTTTTTTTATCCAGAAACATATATTTCAATAACTTTTTCCCAACTCTATTAATGTCTACTTAAATAGACACTTTAGAGAAAGGATGAATGTTTATGTGGAAGAGGGTAATGGTTGCGTGTTTAGCTATTTTAGGTACTTTATATATTTGTACCACGTACTACAACTCAAAAATAAATGCAACACAAAATTCTTA
>CAJTIT010000045.1:3112-13516 GCA_910576345.1 Erysipelotrichales bacterium
CACACCATTTTTACCAAACTATGCATTAAAAGTAGAAGATGTGACAGAAGAATACATGGATGAAACAAGTGATAATGCAAAAGAATTTATAAAAGAAGCTGCGGAAGTTAAGAAAGTATATGATGTAAAACTTTTAAAAGATGGCGTAGAAGTACAACCAGATGGTATTTTAAAAGTAAAGATACCTTATGAAAATATCAATAATCCTATTCTTATTAAAAAGAATACAAATGGAACTTATGAAAAGATAGAATACAAAATAGAAGATGGTTATCTAATTTATGAAACGGATGAATTAGGCATTGTATCCATCATAGGTGATAAAGAAAGTAACACAAGCGTCATGGGAACCTATACACCAAACATAGGCGGTGCCATTACAGGAGATGAAACAAATACCAATATTTATATGGGAATCAGTCTCATCACATTAGGAATTTTAAGCTATTTATTATTTAAAAGAAATAAGCAGAAAGATACATTTCAATAAATGAAGGTCTAGCTAAGTAGACATTAATAGAGTTGGGAAAAAGTTATTGAAATATATGTTTCTGGATAAAAAAACAGGCATTTTCATAGTGAAAATACCCGTTCAGAAATGTCTACTTAAATAGACACTTTAGAGAAAGGATGAATGTTTATGTGGAAGAGGGTAATGGTTGCGTGTTTAGCTATTTTAGGTACTTTATATATTTGTACCACGTACTACAACTCAAAAATAAATGCAACACAAAATTCTTATCAGGCTGGAGGCCATATAAGCGGTCGTGTGAATATTCCGCCGAGTGGTATTAAGAATTATCAAATTGGTATGAAAAAGGGTGATAAAATTATGATGGGGATCAATAATCCTTATTACACTGATGAACCGTTATCTTTTCAGCTGATTAGACAAGAAACTTATAATGATTATGGGTGTGTTGTTGATGTGGGAAGCGATCCAGTATATACAGATGGTTATGTAAACTATACTACAACATGCAACAATCCTAGTGTGACGGCATGGTTGGCAGGAAGTACACGAATTGTCGATAAAATGGTTTTAGGACAAAATCCTTCTTATTACGTTCAATTTTATCCTGTACCCGAAAAAGTATCATTGGCATATATAAAGGAAGAGGGACTATATCAATCTATCAATTCCTTATACCAATCATTAACGAAAAAGGATAAGGATCATATAAAAGAATATAATTTATCACATGTGCGCAGCGATATAACAATGACCGGTGGTATCGGTAGTTATATGGGGAATGCAAGAATAATGAGAAGCATCCTCTTTTCAAATCATGCAGAATTATATCAAAAAATTGTCCCATTGATTTCTGAATCAGAAGCACATAATGGAAGAGGTGCCGATATTTTAGAAGCAGATTTGAGGCTAGATGAGCATTATTATTATGGTAGCAGTTATGCTTATCATGGAACTGGAGATATGTGGCAGGGTACAATTTCTCCCAACTATGTCTATGGTGGCCCTAGCGATTTGGGCACAAAGCCAGCTGGAATCAGACCATATTTATACTATGATACAGAAGATGTGATATTTGCGGTTTCAAAAGGAACAGACGCGGGAATTGCTAATATAGAGCAACCAGAAGTATCAGAAGTATATACGGCACTTTATCAAGAGGGTGGAGAACCGATGAAATTGCGGGTGCATCAGCCACTTCTTGACAGCACGACAGGGCTTATTCATATTGAAAATATCAATGGGGATACTATTACTAAAACTGTTAAAGACCATACAATATATTTAAAAGCAACTGCGCAAAGTGGGGCTGATTCTGATGGAAACCCTTATACGGTATCGGCCATAATATTTGATCGCGATGGTAATTTTGTATATTATCAGCCGTTAGAACGTGCAAAGGGAAGTGGCGTCTATGCTTTTGATTTAACTGGTATAGCAAATGGAACATATAAAATCGGTATTGTCAACGAAGCCTATAATGAGAATAGTACGACACCAGCAGAATGCTCCATGATTTCCGATACATTAGACCTGGAAGTGGTAGAGCCACATAAGATTGCTTATGAGAAATCACCACAAAGCGGAGCGACCAAAGGAGATTATGAATATACAAAAAATGTGAATGCCGGACAAGCGGTAGGTAAAATCACTGTGGATCCCCAAGGAATCATGCCGTTGACTTATGTGGTTGATACAAACGGCGACAGCACATATGAAAACTTTGAAATTGACGGATTAGATTCTAACAATGCCTCTAGCCAAACATCTTTAAATGTAAAAATCAAACAGAATGCGCCGGATTTAGTGAGTGGAGGATTAAAGGCAGGGACTTATAAGTTTTGTATCAGTGCGCAGGATGATAACGGTTATCCAGATACGCCAAGTACCAGTGATCAAACAAAGGTATGTACTGCTTTCACCGTAGAGAAAACGGACTTAAGCATTGCTTTTGATGATCCCAACCAAACCAAGAAAAGTGTAACGGATGCCGCAACCGCTTGGAATGAAACCGCAACGGCTTCTCCAAGCGATGGAGTAAAGATCACTTATTCTAAAGTCGGCGGAGATATCAGTTTGATTGATATTGATCCGGATAGCGGTGAGATTACGTATAAAGGGAATGGCTCTTATGGCAAAGTAAAGATCAGAGCCACTGCCGATGATGATCCTAACACCGGTAATGATAATTATAATTCTGCCTATGTTGAAAAAGAGATTGTAGTTTATGCTCAAGTAGACGGCAGTGTTACACCGGATCCAAAATCCAGTGATGCGAATGAGCCTACCTTTACTGCCAATGATGCGAATGTGAAGACCGGCGGAACGATAGGAACGATAAAAGGTGAACCGGGTACACCCGATGATGTTTCCGGAAGTAAGATCACTTATACGTATGGAATCAAAAGTGATGGAAACGGATCCTTCTTTGCGGTGAATTCGAGTACCGGTGTGATCACCACCAAAGCGAATCTTGGAGTAGACACTTATCACATTACGGTAACGGTATCGGATAAATGGAGTACGAAGGAAATACCGGTGACGATCAATGTAGGATTGGCAAAAGCAGAAGACTTAAAGTTTTATGAAACGAAAACATCAAGTACAGTAATCGATAAAAAAACAGTGAACTTCACCGATAAAAATGTAGAAGTGTTCGCAACCGTAAAGGGAAGCAGTAATTCCAATCCGGTGAAATATGAAATCAAGGATGGCAGTTCAAATGTTATTGAGATCAATCCCACCAGTGGAGCGGTTACGATCAGAGGAATCGGAACGGTAACGATCGTCGCAACGAAGAAAGGGGCAAGCGGTCAAGCGGATGCCAGAGCGGAATTAACCTTTACAGTAACGGAAGGAGCACAGAATTTCATTTATACGACGGATTCCACCTTATCCAAAGAAATGCCAAAAAACAGTAGTACCGGTAAGTATAACACTTATGAAAAAACGTATGAACCTAACGGAACGTTCAATGTATATACGACCGGCAATCCATCGGGAACTACGGTCACATATCAGTTAAAGGCAGGAAGTAATAGCGATGTGATCTCCGTAGACAGTGATGGCACAGTTCATATTCTTAACGCTTCACGAAGTGCAGATATCGGTCATGTGACGATTGAGGCAACCAGTCATGATCCAAGCGGAAATTATAGTGATAAAACGATTGAATTACCGATTACGATCAAAAAAGGCACAAGAAAAGTAGAATTTGCGGATGATCCAGTTTATGTAGTAAATGGAACCGGAAGTGTAACACCAATCATAAAGGTAGATGGTAATCCTGATACGGAAGGCACTGCTGTGATAGAAGTGGATGTAAATCAGTCTTCCACCGCATGGACGAACAACGGAAAAGAAATCCAATACAGTTATAGCGGAGATAACGGAAAAGACATCAAGCTTCATGTCAATCTACCGGGCAATCGCAATTATGAGAATGCGGAAGGTGATGGAACCTTGCATATCTTAGGAATCAATGAAGCGATGTTAGCGGTATCGACACCGGGCAAGATTATCTATGGTGATCATTTCACAGTACGCTCTACACAAGATGATTCCGCAAGTGAGAATGTACAATACACCTTTACGGTCGATAACACAACCTATATCAGCAGCGGAACGATAAACGGTAAACAAGCAGAATTTGATGCATTGAAATACAGTGGTAATACAGAGATCACGATCACGGTGACAAGAACGGCAGATGGGGAAGTACCGTTAAGCAAGAAAGTGAAAGTAAAGGTATTACCAAAACCGGTCAATATCACAATCGAAGATAAAGAGAAACTAAAAGGGGAAGCGAATCCACCATTCACAACAGAAGACTTTACTTCACAACTGGTATCATGGAACGGCACAAAAGATGTGATTCAAACAAATGATATCAAGTTAAGCACCACTGCCAATCAAAACAGTCAAGCAGGTAATTATCCGATCAAAGGGGATGTAAATTACTTAAATAAGACATATCCAAACTATTCGTTTACGATGAAAGAAGGAACGCTAACAGTCACAGAAGAAAACATAGATGATAGTTGGTATCACATGGAAACAGACGATGGACAATCGTATCGCGGAGATTGGACAAATCAAGATGTCAACATTGTTTCCGATCATAGTGAATACGTGAACATGTCAAAAGACCAAAGTAGTTGGAATAAGAACTTTGTATCTGTATCACAAGAAGGAAACAATGAACAAAGCTTCTGGATGAAGAAAGACAGCGGAGCGATAACCGGAGAAAAGAAAGAGCGAATCAAGATTGATAAGAAAGCACCGAAAGTAAAGAATATCAAGGCAAAGGATTCGAACAATAAGCTTCAAGATATCATAAACACATTAAGCGGAGGCATCTTCTTTAAACCGGGAACCACATTTGAGATTACGACCGATGACAGTAATAATCAGTTAGAAGTATCGGGAACAACAAGCATTGCCTATAAGGTTTATAAACAAGAGAGTGATAAGAGCTATGGCAGTCCAATGAAACAGGATACATTGACGGTTTCCAATGAAAAGGCAAACATCACAATATCAGAAACGGCAGGAACGTATAAAGTCTGTGTAATACCAACCGACAAAGCCGGAAATGAAGGAAGCGAAAGCTGCCATGAAGTGGCGCTTAAGAAGATTGATGTAGATGTAGACGGCGATGGCAAACCAGACTTCAAAGATCCGGATGGAGATGGATGTCCAGACCTTAACATCAAATGGAAAGGCGATGACGGCAAGTGGGTAGTCATCAACGGTGACCGCAATAATGATGGCATTCCTGATTTCAACATTGACAGTGATGGTGATGGAGAACCGGATTTGAATCTTGACACGGATGGCGACGGCAAACCGGATTTAAATCTAGTGATTCTCAAAAAATCAGACTGGAAGCCAACGATATGTGTAAACGCAGATGAAGATAAGGGAATCAAAGAAGAATACTGTACCGGAACGAGTGTAAAGGTACAAATCAATGTAGACACAGACAATGACAACATTCCTAATATCAATATCGATACGGACGGAGATATGAAGGCAAACCTGAATATCACAAAAGGAACATCACAGAAACCATATTTGAACATCTTGCCAATCACAGACTGGAAACCTGTTAAAGATCATACATGTAATAAATTCACATATGACACAATGGAATGGAAAATGCCATTGACCAATTATGATAGTGACAATGACGGAAAACCAGATATCAACATTGACTTTGATTATGACGGCATTCCGGATCTCAACATCGATAGTGATTATGATGGGCTCCCGGATTTGAATATCGATGGAGATGGAGATGGTAAGCCAGACTTCAATATCGATAAGGATGAAGATGGAACACCGGATGAAAACATCATAGAGATTACAGACTGGAAACCAGAGATCAATGGAAAGAAAGACGGAACAGAATTTGATACGATGAATCTTGTAAAAAATGAATTGGAAGATAACGGAATCATTGTCACAAAACCAGATGGCACACCATTTTTACCAAACTATGCATTAAAAGTAGAAGATGTGACAGAAGATAAAAAAGAAGATATTACGAATGACGCAAAAGAATTATTACAAGATCAAGAAATAAAGAAAGTATATGATGTAAAACTTTTAAAAGATGGCGTAGAAGTACAACCGGAAGGTATTTTAAAAGTAAAGATACCTTATGAAAATATCAATAATCCTATTCTTATTAAAAAGAATACAAATGGAACTTATGAAAAGATAGAATACAAAATAGAAGATGGTTATCTAATTTATGAAACAGATGAATTAGGCATTGTATCCATTATAGGTGATAAAGAAAGTAACACAAGCGTCATGGGAACCTATACACCAAACATAGGTGGTGCCATTACAGGAGATGAAACAAATACCAATATTTATATGGGAATCAGTCTCATCACATTAGGAATTTTAAGCTATTTATTATTTAAAAGAAATAAGCAGAAAGATACATTTCAATAAAAGGAAGTCTTCATTAGTAGACATTTCTGAACGGGTATTTTCACTATGAAAATGCCTGTTTTTTTATCCAGAAACATATATTTCAACAACTTTTTCCCATCTCTATTTATGTCTACATTTAGAAATATGAAATGAAAGGAATGTGATTTATGAAAAAATTTATTATGACAATTGTAACGTTATTTGGGTTATTGATCGCATTATATGTTTACCGCAATACAAGCATTTTTGCTGCCCCGGCTCAAATAGACTATTATAATGTTGGAGATGTATTTGAAAGAACAGGAAAGAATACGTTTGAAATGGGCGGTTTGGACTGGACAATTGCGCATGCTGATTTATCAAATGGAAAAGCTTTGATTCTTTCTGAGAATCTTGTTCCACTTGCAGGCTGCGGCTCCACGTATATTACACAAAGCAGTGTTTCTACATGCTTTGCTAAAGCAAATTCCATGTATTTAAACAATGCGAATGTTGATGATACAGGTAAATTGATTGAGAAAAAAAGTGGAAAAGGAACTATATCCATACCATCAGTGAATGATTATAATATCATAACCAACAAAGAGACAGATCTCAGGTTTTTTAATCAAATTGGTTTATATGAATTTTGGTTGGATGAAATTTATCAAGGACAAAGAGTACTTTATTATGGACCTGATTACAATCCTTATCCCCAATATAATGATGGGACTACAACATACACGGAATTGGTTTATATACCATATATTGATGCATCATGTGAATTAAGAGTACTTACGCAAATAGATCTGCCACAAAAAGGCATCATTAACTCGATAACTGCTGATTCCACAAAAGTCACAATACCTTATATAGATACGAAAAACACAGCTGGGAGTACATTCGTTTCAATTGATACAAACGCAGGGCAAGGACCTTATCATTTTTATTTGTATGATACAGATGCGAATGGTAACGGAAATTATTTGAATCCATCTGCATATTTTACAATCAATGCAGATACTCAAAATGGAACAGCGAAAATAAAATCAATCAATACACTACCTGTCGCAGATTATTATTTTAAAGTGAGGGTTGTTGACGAAAGTACCAATGATCGATTATATTATGATTCAAATGATTTCACAAAAGATACTTATCGCACCAAAGAAACCGGTGTAATTCATGTGTCGATTTCCAAGATTTCTCCCACAATAGCATTCAATGACCCTAATTTGACGAAAAAATCAATTAGTGAAGCGAATACAAGTTGGTATGAAACAGCTATCGCAACACCTATGACAAATGATTTACAAATAAAATATACAATTGTAAGTGGAGATGCCAGTTTGATTACTTTGGATGAAAATACAGGACAAATTGCGTATAAGGGAAATGGTTTTGGAAAAGTAAAAATACGTGCAACAGTGGATGAGTTGGATCCAAACGGACATAATTATCAAACAGCTTTTACGGAAAAAGAAATTGTGATTTATCGAGAAGTGGATGGCAATATGATACCAGATCCTGCTTCCAGTGATACGAGTATACCAACGTTTGCTGCCAATGATACAAATATAAAAATAGGAGGGACGATTGGTAAGATACAAGGAACCCTTGGAACGCCAGATACAATAGGAAGCTCCGTAACTACCTATTCCTATGCTATTAAGTCAGATTCTAGCAGTGATGGCAGTTTATTTCAAGTGAATGCTAGTAGTGGAGTTATCAAGACAAATGCCAATCTTGGAGTAGACACCTATAACTTTGTAATCATTGTTTCTGATAAATGGAGTTCAAAAGAAATTCCGGTCACGGTAAGTGTAGGAATGGCTCCTGCGGAGAACTTGAAGTTTTATCAAAGTCCAACATCCAATACCATCATTACAACAAAATCTGCCGCATTAACAGATACAGGCGTAATTGTATATGCGACAGTCAAAGGAAGTTCCAATACCAACCCGATAACGTATCGAATCAAAGACGGTTCTTCCAATGTTGTTACGGTACATCCAAATAGTGGAGCGATTACGATCAACGGTGTAGGAACGGTAGTGATTGTCGCAGAAAAACAAGGAAGTACCGGACAAGCAAATGCGATCGCAGAGCTAACCTTTACTGTAACGGCAGGGAGTCAAGAGTTTATCTATACCGATGCAAGTGGAAACGAACTGCCAAAGAGTGGAAATGATTATGATGATTACAGTGAAGTATATGGACAAGGAAAAACATTCCAATTATATACGGCAGGAAATCCAGCAGGAACCAATGTCACCTATGCACTAAAAGCAGGAAGTCCAACGGATGTGATCAGTGTCGATCCAAGTGGACTAGTATCCATATTGAATGCAAGTCTAAAGACGCAAGTCGGACAAGTGATCGTAGAAGCGACCAGTCATGATCCAATCGGTAACTACACAGATAAAACGATTGAGCTACCAATCAATATCACAAAGGCAAACCAGACGATATCATTTTCAGGAGTAACAGCTGCACAAAATGGCAAAGGAAAAGTAACACCAATCATCATAGCACAAGATATATCCGGTAATGAAGGTGGCGTAACAGTAAATGATACAAATTATTATATATCTGTAGATGCAAGTGCGAATGGAGTGGCATGGACAAACAACGGAGTAGATATTGAGTACAACTATAGTGGAGATACGACAATAGAAATACCCCTCCATGTTGAAAAAGCAGGAAATCGAAACTATAACAAAACAGAAGCAGATGGAAAGATGAAGATCTTATCACCGGAAGAGAGTAGTTTATCCATCAATCAACCGGGGAAGATCTATTATGGAGATCACTTTACAATACGCTCCTTACAAGATGACAGTTCGAGTTCCAATGTCAACTATACATTTGAAGTAGACAATACGATCTTTGTATCGAATCCAAGCGTAAATAACAATATGGCAGATTTTGATGCATTGAAATGTAGTAGTGGTACAAAAATCAATATCACAGTGACAAGAACGGCAGACAGTGAAGTGACATTAAGTAAGGTAGTAACGATAGAAGTACTTCCAAAAGATATCAATGTGATCATCGATGATAAAACAAAACAAAAAGGAGAACCCAATCCACCACTGACATTTCAAGATTTCACAAGTCAGTTGGTCAGTTGGAATGGGGTACAAGATGTAGTAGATTTGAATGATGTCAAGTTATCCACAAGCGCAACGACAAACAGTAAAAGCGGAAGTTATCCGATCACAGGAAATCCAAAGACAATGAACACAACCTATCCAAATTACAATTTCATCTTTAAAGAAGGCAAGTTAATGATTGACAGTCAAGTAGATAAAGATGTGGACGGCGATGGGAAACCGGATTTCAATGATCCGGATGGAGATGATTGTCCAGACCTGAATATCAAATGGAAAGATGATAGTGGAAACTGGGTTGTGATCAACGGTGATCGAGATTATGATGGCATTCCTGACCTCAATATCGACAGTGACGGCGATGGAAAACCGGATTTAAATATCGATACCGACAAGGATGGAAAACCTGATATCAACCTTGTGATTCTAAAGAAAACAGATTGGAAACCTACAAAATGTGTAGTACAAAGTGCGACAGTAAAAGAAGAATATTGTACAGGCACAAAAGTAAAACCGCAAATCAATGTGGATACAGACAAGGATGATATTCCTAATATCAATATCGATACGGACGGAGATATGAAGGCAAACCTGAATATCACAAAAGGAACATCACAGAAACCATATTTGAACATCTTGCCAATCACAGACTGGAAACCTGTTAAAGATCATACATGTAATAAATTCACATATGACACAATGGAATGGAAAATGCCATTGACCAATTATGATAGTGACAATGACGGAAAACCAGATATCAACATTGACTTTGATTATGACGGCATTCCGGATCTCAACATCGATAGTGATTATGATGGGCTCCCAGATTTGAATATCGATGGAGATGGAGATGGTAAGCCAGACTTCAATATCGATAAGGATGAAGATGGA
>CAJTIT010000046.1 GCA_910576345.1 Erysipelotrichales bacterium
CTCCTTTCATAGAAATGTTGTTTGGCAATTACATTCTACTATGAAAGGATTTTTTATGAAAATGAACAAAAAGGATCACCCTACAATAATTTAGAGCTCACCTTCATCTTGACCCTATGATAATTTATAGCCTACTTTTATCCCTACAATAATTTAGATATCCAACTTAATTATCTAGCTGATGGTTAAAATCGTTATAATATGTTGGTATTTATATTTGTTGTGAAATTTCTTTATTTTTGAGAGGTATTCGTCATGCATTACAAGCAGGAGTTTTACGATCGTTTTATTTTCATAGGATGCATTCATCAAGCATTGTGATATATATGCAAAATAGAATTCTTTACACAAGGAGATTGAAAGCGATGATCATGTTTTTGATCAATCTAAATACGTGCTCTTATCGAGAGTCTCTATGTTATGATAAGATGACGCATATAGATTATTCAAAAGACTTTATGGTTAATTTTTTATATTGTTTCTTACTTATTACAATTTTGTGAAAAGCAATCAAAACTTCGTTAGAAACTAAAAGTTTTTATGTTTCAGAGGTAAAAAGTATGTTGAAAGACATAATCGGTATGTGGATATGATAAGAAATTGAATGTGAAAATATATTGAAAAAAACTAATCCGATTTGGATTAGTCAAGTAATGCTTGTATTTAATCTTGTTCGTTGTCTAATGTATTGCCGCGCTGTGATGGTTCGCCGGAGAAATCATTGCCAGATGTTCCATCTAAATTGTAGGCACCCGGAATATAATCTTTCATTAGTGAATTGAATTGATTCATGTCAGCTTCTTTTTTATACACAAATAAATAATCGCCATTGACACTTGCGTTATATTCCTGTTCTTCACCGTTGATATTGACTTTCACTGTACCTTTTTCTTTTGCCGATTGTAACAGCTTTTTCATATTCTCATCATCTGATTTTAAACGGTAAAGATATCCGGTGCTGCCGTTTACGGTGAAACTTCTTCCTTCATGAGCCGCAAAATCCATTTGTTCTATCGGTGTTACATTTTCCATTTGAATACCTTTACCGGTAAGATAAGACATCATGTTGTCAATACTGTCTTCTACATTATCAACGCCTTGTTTGATATCATTGCCTATATCGCTCGATCTGCTTGATTTTGGTGGATTTGTGTTGCTAGCATTCGCATCACCATTTGTTTTATCGTTATTGCTCATCATTCCACATCCGCAAAGCAAAACAAGGACACTGCCCGCAAGACATAATTGATTCAGTTTCATTCAAAAGACCTCCTTATTGATACTCATAGTATGGACAAGGAGTTTTTAATTATACTTGTATTTCTTTTGTTTTTACAAACGGCGGTTTTTTCAGTATAATATAAAACCATGCGGTCAGCACGATGCCTTTTAAAATGGAACTGATGGTAATTGTCCACCAGATGCCATTGAGACCAAGCAGCCCTGAAAGCCATATGGCCAAAGGAATACGCAAGGCAGTCAGAGAAATGGAAATAAGACTAGGCGGCATTGTTTTACCCAGTCCGTTGAATGCCCCGGCGGTTGTTATTTCAATACACATGAAATATTCTGAAAGCGCCAAAATGCGTAAATAGTCCACACCAAGAGGAAGAACATCGCTTTCCTGTATAAAGATGCGAAAGATCATTTGCGGAAAAACCAATAAAAGAATGGTACAAAGGATACCCCATGCAAGCATCAGCCACATAGACGCATAATAGCCTTGTTTGATTCGTTCCGGATTATTGGCGCCATAATTCTGCGCAACAAAACTGTTTAACGCAGCCGCATAGCCTTCTGAGGTCATCCAGGAAATGGATTCAATTTGACTTCCGACTTTTTGTACCGCAACTGCCGCATCGCCCCATCCGGCGATCAAACGTGCAATGACCATGGAAATACTAGAAAATAACATGCTTTGTAAAGCAGTTGGAAAACCAATACGGAAAATTTCTTTCATATGTTTCATTGTTTTTGTGCGAAAAACTTGAAGATTTGTGAAAATCATCGTTTCTTTGCGTACAGAATAGATAAATAACAAAGTCACGATGGATTGAGCAAGTACAGTCGCTATCGCTGCACCAACAACGCCAAGTGCAGGAATAAATCCAAAACCAAAAATAAATAAGGGATCCAGAATAATGTTCATGACAAGTCCTACGGAAGTGGCCAGAAAAGATGTGCGGCTATTACCCATAGCGGTCAAAACACCGGTAAATATTTGATTGACAAAAGAGAAGACAACCAAACCGCTGGTGATCATTAAATAGCGCGTCGCATCCATTGCGACTTGTTCACTGTTCAATTGGAAGAAATCAATCATTTGTTTTCCAAACAATAAAGCAATGATGCCAAAAATAATCGCAAACAGTATTCCCATTTGAAAGGAAGCGCGAGCATAAGCTTTAGCGTCCTTATATGATTTAGATCCTATGGATTGTGCCACTTTAATCTGACCACCCATTTTAGCCAGTGTCGCAAGTCCATTGGAAAGCCACATATACATACCGGCTGCGCCTACAGATGCGACAGCGCCGCTGCCTATTTGACCGATCCAAATCATATCGGTCATATTATATGCCATCTGTATGAGACTTGTTGCCATAATAGGAAGCGCAAGTGCACTTAACGCAGGGATAATCGGTCCTTTTAATAAATCATAGTTTTTTTTCATAAGTCACCTCAATGGATAGAATTGTATCGCAAAAAGGTAGTTTTGTAAATCTTGTAGATGGAATATGTGATCATTTAAAAATGTTTTATTATGGAAGAAGTCATCTTACAAAAGTAAAACATTACCAGTAAATCCATGGCGCTTTCTTCATTTACGTTGTTGATTCTCATAATATTTCAAATGTAATCGATGGTTACCTGCAATTTTGAGCGTCTTTGTTTATTATGAAAAATTGTCGCTATAAAACATGATGTTTTTCTATGATATGATGATGGTATGAACAGTTTCTATTAAAAGAAGACGCAATAGATTGATAAGGTTGAATATCCATAAATCCAATTTCTTTTCTTTGTTAACTCAATTGTTCTATTTCAGCAAGTCTTATTTCTTTATGCTAAAACATATGGAATCTTATTGATATTTGTAGTACTATTTATTAAATTTATATTTTTATTTGTTTGAAACAAAAAAATAAAAAATATAAATAAATTTTATTTTCAACATGAAATATGAATTTGATTTGTAAAAATCATAGATTATAATGAGTTTTGCCTTATAAATGGAAATATATGTAAAATATGCATTTTATAAACTTGTGGTAATGATAAGAAATGATGGTTTCTTAGTTTACATTTTCATTTAATTGAATTATAATGTAAAAAAATGTGGAAAAGCAAGCGGAGGTAAACCTATGACACAACAGGAATTGGACATGGTGAATGCGGCAATTCGTGATGAACCGGGTGCGTTTGATGCATTGTTTCAGTATTACTATCAAATGGCATATGCGATGGCTTTTACATACACCAAAAATGATGCGGACGCAAAAGATGCGGTACAGGAAGTGTTTATTGCCATCCATAAATCCATCAAAGAACTGCGTGAACCGGTTGCGTTTCCGGCATGGCTGAAAACAATCGTTCATTCTAAATGTCATAAGATTTTTCGTAAAAAACATGACATTCCGGCCGATCCGGATGTATTGAGTCAATCTCAGTGTTTGGAACAGCGTCCTTATATGATTCCATTTGATTACTGCAACAATGAAAACGAAAAGGATGTAATCCATGATTTGATTTATCAATTGAAGCCAAAATATAGAGACATTGTAGAACTTGTGTATTTGAAACAGATGAAAATTGAAGAAGCCGCAAAAATGGTTGGATTGTCCAGTGGAACGGTGAAAACACGTCTGCATCGTGCAAAAAAAGATCTTTCATCTTTGGTCCGACAGTTTGAAAAGGACAATGAGCGCAAAATCAATTTCCGTGCCGATTTGCTTGTCAGTGATTCTGTATTCCTTATTTTTTTGAATCAAATGAAATCACATGTATGGAAATGTAAAGAGTTTGTGTCTTCCAATGCGTTAATCACAACATGTGGTGTGGCAATGAGTGTGTTAATGGTCAGCGGAGGTGTTATGTTAAAAGAAGATCTTGATATGAATCAAGTAAGGCAAAAAGATCTATTTTCACAACAGGAGTCAAACAAACAAGAAGTGCCCGTCGTACAAAGTTCTAATTTTCCAACAATTGTTTATCAAGAGAAAAGCATTCAAAGCAGTCGTAGTGCTTATTTCACATTGGTGAATTTTGCGATGGATGAAGATGAACATAGTAAAGAGGAATTATTAGAAATTCAAAACGTATATCAGGCATTGAAACA
This sequence comes from Erysipelotrichales bacterium, assembly GCA_910576345.1. Taxonomy (GTDB): domain Bacteria; phylum Bacillota_I; class Bacilli_A; order Erysipelotrichales; family Erysipelotrichaceae; genus C-19. The sequence continues at coordinate 4,340 of CAJTIT010000046.1, forward strand.
AAAAAACGATGCATTTTACCGGAAATTGGTAAATGAAGGTTTTGATTTGGTATTTGAATAAGAATTTTAAAATCAGAGAATTTTTTATGAAATTTTTTGATTTTTTTTGTAACCATTTTATATTTGTTGTACTCCTATCATTGACTAAGAAAGGACTGTTTTATATGAGGTGTAGGCAGTTTGTGGTTGAAAAAGGATATAGTTCTTGTTTTTGTTTTAACATATCATTGATGTTTCGTGTAAAGAAAGAGGGATGGTTATGAAGAAGAGAATATGTACTATTGTATGCTTATTGATTGCAGGTATTATTGGTATACCGATTGCAAGTTCAACAGCTTCTTTTTTCATGAATGCGGCTGAAATAGAAAATAGTGATCAAGAAAAGATCATTGATTTTGTTCAAGCCAATGATGCTATGTTATATACTCGTATTGACGTGGCAGTTGTCACTGAATCTAAAAGAGTTTATCATTCACAAAATGCAACTGCCTCAAATTCTCCATTATGGAAATTGATGGTGGGTGAGAATGGTGTACCATTAGAAGATGTCGTTAAGATTGCTTTAGTATCAAAAAATTCATCTGCATCAGAGCCATATGGGAGAGGATTGGCTTTAAGAACTGATAATACATTATATGTGTGGGGCATGAATAATTTTGGTCAATTTGGTATAGGTACCATTGATACAACTTATACAAAACCGATTATGGTAGATCCAGGTATAACAGAAAAGATAATGTCTATTACAGCTACTGAAAAAACATATTTTATTTTGACAGAAAATGGCAATGTATATGCTAGCGGTGATAATTCCAACGGTCAATTTGGTGATGGCACTAATGAATCAAGCACTACGTTTAAGAAACTTCCAATTAATAATGTAAAAAAAATAACTAGAACAGAACCTAATATAATATATGCTTTGAAAAATGACGGAACTATATTTACATGGGGTGGAACGATATATGATGGAATAAGCAAAAAGAGCAATGTCAATACACCTACTCAGATTTATACAGAAAACAAAATAGATGCGTTTACTAACGTAGTTGATATAGATGCAGACATTTCACAAAGGGATTATCCTGCTTTAGCAGTATTAGTACAAGATAGGAATATTACAAATGGATATATAATAGGTAAAAAAAGGAATAACACAACAACTTTGGGAGTACATTTAGTTGTCAGTGTAGATGGCCTTTCTGATGTTGGCAACGTGGCTCTTTATGGAAATGACCTTCATATTCTTGATACTATTAATTTTATCGGAGATGGAGAATTATATCTTAAGGGGCAAGCAGCGACAGACTATTTTGATGATAGCAATAAAACTGTGAAAATTGGTGGAGTAAATTTATATACCATACGATTGCTTGAAAATGGAAGAATATTTTACGGTTCTTCTGAGGATAAAGAGTGGGTGATATTGGTGCCTTTACAATTACATGCATTAAAGAATAATGATTTACCATATAAAAATGGTGAAAAATATAATGATAATATTAAACTTAGTGCTATATCATCTTCAATTGAAACTTTAACATGTAAAGTAGAGGATCCTGTAGGGAATGCTCCAAGAAATTGTTCAGAATTTATAAATAATAATATTGAAATTATAGCACAAGATCAAAGAGTTTACAGGAAGTATATTATTGGTAATTCAATAATGAATACTAGTTTTGTTGTAGATATTTATAAAGGAACGCCACAACTTCAAAGTTTTACAGCTTCCAGTTGTAATGATATTAAAATAACAGATACAATTTCTCTTTCAGTACCAGATGATCAAAAAGACTGGAATTCCTATACAGCTACCATCACTGACTCATTAAATCAAACATCTGAATTTACTGGTGGTACATTGAATGAAGGAACCTATACAATACATGTGACAGATGCATATGGAAATACACAGGATTTCAGATTTGCAGTCACGGATAAACCGGAGCCAACCGTTATATTTACACCATCAAGCTCAAATCTTGTTTATAATGATGAATATACAAAAGTAAATGGAACAGTAGGGACATTCTCGCTTCAATACCCAACAGGAGAACCTACGTCCACAATCGCATCTATTCAATTAGGTACAAGCGGTGATGAATCACATTTCATTATCGATACTACTGGTGCCTTAAAAGTAAAAGGCAATGATTTAAATGCGGGCACTTATAATGTAACAATTTCTGGTAAAGATGGAAATCAAATGGATTTCACAAAAACAGTTCAAATTGTTGTGAATAAAGCAAATCAAAATAATTATCAAATCACAAATAACGCAAACTATACCTTTCAATCAAATCAAGAAATTCTAATCACTACTACTGGAAATGAAAGTGGAGAAAATGAAACTTATACAATCACAAATGGAAATTCTATCGCTCAAATTTCTAATACAAATAAGTTCAAGATGTTGAGTGCTGGCACCTTTACTTTAGAAGCGACAGTTGCTGGAAATAACAACTACAATCCTAAAACAGTCACAAAACAAATCACATTATCTCAACTACCAGCACAAACCAATCCTATCAAGATCACTAGTGGAGATTCTATGATGTATGGCAATACGTATACACCAACATCTACTGGTGGTACAGGAAGTGGGGCTATTACATGGTCTATTGAAAATGATTCTGGTACTGGTGCTACATTAAACAATGGATCAATTAAGGTCACAGGTGTTGGTTCATTTACATTAAAAGTAACCAAAGCACAAGATACCAATTATCAATCATCTTCTGATTCTAAAGTCATCACAGTCAATCCAAGAAAAACAACTGTGAAACCAAAAGATGTGACGAAGAAAGTAGGAGAAGTATTTAAAGATAATGGTGTTACTTACAATCCTCAACCAATAAGTGGAGATAATTTAGGAACACCAATCATCACAAGCAAATATCCAACAAGCCAACAAGCAGGAAGATATACAGATGGTATCCAAGTCACAGGTTTGACGAATCCAAATTATGATTTTGAATATCAAGAAGGAACACTGATTATTAATGATACTACACTACCAAACAATGGAAGTGGATATTATAAAATCACAGGAACTTTAGGGAAGAACAATTGGTATGTAAGTGATATTCAAATAGCTACCACCAATAAAGATGGGTATGATCAAATCAGTTCGGATGGCATCAACTTCCAAACAACTCCTATCACGTATCACACAGATGGAGAATATCCAGTCACATTCTATTTGAAGAATTCCACCACAGGCATCATCGCAAAAGGAATCCAATATAAAGTAAGAATCGATCAAACACCACCAACCGTACCAACCTTAACGATGAATGAACTGAATACATCCAGAATGGCAAGACTGATCAATTTCTTGAGCTTTGGCAATTGGATGAATACAGGCGCAGAAGTGATTATGTCAAGTACTGATGCGACTAGTGGAATTGATAATTATACGTATATTGAAACTGATACAAAAGGTTCCACAAATACCAAAACAAGCACAACTGGAAAAGTCACTTATAAAGATGATGTAGAAATCGGAATCACAGCGAAGGCATGTGATAAAGCAGGAAATTGCAGTGATCTAAGTGCTAGTGAATCACTCATGATCGATCGCAAAGGACCGGAAATCACCGGAGTAAAAGATCAAAGTGTATATAAGTATTACTATCTTCCAAGATATATCAAAGTAAAAGATGCAGGAAGTGGATTATCGTATGCGGAATACTTAAAGGATGGAACACAAGCAGGAACGATTCAAGAAGACAGTGATGAACGAATTGATGGAGTAGGAAAATACGAAGTGAATGCGATCGACAATGCAGGGAATGAATCAAGCTTATCTTTTGAAATCATACCATTACCAGATATAGAAGATATAGATGGAAGTGATGAATCTAAAGACATTATCGATCAAGTGAAAGATGAATACGAAGAAGTCAAAGATAAACTAACGGATGAAGAGAAAAAAGAATATGAAGATTGGATCAAAGATGCAGAAGACAAATGGGAATCAGAAAGAAAACAAGTGATCGAAACGGATGATAAATCATCAAAGGTGGAAGGACAAGATGGTACTACTTTTGATCCTAATTTGGAACTGATTGTGGATGATATAACCGATCAGCCATTACCACCATTACCAAAGAATGCGAATACGGTATATGATGTGTACTTACAGAAAGGCAATACGAAAGTAGAGCCGGATGGAAGTATCAAAGTATATCTACCATATACAGACAAAGAAGAACCAATCATCTATCAAATTGATGAAAACGGCAAAGTCACAGAAATCAAAGCAGAAAAAGAAGGAAGCTATGTGACATTTATCACAGACGAGCTTGGCAAATTCGCCATAAGCAATACTGCACAGCCAGACAACAAAGACAATATGTGTGTAGTTGGACCGGATGGCAAAGTAGAATCTGGCGATGAAGTATGTGGAAAGCCAAATGACGAAGGCGATCAACCAACAAAGAAACCAGATGGCAGTGTAGAAGTACCAGATGGTGGAAAGGTAGAATTCCCAAATGGCACAGAAATCGAAACACCAGATGGCGCAATCATCAATCCTGATGGATCCGTCACATTACCAGATGGCACAGAATATGATCCAGATGGAAATATCAAGGATAAGAATGTTTGTAAACTGGATGGCATTAAAATCAACATCGATACAGATAATGATGGATATCCAGATATAAACGTTGATATTGACAATGACTGTGTAGCTGATCTGAATATCGATATGGATAATGATCAAATACCAGACGTCGATATTGACAGTAATGGAGATGGCAAGCCAGATATCAATATAGATACCGATGGCGATGGAAAAGCAGACATCAATATCGCAGTCATTTCCAAATGGACTCCGGAAAAAATTATAACCATCAATGGTGTTACGTATGACACAATGAGCGGAATCGAACCGAAGTTAAATATAGACGATGATGGGGATGGGAAACCAGATCGTAATATTGATGCGAACGGAAATGGAATCATCGACAGCGAAGAAAATAAGAATACAGGTGGCGCACTTGGAAGTGCAAATACAGGAGATGGATCCAAATGGAATCTCTGGTGGATTCTCATGGTGATAACTGGAATAACGATGATCTATGCAGTTCATAAGAAAATAAGACAGAAAGATACATTTCAATAAATAGAAGTCCATGAAAGTAAACGTTTCTGAACAGGTGTTTTTGATATAAAAACACCTATTTTTTAATCAGAAACATATATTTCAATAACAATTACTCATTTCTATTTAGGTTTACATTTGTAGATAAAGATAGAAAGGAAGGATAGTTATGAAAAAGATAGTATTTGTTATTTCAGCGTTTGTAGCGATATTGATAAGCATACCAATCATCAATGGATCTAATAGAATAATGAATGCGGCAACGAGCTATACAACAGGAAATCAAGTGTATGTAGGAAATGAATCGTTTACTGTGATTGATCCAAATACAATGACATTACTCGCAGATCAATCAACCGCAGATGGGGAGATGACATGGGATAATGCGGTGTCTTCATTGAATGGGTTGGCATCTGAGTATGGCGAATTGGGAAGTAAAGCAGTGACAGGGAATTTCACACTACCAAAAACAAGTGATTTATCATCTTTAATGAATGGAGATCAAACAGCTTTGACAACGATATCACCAATTGACAGTGATTGGTGGTTGGGTGATGAATCAGTTGATAATCGCAGTAAGTTTGTTGGCGCAAATACAAACTCTTTGGTAACAGATGTTACGATATTAAAGAATGTATTAGATAAGAATACTCATGTATGTAATATGGATCAATCCATAGTAGAAAAAGGTATAAAACCCACTATTGCGCAAAAAGATATTGATATAGAAGATACTTATGAGTCTAGCAAAAAATTTGAATTATATGATTCTAGCTTTGCCTATAATGTATATGCTTATGAAGGAGAAAATTGTACTGGAAATTCTCTTTCAGGAAATTCTTATGATATCCATGTGGATGTAGATTATGACACATTGGATGTCAATCAAGCTATTATATCTAAGTATGGAGAGAACAGTTATCTAGCATTGGGGCTATATCTAGCATTTACAGAATATGGATTGAAAGAGTATGTTAATGACTATAAGCAAAATCCTTCTGACTCTTTTTATCAAGCAGCAAATATTTATATGGACTCAACCTGTAAAAATCTTCAAACCCCTATGTCATATAATTATTATGGTATTAAATCATTTAGGAGTTATTCTTTTACTCCGGGTCCAACCTCTTATTTAATCAGAGCATTAGTTAGAAATATTAAGGAAGGTGGTATGGAAACAATTATTTGCCCTGGTCATGAACAAACCGCAGGAGAATCTTCAGTTCGTCCACTGCTTACTATCGATCCATCAAAGATTGCTTATTCAAGCAGCTCAAAGCCATCATTCAGTGTAAGTTCTACATTAAATCAGCCTGTCCCAATTGTAAATGGGAATGCTTCCTATCTTACTTTGACAGATTCTGATTTAGGTATCGCATTAGATGACAGTGATCCTAATGTAAATGAAGACGAATTCAAAGTGGATCGTACAAAAATTTCTTCTACTGTTTCGATACCAATTACATTAAGCGGTAATGTTACTTCTGGTGATCGCTATGTAAGTGCAGTTGCCAATACAAATGATGGCGATGCTTATACTGTATTAGATATTATCAATGGTTCTACAGGGAATGTTCAATTGGATATCTCCAATATCCCTGATTGGGAAACAGTAAGCTCTATACCAGTCATACTTTATCAAGAAGTCGATGAAGGAACCAATACCACTTATCGTAGCGTAGGTAAAAAAATCACAATAAAACTAAGCAGTCCAATTACTGAAATTAAATTCCAACCAAACTATGATGATGGAAAAGTAAGCTGGAACAGAGGAGATAAAGGTATCTCAGGTTCTGGCGCAAAAACAGGAACATTCTCCTTTACAGGTGGAACAAGTGGTGATAAGGATCCTAATACAAACAAAGACTATAAAACATGGGAAATCGTAGATGAAACAGGAAATCCAATCACAGATACAAACTTCAGAATCACAAACAATGAATTGATCGCAAAAAAACGTATTGAAGTAGGAACCTATATATTAAACATTAAAGTCACAGACAACAATGATGAAACCTATATAGATTCCATCACAATCGTAGTAGATAAAGAAAAGAATCCATTTGATTGGAATACAAGTGTGAAAAACAAAACGACAATGTACTATGGAGATATCTTGACCCTAGGAGTAATTGGAGTAAGAGAGAATGCAACAGTGACCTATGGTCCTTCCACACATGTGGATGGAACTACATTTACAGCTCAAAAACCAGAAACAGAATTTGAGATCACTGCTTCCACACCAGCTACCACTTCTTATGGAGCTACCACAATCAAACATAAGATTGATATTGAAAAACGTCCAATCACTGTTCAAGTACAGCTAGAAGATGGATCAGGAAACTGGAGTGACTCTTTAACAATCAAAGAAGGAGAAGAATTGCCAAATCATCAAGTGGTATTGGATACAGATGATACGAGTAGTAAAGGACTGGTGGAAGGCGATGAATTGACCGATTCCAAAGTAGGTACAGTAGAATATGAATATCGAAAAGGAACTACAGTAGTAAGTGAACCAAACAAGACGGCAGGAACTTATGAACTCTATGCGATCTATACCGATAGTGATTACTACAAAGTTACCGTGAAAGCGGCGACATTGACAGTAAAAAAGAAAGGTAAAGCGATCACATTAGAAGTGGAAGGATACCTCAATAATATGAAAACAAAACCATATGATGAAACCAAATGGACGAATCAGTCAATCACACTGAAACTAAAAGCAAGTGATGGTTCAAAACTAACAAACCAACAATACAGTACAGATGAAAAAGATTATATGGAAATGAACAATGGTGTATATACTATTCCAAATACAGAAACCATCGATGATCAGACATACTACTTCAAAGCGACAAGTGTAGATGGAGATGAAATCACGACAAGTATCCAAATCAAGATGGATGTAGATGCGCCAGAAGATCCAACCGTAACTTATGAAGAAGAAAGTGATGGAATGATGAGGTCCTTATTCAGATCAATCACATTCAATCAAATGTTTAAAGAAACTCATAGGGCAAACTTCACATCGGATGATGAACTAAGTGGATTGGATTACTTCGCTTATGCGATTACAGAAAAAGACAATGAGGGAAATACGATAGGAGTGATGTTAGAATAAAAAGTGTACAAAACTAATAGAGAACATTAATAACATCTGGTACAATGTTAAATGAGAGGATTTGAAGGAGGAATAAGCGTGACCAAAAAAACAAGAAAATCATTTGACAATGAATTCAGAAATAATGCAGTTAGGTATGTACAAGA
>CAJTIT010000047.1 GCA_910576345.1 Erysipelotrichales bacterium
AATATTCTTTGTGAATTAGTATAGCCTTGTTTTAAAAAGAATACAATATCTTATTTGTCTAAAAATTCTTATTTTATTTGTATTTTGAAAACGTTTCGTATCATATTCGTGTCATCAGGACAATTTTTAAAAAATGACTTCATAGAGTCGTTTTTTGTTTAGCAAAATGAGTATTCTTCATCTTCCTCATAATCATCTTGATTGATTTCATCACCTTCCATATAGGAAACTTGTATTTGAGGATCATTTTTAGCATTTTCAAAACAATCAATAATATTAGCATCCAGAAGGTGAAAATCCTTTTTCTTTTCCTTTGTCATTTCGTCCAGCATATCGTTTGTAACTGATAATGCAATACGCTCATTGACCCTCATATCGCTAGGTTTCAATCCCATGTCCAAACAAACCATTGCCTGTCTGAAATATTTTGGATCTTCGTCACGGATTGCTTTTAGTTGGACATACATTGTATTAAGCAAATTTACCTGAACAATATCTGCCAAACTTTGTTCTTTCACTTGATTCAATACCTTTTCATAATGCCCTGCCGGAACTTTTGTCGGCGATTTTGTTTCTGGATCAATGTAAGTGAAAGTCATATCGCTCATGGCTTTGCTCATTTCTTTTAGCTTCATCTTTATAAATTCATCATACTGTTTAATCATAATGTCTTCCCTCTCTATATCTATATATCAGAATAGCACAACAAGAAACAAATAAAAAGGAAGTTTTGCAGTCGAGCTTCCTTTTTACATTGAATGAATTTTAAAGATTATCTAATCTTTCTTGTAATTCTTTCTTATATTCCTTAACAATCTCGGTAATTTTATCTTTTAACTCTTTATCAAGTGGAAATGAACCATACATATAACCACCAGATGGATCAAATTTCTCCGATAAAAAAACCTGTGTACTATTTTCTAGTAATTTTACCAGTTGATCTAACCGATTTATTCTGTCTGCTAAACTCATTGCCTCTTCTAATACTTCTTTTTTCATCTTTGTTTCCTTTCAAGCATCAAATACTTTGTTTGTATCGCTAGACATTAGCTCATAATCTTCTTTTGAAATTTTCTTTATGTTAGAAATCTCAACCTTAAATACATCTGAAATATATTTTTTCAAATGTATTATATCTTCATCCGAAATATCTTCATCCGAAAATTCGACAGGTCTTCCCTGTCCATCTGACGGTGTTACAGCAACATATAATTTTTCAAGACGTTTGATTTCAAAATAAATACATGACATTACTTTTTTCTCCTTTCTTCATTCGTCATGGCTATAGTGGAAGCTACCGACCACATTAACGATAACAAAAACCGTATATATAAATTTGGAAGATACCAGCCGGGAACATACGCCAAGGTATCCATCAAATTAAAAGTCACAGAAAAAGCAAACATAAAGCTGATAATATATTTTGTCATTCTTTTATGTTCTAAACCAGCCCTAGGAAGATTTATCAAAAAACTTTTGTTCACTATATAAACCAAACCTACTAAAACAATAAAGATCGGCATTCCCATAAACGGACTTACATTTTCAAAAAATGATTTAACAGCAATAGGCATCGCCCACAAAACAAGAAAATCCAACGCAATAAGAAGTGGAGCTTTACTTTTCATATATGCTTCTCCTTTTTTAAATAAGCGATGAAAGACAAATCACGATTGATTGCCTTTTTGTTTCCAGCCCGAATAAATGGAGCAGAATCTATAATTCCTCCATTTAGAATTGCTTCGATATATACGGGTTTTCCCCAAATTTGAAAATCCTTTTCTATTTTTTCAATGCCATGATTTCTAATCCTTTTATTGCCAATAAGGCAGTTTCCGTTCATTTCTAAACATTGAAGCATCCATGCTTCAATACTACTATTCTTTATTTGTTGTGTCATCATTCTCCCCCAAAATATAAATAAGACGGCTTTCTTCTAACGCACGAAGATCAGTTTCTAATTGTTCTTCGTCATAGTTCAATTCTTTTGCGAGGACATGAATGCGTTGCTTCACATCCTCAGCATAAAGAACACGTTCCAAGGCTCCAATGAGCCTTTTGCAATTTACAATCTTTTCCATTGCTAATGCCCTAACTTGCTTTGTAAGTCTTCCATAATCTCATGAAGGAATTTTTGATAGTCTTCCTTTACGCCCGAAGTCAAAGGATCTTCTAGCAGGATGCGATTGTTGAGTGCTGCCAATTCGACTGGTTTTCCTTGAAAACGAATTTCCTGTTTGAACACTCTTTCTGGAAAGATATGACGCAAAGTTTTAATCCACTCCTCATTGATTTTGTTCCGTTGTTTCAACGTAATCAGCAATTTTACGTCATAAGGAAGACGTTCTTCTTTAATCCATTCGATCAAAATCTCAATCGTGGCACCCAATCCGTTGATAGAGCGATCGGAAATATTCAGAGGAACAATAATTGTGTCCCCTTCATGACAACATGCACACACGCCGTTGTAGGTGAGCGAACTTTCAAACGGGCTATTGTCAATGATGATTACATCGTAATCATTGTCAACATAGGAAAGTGCTGTACGTAATTTTGCAGATGGATTTTTACCCGACAATTTCAAGAATCCGTCGGTCATCGACAATTCATCCGATGCAGGAATAATATCCAAGTTTGGATATTTCGTCTTGTAAATCGCATCCTTTACCAAAATAGGTTTTTTGAGAACGTCGTTAATATCCGTCTGATATTTTCGTTCTTTCGTAAATCCTCTTGATGCCAATGCTTTATAACTTTTCAAGATGCCGTTCGCATCTTTGCATTCGTCGTACCATTCCCGAATGTTGATCGCATCCTGTTCACTGACTTCGTTATCATCTTTTAGCAGGGTGGATTGACCGTTTGCCTGTGGATCAAGCGGAATAAACAAAGTTTTATAACCAGCTTGCGAAAGCCCGTATGCCATGTTCAAGGCGGTTTCCGTTTTGCCTACGCCACCTTTGCGGTTCAAAATGTTATAAGTAATTGCCATAGTTGTTGTTCTCCTTGGTGTCTTTTCTATCACCGACACAAGCTGTTTGCTTGTGTTTCGTCTTAATCTTCCAAGACTCGTCAGGGTGATTATTCGATTCTTTAATCAAAATCCGTGATTTTTAGTTTGACAAAATCGTTGTTATAATAAAAATCCAAGTATTTATAATTTTCTTCAATGAGGTTAAAAAGCTCATACGATACCTTCATATCCATATCATTGCCTTCGATTGTACCCTTAAAGGATTCAAGTCTCTTGCGATCATCTTCATCCCATACATCGTCAAGTTCGATTTCAATTTCCTCTAAAGTCGCATACTCAATTAAGTAAACTTTATTATAAGGATTATATCGACATTCACTTTGATACTCTTTCAGTGCTTTTTCAGCAACCTGCTTATCTGTTGTGATGACAAGTGCATAGTTGTCCTCATCTTCGCCCATATGCTCGTTAATCGCTTCCTCAATGGTTAATCCACGAATTATTTTTTTGGCTTCACGTGGATAACTGATTTCTAACCGTTTTTCATTTACAATATAGAATTTTTTCATATGTTGTTCTCCCCAAGGTCTTACCTTTTATCTGTCTTTATTATACTACATAATATGTAGTGATACAAACTCTTTTTCTCTTTTTTTAATCATAAATTTGATTGATTGTAGTCGGAATTTTCGCTTCATCGAACACCTCTTGGTGAATGATCGACGGAGCGATCCAGTTTAATTTTAGCTGACGATTCTTCCCTTTCTTGCTCCCGATCCAATAATGATGCCAATGCCCTTTACGAACATGTGGTCTTTTTTTGTTTTCAGTCTTTTGCAAGAAAACGATTTGCGGTTCATCGTCCGCCATTTCGGAAGAATGTGTTTTGAATGTTTTTCTAATAATTTCCGAAGTCTTCTTTCCACACTCAAACTGTCTTACTTCTTTAAACTGATCTTTTATATTTTCAAGGCTTTTCTTATATGCCTTTCTACTTTCAATCTTTTCACTTATCTCCGCATTCTGAGCACAAATGTAAAGAAGAAGCTGCATCGCTGAATTGACGACATGAATATATTGATCGGCTTGCCTTTTGTAATCCTGTTCAGGACATGGATGCCTTTTTTGCGTAAAAGACGAATAGCGGTCAAATATTTGAGAGAACACATTCTTTATGTTTTGATTCTTTGCCAAATAAACCGGTACCGGAAGTAAAAAATCTTTTGTGACGAGCATCAATCGAAATTGCTTCTTGTTTTCTTTTACCAGATAAAAGGCAAAAAAGCCAAGCACATCCATCATATCCAATTTTTTTGTTTCAATGAAAATACACGGAAAAGGAAGATTTTGTAAAACATCTACAGGAACACTAAAATCATCCGTAGATTGTTCGTACAAAAGTTCTTCCAGTTCACCAAAAAAACTATAAATTTGCTTATTTTTTCTCCACAAACTCAAAGCATAAAGCATTTCCAAGTCGATCGTTGTATCATGCATATAGGCGATCTTATCCGAATTTTTCCGTTTTTTGCTCATGACTACACGAGCGATTGATTTTATTGCTGGATATTCTTCGTTGAAACCAGATTTCTCATAGTCGATTTTTTCCCAGCAATTCGTGTATTTTCGAGAATATTGCTTTACAAGTTCCAAAGGAACACAGGTGTTTTTATTCATCCTGCGTTCCCTTGTTTTTAAAACTCAAAAATTCTATTCTCTCTACATGAATAAACATTTTCTGAATTTTGTTTCCATTCTTATTGACATATTCGTTTTTAGCTAACTTTCCTTCCACCAAGATATGCGATCCTTTGTCAGTGTATTTGCACAACATTTCAGCGGTCTTGTTCCATGCGGTGCAGGCTACAAACAATGTTTCTTTTTCTTTCACAGCTAAATCGAAATTAACGACTTTCGATTCCCCAAAAGTTTTCAATTCCAAATTCGTCGAAATACGCCCAGTCATGATTACCTTGTTCATACAATTTTCGGAGCGGATATACATGATTCATCATGAGAGGAAACTCCCTTTTTCTCCTTATTTTTTACATCCTTTATTCCCCATTTTTTAATTTTGTTTCTACTTTGTAGCGTTGAAAAATTCAAAATAGAAAGTTCCATCGAATGGTTTTAAATCAACCATTCCATAATTCATACCTACTTTCACGATGTAATTCTTAGCGATTCGTTCATGCAATGTTTTTAAATACTCTCTAAATCCTTCCAAGTCCATTGATCTCTTGTAATGATTGCATGATCGACAGCTAGGAAACAAATTGTCAAAATCATCTGTTCCACCTTGACGAATAGATTTGACATGATCGACTTGCATATCTTTCAATTCAATTTTTTCACCGCAATAAGCACAACGTCTACCGAATTTATCGTACACCTTTTTTCGTACAGTTTTTGAAAAACTCATTTTAATTTCCTTCCTATTTTACGGTTTCAATTTTTATCAGCAATACAAGATACCTCTAAAAAATAGAGACTGTCATACTGATCAACATGGATTCGATCAGTCACCTTTCGACAATTTGCATCGTTTTTAGATAAAATCAGTGTTTTTTCTTTCGCATCAAGCACCGCTCGATCAAACCCAACATGAAGAGTTCTTTCAAAAGCACTTCTTATTACCAATACAAGATATTTTTTTGGATTACGAATTATGATTTCTTGATCGTAACCAAAATACATGTTCTTTTTCCAATTGCTAATTTCATGTGTGGATGATTCTTTTATTACTTCACAAACTACATCCAAAGTGTCAACGATTGTCATTTTTCCTCACTTTCTTCATATTTTTGTTGTTTAGAAAACTTTAGTTCATAGCAAATGATAATCATATCGAACAAAAGCATTCCCAAAATCAATTCAATCCAGTTTTTAGCCCAATAGCCGATAAACATCGCTATCAAAAGCATAAATCCATAGGGCAATAACTTCACTGCGTGGGAAAGGCATTGTTTTATCTTTTCCATCACTTTGACCTTTCCGCTCGAATAAACGATGAAGTAATATGATTCAATTCTTCATCATCTTTCAAAGCTCCCAAGATACGATCCAGATCGTATATATTCGCATACGTGATTGTGAGCTTTTTTTCAGTAATGTTGATTCCTGCGTCCGTCACATCAACCAGATGCTGTTTTACGGCTTTTAGCACTTCTTTGATCGCATTCGTCGATTCCGAAGTAGCTTTTTCTTTTGGCTTCTTTGCGGGTTCTTTTTTCTGCTCTTTTCCGGAAAATTCGCCCGTCAAATACTTTTGAACTTGTCGCCCAGAAATGTTTGTTCCATCCCGATTGATAAAATTGGTTTTCGTGGCGATCCAATCTCTTTTTGAAGTACCTTTTTGGATGCACCTTTTTTCTTCCAAAAGCTCAGCTTGCAACGGATTTTCGGCAGATTTTATTTGACGATCCAGCTCTTTGTCCTTTTGTTTGTAATGCTCGTAAACCTTCTCGTAATTTTGAATAATGACTCTTTTATCCTCTTCGGACAAATAACGTTGATGGTTGTCACCCATAATCATCGAGAGTTCTTCAACTTCACTTTCCGGTTTTCGTACAATATACATCGGGAACATGCCATCATGGCGACCTTCATTGTACAAAAGAAGCAAAGCTCTATAACGTGTTTCACCACCGATCAGAGTATAGTGTTTTCCGTCGCTGTCTTCTTGATAGTAGACACGCCCGTTATTAACATTTTCCCGCTCAATTTCGTTTGCTAACGCTTGGACTTCCTCATCGTAAATATGGAAGAAGTTCAATTTATTTGGACGAATATCGTTTACATGAATCAGTTCAAAAACAGGCTTGTTGCTTGCCATCTGTGTTCCTACTGTTCCGCCGTAAATCTCATCAATCATGCTCATAAGTGTCTCCTCTCCATCAAGTGGCTTGTTTTTGTAGACCACTTAAATTATTATAGCACCATTCTTGTTCATAAGAAAAAGGAACTGAGTTCCTTTTTCTATTCACTTATTCAAAGCTGTTGATTCAATCCTCATATTCTTCAAGACTTTGTTGTTCAAGATCACGGATTTCATCTAATGTCCATTCCACTTCTTCATCCTCAGAAATTTCGGGCATGTCCCGATATTGAGAATCTTCGATTTCATAATCAATTTGTTTGATGATTTCACCATCTTTTGATAATGAAATGCAATCATACGGGTAGTCCCCCCGCAGATAAGCATAGTTATCGCTCGATTTTGCCTGTTCAATACAGTCGTTGTAAACTTCCTTGGCATCCTCAAAGTTGCTAAATTCTTCTTCGTATTTTTCGTTTACAAAGTTATAAAAGCCGTGTTCAGTTCCATAACGCATTGAAACTACTTTGTAAATTGCTTTTTCCATGTTGTTGTTCTCCCCAAGGTCTTACCTTTTATCCGTCTCTATTATACTACACAATGTGTAGTAATGCAAACCTTTTTTCTTTTAATTTTTCTTGATTTCTTCATCTATCAAGAAAATATATCCTAAGAAAAGTCGAATAGAATCCGGGATATGCTTTCTATCCCAAACCCAGTTTTTGATGGTTCTATCGTTGATTCCAAGTTTTTTTCCTAACTTTTCAAGGTCAACAGTTTTGTTTGAACCACAGAAATCGGCAGGCGATGATTTAACTGTCTGCCAAACTTCCGATAGCATTTCTTCTGTAATGCCATCCTCTTTTCGCTTCTTATCTGAAAAGTGCTTTTGGAAATCGCCATAAGTATTGCATCTTTCAGCAACCTTATACAATTTCAAGTATAAACTGTATTTAATTTTCATATTCTTCCTCCAAATCTAAATTCCATTCTACGTCGGGAATAGATTCTTTATCTAATCTAAAATGCTCTGGCAATGGAACACACGGGCGATCATCCATCCCGGCGGAAGCATTAAACCTTTCAATTGCTGCTTCGTAGGCATCGTGATCGTATTCTTCCGCAATGTGCGGGAATCCAGATCGTGCCAATTCGTCCATTGTGTCAGCACAATACAAACATCCGTTTTTTAATCGGATTTCATATAAATCACATTCCGCACCTGAGCCAATAAAATACGACTCTTCCCCACGTGGATAAACACATCCAATGAAGCCAGAGTACGAAGAAACAAATTCTTCAATACTCATGTCAATTCTACTAATGTACTTTCCTTTTTGCATTTTTCTTTCTCCTTTCCTTTGTTTTCTGCCCCTTCCGGTTCGATCCAAAACTTTACCATCTTCAAGGCATCGACACGACCACCGAAGTAGCCTCTAATATAGTCGTCTTTCTGAAAGCGTTGTTCTAGCAGCGTTTCTAACTGAATTTTGTCGTCGATCTGTTCGAGTAAATATTTGTATTTGTTATTCATTGTTTTATCTCCTCCAAAAGGTTTATAATCTTTTCAAGCCTTGCCTTACTCACGTTTCCAGCCTTCATCTGATGTTTGAAAATCTGAGTGACTGCAAAACTATCAAGATGCCCATATTGGCACAAGTTCATAGCCGTTATTACCTCTGCCGCAAAGCTGTGCATCGTTGATTTCAACGGCTCTTTCTCGCTCCGCTCATACAACATGTTGTTTATCGCAACAAGTTCGTCAGATGTTAATGTTACGTCTACTTCCCTGTTCCGTATCTGGTTTATCCTCACTTTTTTCTCCTTTTCAAATTTTATAATTTAATCCTTCGGTGTAACCCATGGCGTACGTGAAATAATCTATGTCGTCCCAGTTTGTCATTGATGCACGAGTCGCATTCTTTAGGGAAAATTCTTCCACAACCGCTGGTACTCCAACGACCGCTAATTCATACTTTTTTTCTAAATTCAATTCCTTTAAAGATTCTTCTAAAGCACTTCTAAGACCGTCGGCAAATCCTATCAAATAGCTGTATTTCTGCTTTTTGGATGGATATTGTGTAGATTTGTCAAATAAGGTTTGATCCAGATATTTTATCATCGTCTTTGCCACAGGAATAAAAAGTTCAACATCTTCTTTGAATCCACAAGCATAAAGCAATACATCGCTTCCGTTCAAACGTCCAACTCTTAGAGTATTGCATCGGAAATGTTTTGCCAAAGTCAAGATTGGATAAACATAGTATCCGTACTTAACTTCAAGTGGTTCGCTTTCTTCAATTTCATCCGAATCCGAATTTGACGGGATCTCATTTTTTTCAATCTTGTATTTGATTCTTAGTTTGTCCGCCATTGTAATAGCTGTAAAAACTTCTGAATCCGTTGCTCCAGATTCATGAGTAATCGCCATCAATTTTTTAATACGTTCAATTGCATCTTCTCTTTTCATAGTTGTTCTCCTCATGATTGATAATTGACGCAATGGCAAGGATTTCTTCGTTTTTGAAAGAATCACAAAACCACTCTAAATTTCCGACTGAATATGTTTCTAACATAACGAACCATTCGCTCTTTTGGTTTCTTGTAATAATTCTCTTTCTTTTTTTTCCTTTCTTCCAGACATCTGATTTGTTATCACGGCTTTTAGAGAAGCCCAATTCTTCTAATGCGTCTTTTCCCATGTTGCTGTTCTCCTTGGTGCTTTCCATCACCGACACAAGCTGTTTGCTTGTGTTTCGTCTTAATCTTCCAAGACTCATCAGGGCGATTTAATTTGAAATTTTAAACCACTTATCATAGCTTGATGATGGGCAATAACCGGCAACCGACAAAACGAAATCATCGACCATTTCTGACAACCGATCGTCTAAATCGTCACCCACTAAAACTTGAATGTCCCCATTTGACAAACATGTGATTGGACAGTCCATAATAGGTTGAAAGTGTTTATAACCTTCATCCGTCAAACTTATATCATCATCCCATACAAGACTTGCTCTTGTTTCAAAATTTCCAAATAATTCACAATCTAACTCTTTTCCTGTGTTCAAAAGTTGTTTCAATGTCATTTTGTTGTTCTCCTTTAGGATATTGCATCCTTTTCTATCTGGTTTTATTGTACTACACATTGTGTAGTATTGCAAGTTTTTTTCAAAAAAAGTCGCCCATTTTAGCGACTCTTTAAAATGTTTTTTTGCCATTCTTTTTGTTGTTCTCTTTCTGCTTGACTCATACGCTCATTCGACACTTTCCCTTTCTTATGCAAGCATCGAAGATGGGTAAGATTTGCCTGTTTTTTTCTACATTCCTCACTACAAAGATTGCCCGAAACAGCGTTGTTAAATTCTTTTCCGCAATACACACAAACCTTAATGCGATTTTGAGAAGCGATTTTTTTCGCTTCGGCACGTTTTTTTCGCTCACGTTGACTTTTCTTTCTTTCTCTTTGCTTTTCCAGATTGGCTTGTTTTGCACAATCTGGACAATACTTTTGCAATCCCCCTTTTACAACATACTCTTTCCCGCAACGTTGACAAGTATCTATCGTTCCAAGCGGTCGCCGATTGTCCTTATTCGTTTGATAACGCTTTTTTGCGTCTGCTTTTGCGTAATAAACACATTTATCGCAATACTTAGAGCTTGGAAAGCCTACAAATGGTTTTCCGCATTTTTCGCAAATTTTATCTTGATATACTGCATTATCACGCCTTTTACTAGCACAAGTTGGGCAAAGATACGACAGTGACGGATCTTTGACAACAGGAGTATAGATTTGCCCACACTCCGCACATTTTCTAATCGCTTTTACCATTCACCTATTTCCTCTTCATATTCTTCGACCCATGATCCTTCAAGCATCCATCCGATTTGATCGTATTCAATGTCTGGATAGTATCCATTTTCTTCGTAAAACTTTTGAAAGTTTGCCTCTACAATATCGGTCACGTCTTCTGCAATATCGTCATTATCTAAAATGTCTGAAATCCGATCTTCAATTTCTTTGTCGCCTTCGTAATCGTTAAGCTGTTTCAAGGCTTCCAGTCTATGAGATCCTGTTAATAATTCGTCACCATTGATAAGGATCGGGCATCCAATCCACCCTTTTTCTAAAATACTTTTCTTGATTTCTTCCACTTTTTTCTGATCGGTTTTATTTATTCCGTATTTTCCCTTGATTTGCCAAAAATTCATAGGTGTCTATCTCTCTTTCTAAAATTCGTCATTCGTTAGAAAAGTGATCACGTTCTTTTTGTATGTATCCAAATCTCTTTCATGGAATGGGCAAATCTCACATGGTTTATCTTCATCCAAACAACATCCGATATTGCACATTCCACCTGTTGCATACATGCTATCAATGATTTTTATCAATTTTTCTTTGTTTACTGAAATGTATTCTATGCTATCTTCTTCTATTTTACGAATAAGATACGTTAATATTTGTGCTTGAACATCTTCAATATCGCATAAATTGTATTCGTTTGGTAATTTTTTCTCACATATTTCTGCGGCTTTATCGGAATGATAATCTCTCAGGCTCTTCAAATAATCTAAAAATTTTGTTGTCATATTTTGTTCTCCTCCAAGGTGTTTACCTTTTATCTACCTTTATTATACTACATAATGTGTAGTACTGCAAACTTTTTGTAAAGAAAAAAGTCGCTTGTTTTAGCGACTAATATTGTATCTTCATTACTGCGAATAAACGACCAACCAATGGATTTTGTTCGTATGTCTCCATATACAATGACGGAATTTCGTTTTTGGTTTGGATGCGAATAATTTCATTTGCTGATTGACATGCAAGCTCCACATCGAAACTTTTTAATGTGTCAATACGTGAATCAATCGAATCAATATGTTTTTGAATCTTGTTTTTAAATTTTTCAATATCAATGCGATTTTCTTCATCGGTGATTGTATAAGTAGGATTTTGAAAAGAAATAGAGTATGGGTGCCGATCTATAAACTTCGATGAAGTCATTTTATAGATACCCCAAGAATCTCTATAAACGTTCCAATCAGAATTTTCTGTTAAAAAACTGCAAAACCGTTTGTTCAAAACTTTTCCATTCCACTTTTCAAGGTTGGGAATTTCCAGCAAACTAGAAATTTCTTTTTTTAATGAATTGTATTTTTCCAATTCAGATTGATAAGTAGATTTGATGGATTCTATTTCTTTTTCAGTAAATGTAGTAGTCATGATGTTATTCTCCTTTTAGCAATTTTCTTTTTTCAATTGTTCGATAAATTTGTTTGCTTCCGTTTCCGAAAGAAACGAGATTTCTTTCACTCCCCTAGTTTTAGGTTCAGGAAGAAAATCTAAATTGTCTTTACGAATTTTATATTTGAGTTCTCCATTTTTCATAACTCTATAAGTCACAGTCCATACTTGCATTTCAGGGATCAAATCGAAGTTTGAGTATTCGATTTTTTTATCTGTTTCAAAATAACTAGTAGAAATGCAATCAGCTCTATTATTTTTTAGCTTTCCATTTTCTTTAAAATCGCATGAACAAAATAACGATCGGTGCTGTTCAAAAAAGAAGAAAGTGAACCGCCTACATCAGCACATGTATATAAAGTTATCATG
>CAJTIT010000048.1 GCA_910576345.1 Erysipelotrichales bacterium
ATAAAGAAGTAATTTAGATATACCACAATAAGAGCAATTTGATTACCTGCATATGTTACTAGAGATTTTACTCTTACTTTGGCTATTACAGTATATCATAAACCTCATCACAATGAAATATTTGATTCATTTCATTTGTTTTCTAATTTACTTTTCGGATTTGATTATCTTTTGTATCTGTTATTTCCACTTTTTATTTTTCTCTCTTTGGTGTGGATTTTACTTTTGCACTCTACCGTTTCGTTATGTTTCGACTATTGTTTGTTTCTGTTTCATCATCCTATTATGAAAAAATCTCCTTTGGTTCATTACCTTTTATTCACACGTAAATATAGAAAAGGAAGATTATCAATTCCATCAAAGTATGGTACAATAATATTAGTGATAAAGTGAGGATATGAATATGAAGAACATCAGAAAAGCAGTGATCCCTGCGGCTGGTTTCGGCACAAGATTTTTGCCGGCCACGAAAGCTGTTCCAAAAGAAATGCTTCCCATTGTAGATATACCAACCATACAATATATCGTTGAAGAAGCAGCTGAAAGCGGCATTGAGGAAATTTTGATTGTGACCAATTCTTATAAAGCATGTATTGAAAATCATTTCGATCAAAGTTTTGAACTTGAAGAAAAATTAAAAGCCGGCAATGATATGGAACGCTTACATATGATTCAGCGCATTTCTGATATGGCAAACATATATGCGGTTCGCCAAAAACATCCAAGAGGACTGGGACATGCAATCTTATGCGCAAAATCATTTATAGGAGATGAACCATTTGCGATTCTATTAGGCGATGATATTGTGGTACACAAAGAAAAAGGTGCCATTCGTCAATTGATGGAAGCGGCACATACCTATGATGGTTCTATAATTGGCGTTCAGCCAGTGAAACCGGAAGTTTTACATAAATACGGTATCGTAGATCCAAAATCCTTTGTAAGTGAGCAGATTGCGAAACTTTCCGGCATGGTGGAGAAACCGCAGCCAGAAAACGCTCCAAGCAATCTTGCCGTAATGGGACGCTATGTGCTGGAAAGTGAAATATTCGATTATTTGGAAAATCAAGTTCCCGGAGCCGGTAATGAGATCCAACTGACAGATGCGATTGCGCGCATGGCAAAAGATCGCAACGTGTATGCCTGTTCGTTTCTTGGAAAACGTTATGATGTTGGCGATAAAATTGGTTTTTTACAAGCGCAGATTGATTTTGCGCTCGCAAGAGAAGATCTTCATGACGCAATGGTGGAGATTCTTTCTGCCGCATTGATTTCAGATTAGTATAAACAAAAGCACTTCAATTTGAAGTGTTTTTTTGTATTATCGCTCAATTTTATAAAAAAACAAACGGCACAGTGTCGCTTGTATCATTGTTAATGGCGAAGAGAGAGGGATTTGAACCCTCGGAACCTTTTCAGGTTCATAGCTTTTCGAGAGCTACACCATAAGCCACTCGGTCATCTCTCCATAGAATATGCACTGCATATTATAGCCAAAAACATCTATGAAATCAACATGAATGTTTGAATTCTTCATTTTTTGTTTTTTTATTTGTGTCATGTGATGATGACACAGATTTTCCAATCCATGTTTTTGTAGTTATATATTTGTATAAACAAATACGCAAGCACTTTCAGTAATTGGCTAGGAAACAATTTCAATTTTGGCGCAAGTACTTATGAAAAATGAAAGGAGGATTTCTTTAAATCCAACCAGCAGTTATGAAGTTACGCATCATGAACATTTACAGCGTTTGTGTGCATTTACTTTAAAAGATGATATTTTCTTTTCTAAATGTATGCATAAACAAAATGCGTGCATGGCTTTGATTTTGAATATCATCTTAAAAAATCCCGGTATTTCCATGAAAGACGTAAACGACCAAGAAGACATCTATAATTTAACAAGTCGTAGTATTCGTTTGTACGTTTTGGCTCACACGTAGATCAATGTGGAAATTCAGCGTTCCAAAGAAGGCGCAAATGAAAAGCGCATTTGTTTTCATGCCAGTATGTTGGATGAGAATGAATTGGAAAAAGGTCAAAATTTATACTTACGGGCAGTTTAAGTTTAGAAAAGATTTCGTTTTTGACAGGATGTTATTTAGAAACATCAATGAATTAGATACTCATTAAAAAAAGATTGACAAGCATATGCGTGTTCAATCTCTTTCACAGTTAACGTTTGCTTAATTCTTCTTTGATTAGTTGATTGGTCATAGCCGGATTTGCCTGTCCTTTTGATGCTTTCATGACCTGTCCAACCAAGAATCCGATGGCACGATCTTTTCCGTTTTTAAAATCTTCAATGGATTTTGGATTTTGATCCAATACTTCATTGATCATACGTAATAATTCTGTTGTGTCAGACATCTGTTTCATGCCTTTTTCTTCTACCACTGTTTTTGGATCCTTGCCTAACATGATTTCTTCAAATACTGTCTTTGCCTGCTTGCTGGAAATTTCACCGGCTTTCATCATATTGATCATATCAGCCAAATGCTTAGGATCACAAGGATTTTGATCCATTTTATAATTGGCTTTGTTTAATGCGGCAGTCAACTCTACAATCGTCCAATTGGCTGCTAATTTATATTCACCGGTATGTTCACATACGCAATCGAAGAAATTCGCCAAATCGCGATTATTGACAAGTACGCCCGCATCGTAATCATTGAGTCCATAATCACTTTGATAGCGCTGTATTCGTGCATCTGGCAATTCCGGAAGATGTTCCTGTATTTCTTTGATCCAATCGTCAGCTAAGCGAATTGGAAGAATGTTCGGTTCCGGAAAATACTTGTAGTCCACATTACCTTCCTTTTTACGCATGGAAACGGTTGCTTTCTTTGCTTCATCAAATCGCCTTGTCTCCTGAATGATGCTTTCCCCTTGATCCAGCAATTCGCTTTGCCTTTGTATTTCATATTCAACTGCTTTTTGTACATTGGCTATTGAATTCAGATTTTTAATCTCTGTTTTAACACCGAAAGCAGTCGTACCAACTTCACGCAATGATATATTGACATCACAGCGCATACTGCCTTCTTCCATCTTAACATCGCTTACACCCAAATAATGCAAAATACTTCTCAGTTTTTCAACATACGCTGCGGCTTCTTTGCCACTTCGCATATCTGCTTCTGAAACGATTTCAATGAGCGGAGTACCGGCACGGTTGAAATCAATCAGTGTGCCTGCTTCATTATGAAATTGCTTCGCCGTGTCTTCTTCCATATGAATGCGATTTAAACGAATCTGCTTTACGCCCTCTTCACTTTCAATTTCCACATAACCACCGGTCCCAATGGGATGAAACTGCTGGGTGATTTGAAAACCTTTCGGCAAATCAGAATAATAATAATTCTTGCGGTCAAATTTTACCAGCGGATCGATTTCACAATGCAGCGCCGTCGCCGCCATTACGGCCAAACGTACTGCCTCTTTATTCACACAAGGCAAAATTCCGGGATGACCCAAATCAATCTCATTGACGCAGCTGTTGGCAGGAGCGCCGAATGTCACGGGTGCACCGGAAAACATTTTCGTTTTCGTTTTCAATTCACAGTGGATTTCAATTCCAATCACTGTTTCATATTTCATAACTTCACCTCCACTGTCTTTCCTTTTAAACCGGTTTCTTCTTGAATTGCTTTGCCTAGATTGAATAATGTTTGTTCATCAAACGGTTTCGCCATCAAATTGATACCGACCGGCATATCATCCACAAATCCACTTGGTATCGTCATACTTGGATAACCGCTGAAATTACCCAAAATCATATGATTCTCCGCAATCAGATATTCACTGCTTAACTGCTCATCAATGGAATCTTGCGGATGTGGAGCGATCGAGCCGGTCGCAGAAACAATTGTCGCATCATACGTATCCAGCACATGTTTGACTTCGTCCACCAATAACCTTCGTACTTTTTGTGCTTTACGGAATAATTTATCTTGGTTTTCCACAAACAAAGAATAGCTTCCAACGACAAAGCGTTTACGAATATTGGTTGAAAAGCCTTTTGTGCGTGAATGAATCATAACTTCTTCTACACTATCGCCATCTTCACGCATGCCAAATCGTATGCCATCCAAATTGGAATGATTGGCAGTAGCCTCCGCATTTGCCAAAATATAATAGGTCGGCAAGATGACAGACAATAAATCTTCGTTTAAATGCACACTCTCTACGATTGCGCCACGCTGTTTCATCTGTTCGATCAACGTGTTAAAATTTTCTTTGATCTTGGAATCGGTAATCGCATTTTGCACATTATCAATAATGGCGATGCGCTTTCCTTGCATGTCGCTGTTTAAACTTTGTAAGTAGTTTGGCACTGCTTCATATGAACTGGTCATATCTCGATCATCTCTGCCCGCCAATACGCTTAAAGCAACACAGGCATCTTCAATCGATGTGCTAAAATATCCTACGTGATCCAAAGAAGACGCATAAGGTATGATACCATAGCGAGAAATACGTCCATAGGTTGGTTTCATGCCGATGACGCCATTGTATGCGGCAGGTTTTCGAATGCTGTCACCGGTATCTGTACCAATCGCAATCGGTGTAACACCTGCAGCAGTCAAAACTGCGCTGCCTCCGCTAGATCCGCCAGAAATTCTGGTCGTATCATATGGGTTGTTTACCGGTCCGGTATATGCGGACAGATTGGTTCCACCCATACCCAATTCATCCATACTGGCTTTTGCGATAATAATTGCACCCGCATCTTTCAATTTTTCAACGATATGCGCATCGTACACTGGTATATAATTACTTAACATTCGCGATGAAGCCGTTGTTAAGATGCCTTTTGTATTCACATTGTCTTTTAGTACAACGGGCACTCCATATAGTGGAAGCTGTGGATCCATCATTTCCAATTTTTGAAGCTGTTCTTCCACATCGACAAATGTCACAACCGCATTCAACGCCGGCTGCAATGCTTTTGCCTTTTTGATTGCTTGAAGTACGGTTTCCCTTATATTGTTTTTGTTTATGCTTGATAATTCCATGTTACTTCACCACCTTAGGGACATGTACATGTCCGGCCATCACAGCTTTTACATTTTCAAGCGCATCCTCACGCGCAATCGTATGATCGACTACATCATCTCGTAAAAACTGCGTTTCCTGTTCAAACGGATAGATCATTTCCTCTACACCATCCGTATTGATTCGCTCCAACATCTTGATTTGTTCTTCCAATATTTCAAATTCAGTTTGTAATTCCTTAATTTCCTGATCGCTTACATCAAACATGAGCTGATTGGCCAATCGCTTGAAATACGCTTGATCTTTTGTCTCCATAAAAACCTCCTTATAACAATGTATTGACTTCGACATCCGAATCACCGATGGAACGAACCATGGTCGCTATCGTCACATCCTGACATCGAACTTCTACCTGAATTTTATAATCCAATGATGAAAATGCATTCAGTTGTGTTTTTAAGTACTGTGTAAGTGATAATGCTTCCACAGATGTTTTTGCATACATCTCCACATTGATTCTTAATTCCGCCAGTTTACCGTCTTCAAACCGTCCTTTGCCAATAATACTGACATCATCGGGCAAATAACCGCTTAAAGAGTTTTTAACTTGTAAAAACTGCGCTGCCGCCGCATTATCCAATTTGGATGCATCTTCACTTGGAAACATGATCCATGTTTCATCAATAGCCGAAAAATTGGCACTTCTTCCTTCAAAAAACGCTTCGGAAAAAAACTGTCCCGGTAATGCGGTTTCATTGGATGTATTTTTATACAACGCAACATAGATGGGCATATCGTCGCCGATTTCCGGTATTTTGCGCATATACGTTATGAGTTTTCTTGCGGTTTCTTCACCAAATGCCTGCATATTGGCATCCTTGATCATAACATCATTGTCTCCGACAAAGGAATTGAACGCAATTGCTAAGGCAACACCTTTGATTTCTTTATCTTTGACAAAATCAATTTCATAAATGTCTCGTACGATAACAGCTTCTTTAATAATGCCGTTGCCGGTATCAAATTCTGTGTCCTTTGCCGGATTCAAAGCATCTGGATTGGTATCTGATTCACGTCCCAACAAACTGCCTAGTTCATCAAACGCCAAAAACTGTCCTTCCTGCATCAGATAGCTGTTTACGGAAAAATGCGACTTGGCATGATTTAACAACCCTTTTCCGATATACATACTATCCACAAGCGATGTTGTTCTGATTTGATGTTGCTGGCGTGAATCAGAAGAAAGAAAAGGCAGTGCTGCGCCGTAATCTCCGGATTCCAGCGCTTTTGTTTCTACCATTTCCTCAGAGGATTCACTTTGCGAGCCGCACCCACTTAAAATAAGCAGTGTGCCAATCACAATTATCCATAATTGATTATGTTTCATCCATATTCACCTCTTTCAGAAATGTATCTTCATCCATCAACGCAATTCCCAATGCATTGGCTTTGTCTAATTTACTGCCTGCGGATTCACCATAAATCACAAGATCTGTCTTTTTGGAAACTGATCCGCTGACATTGGCACCCATCTGTTGTAAAAGTGCTTTCGCATCATTTCTCGTTAATCGTGTCAGCGTTCCAGTCAACACGATCGTTTTATTGGTAAACAGACTTTCTTTGATTTCCTCTTTTTCCGTATCCATGCGACATCCACAGTCCTTTAAATGTTGAATCAAATCTTGATTTTTCTGTTCCTTGAAAAATGCGATAATCGATAAAGCGGTAATTTCACCAATGTCTTTCATTTTGATTAAGTCGTCTTTGCCCGCTGCTATCAATGCGTCCATCGTATTGAAATGTTTCGCAATGATTCTGGCTGCTTTCTTTCCAACTTGACGAATGCCCAGTCCAAATAATAAGTCTTCCAATGGTCGCTGTTTGCTTGATTCAATCGCATCAATCATTTTCTGATATGATTTTTCTTTAAACCCTTCCATCGTTAAGATTTCTTCTTTATGTTCCTTCAAGTGATAAATATCCTCAATCGTATTCAATAAACCTTGTTGATGAAAGAACTCAATCTTTTTATCGCCCAATGTATCAATATCCATAGCGTCACGGCTCGCAAAATGAATCATGCTTTCTACGACGCGTGCCGGACAGTCTTGGTTAATACAATAATGCGATGCCTCATCAACAAATCGCACAAGCGTGGAACCGCAAATGGGACAGATATTTGGAAATTGATAAGGTACGCTATCTTTGTCTCGCTTTTCCGCTAACGGTCGCACAACTTCCGGAATGATGTCGCCTGCCTTACGAATGATAACATGATCACGAATGCGGATATCTTTGTTTTTGATCATATCTTCATTGTGAAGCGTGGCTGCGGAAACACTTGTACCGGCGACTCTAACAGGTTCCAATACCGCATTGGGGGTAATGCGACCGGTTCTTCCTACGCTTAGAAAGATATCCAATAACTTTGTTTCTACTTCCTCTGCCGGAAATTTATAGGCGATGGCCCATCGCGGTGTCTTTACGGTATATCCCATACGCTCCTGTTGCGCCAAATTGTTTAATTTGATCACAATGCCATCAATTTCATAAAGAAGCTGATGTCTTCGCTCTGTGATTTCCTGAATATATGCCCATACCTCCTCAATACCTTTGCATACTTTTCGCTCTTGATTGGTGCGAATATGACATTCATCCATTTTCTGCATCGCAGCTTCATGGGTCTGAATGCCAAACTCTGCCGCATTGACGAAATAATACCAGAATGCATCCAACTTTCTTTGTGCTGCGATGGAAGAATCCAACTGTCGAATACTGCCTGCCGCCGCATTGCGTGGATTTGCGAACAATTCTTCGCCGTGTTTTTCGCGTTTTTCATTTAACTGTTCGAAACTTTGTTTCGGCATATAAACTTCACCGCGAAATTCCACTTCTTCCTTGATTGGAATACGCATCGGTATCGATTTAATCGTTTTTACATTATGCGTGACATCTTCGCCAACTGTTCCATCTCCTCTGGTGACCGCTTGACAAAAACGCCCATTCTGATAAAGGATCGACATTGCCAAACCATCGATTTTTAGTTCTACAACGTACTCCTGTGTCAGTCCTTCCTGCTTGACGCGTTGATCAAAAGCACGCAAATCCTCTAAATTATAAGCATTGCCAAGACTTAGCATCATCCGCTTATGTTCCACCTTATGAAAACTATCCAATACGGCACCACCGACACGCTGTGATGGTGAATGGTCATCGAAAAACTGCGGATATTCCTGTTCCAAAGCCAACAATTCCTGATAATATCGATCGTACTCCTGATCGCTGGCGCTGGGCTGATCCAAAACATAGTATTCATAAGACAAACGATCCAGAATAGCACGCAGATCTAAAATGCGCTGTTCTGCCTGTTCAATTTTCATGATGAAACGCCTCCTATTTACGTGACAGAGAAGGATGTGCGACATTGATTTTGCGAATACCGTACTTATGTGAAAAAGCGATGGTTGCGATTCCTTCTCTAACACTGACGACAACGCCTTCTCCATATACACGATGAATGACTTGGTCGCCTTTTTTTATTTTGCCCACTGTATTGGTTTCATATGTATCGGATGTTATTTGTATATCTTGCGTATGCTCCTTTGTTTGTGATGAAATATTTTTTAGAAAATCGTTGGCGCTGATACCAAAAGATGATTTCTGTGGTTTTGATGGATGGTATTTTTTTGGTTTGATGCCAGTTTCTTCTAAATATTCATCCGGAATTTCTTTTACAAAGCGTGATGTGGTCTTGACGCGATCCAACATATAACTGTATCCTTGCGCATCACTGAGAAATAGCTGTTTTTTCGCTCTTGTGAATGCGACATAAGCCAATCTTCTTTCCTCTTCCATCGCTACTTCCCCGCCATCGTTGACACTTTTTTCATTAGGGAAAATGCCATCGCACAAACTATAAACAAACACTTGATCAAATTCCAGTCCTTTTGCGGCATGAATGGTCATCAACTGTACAAACTGTCCGCTTTCATCCGTTTCTTCCTTATCCGTATATAAGGAAATCATTTGTAAATAATCATCCAAAGTACCTTCCGGATCACTTTGAACATACAAATCCATGTCATGCAAAAGCTCTTTGATATTCTCTATTCTCTCAATTTCTTTATCTTCCTCCAACATGTGGAAGTAACCGCTTTGCTCCAAAACTTTCCGTAGTAACAAATCCATACTGAGATCATCCACTAATTTACGACAGTCCTCAATGACTTGCACAAACGTCTTGATATTGGCGGCAGCTTTAATTTTTCCATCCGGAAACATTTTGCATGCCTCGTACAAATTCGTATCGTTTTCTGCAGCGATTCGCTCTAACTGCTCCATTGTTTTTTTCCCCACACCCCGCTTTGGTGTATTGATCACACGACGAATGGCTAGATCCTTCCATTTTTCTTTTGGATCATCTTCATTTGGTTTTGCCAAAAGTCGCAAATAGCTAAGCGCATCTTTTATTTCTGCTCGATCGTAAAATCGAATACCGCCATAAATACGGTAAGGAATACTAAAATCCAGAAAAGCTTTTTCTAACGATCGTGAAAGATAATTACTGCGATAAAGCACCGCAATATCGTGATAATTCACACCACTTTGATGTAAACTTTTGATCTTGGATGCGACCCAAATTGGTTCATTATAATCATCCATCGCTGAAAAATGCGTAATCTTGTCTATGCCTTCATTGGAAGTAAATAATTCTTTATCAATGCGGTTTTTATTATTTCTGATCAATGCATTGGCACCATTCAATATGGCCTGCGTACTACGATAGTTTTGATTGAGAATGACTGTTTTGGCGTTTGGAAAATCCTTGTCAAAATTCATGATAATATCCACTTGTGCACCACGCCATGTGTAAATCGTCTGATCCGGATCGCCAACCACACATAAGAAACTGTCTTCCCCTGTCAAATATTGAATAATTTCATACTGTATATGATCCACATCTTGAAATTCATCCACATGTAGATAGCGAAAACGTCTTTGCCATTTATTTCTGATTTCCGAATTGTTCTTTAAAATGCCATGTGTTACCAGTAACAGATCATCAAAATCCAACGACATCATATCTTTTAGCCGCGTCTCGTAAAATTGATAAACGTTGGCCTTCACTTTTTCCCCTTCCCAGTTTCCGGCATTTGCCATTGCCATTTCCGCAGTCACATGATTTGTTTTTTGTCTGGATATGTAAGATAAAACATTGCCATAACTATAGCTTTTCACATCGATTTGATATTTTTTATATGCTTCCTTTAAAATACTCTTCTGATCATCTGTGTCTATAATTGTAAAGTTTCTGGGATAACCGATTTGATAAATGTCTTCACGTAAGAAACGTACACAAAAGGAATGAATTGTGGAAATTTGAATCCCCTGGCTATCTTTTTCTAACAGCCGATATACACGCTCTTTCATCTCTCTTGCGGCTTTATTGGTAAATGTGATAGCCAATATACGATGGGGGTATACTTGACAAGTGTCAATTAAATACGCAATTCTCGTTGTGACGACTCTTGTTTTACCACTACCTGCACCGGCGATAATCCGCAAATGATTGTTTGTGCATAGCACTGCCTCTTTCTGGCGTTCATTCAATCCATCTAACAATGACACAAAATCACCTCTGTATTTTATTATACCATAAAAGAGAACGTGCGTGCGCTTGCGTCCATAAAAAAGCAAGGAATTCCTTCCAAGATTTGTTAATATTTGTCAATGATTTTTCAATGGTTTTCCATGCAGTTCTTAGGAAACCGTTTGAATGACTTTCCAAAATGCTGTCCTTGTTCCATCATCCCTTCCATTCGCTGTGAGAGCTCATAACGGTTCCTGAAAAGAAAAAAGATCAGATTTCATATTTCCTCTGATCAAAACTTACTATTTTTGAAAATCATTAATGATGACGTCCATAATGATGCCCATTGCCTTGTCGTTGTTGCATTCTCTGTGCGTGATGGCCGCAATAACCATCGCCATCATTATCTATGAAGTCAGGACAGTTTTCTTGATTGGCATTGGATATGTTTCCATTGGCGTTTCCATGATAGGTGCCACAAACATCACAATATCCATTATGATCTACATCTATATGGGTACATGGCACTTGCGTATTTGCCGTGCTTCCATCACTATTTGCATGATATCTGCCACACTGATCGCAGATGCCATCATGATTTTCATCCACATGATCACATGCTTCGTTGCAATAATTATGCAAATGATTTAATAACATCATACCACTGGTATGTTCCAAAACATCATTCTCTGTCCCTCTTGCGAATACACATGTAGCACCGATCGCAGTAATCATCATCGCAGCAAATCCAAGCACCAATAATTTTTTCATTTCTAATTCTCCATTCTGTGAAAGCATCTAACTTATTTCTATGTTTCCAATTAATATTTAGTATAACATAGCAAATACAAAAAAGAAAGAAAAAAAAGACCCAAAAGGGTCAAAGGTATGAATCGAAAATGATAGATGAAGTGCAAAAGTAACTTCCACTTCAATGTGATGCAATTGGAAATCAGTCTTACATCAATTTCCACTTCTGTTTTAGTTGACTTTACTCTTACATTATGGTTCTCTTTTTGTATCTCCTGTCATGGCGGCGAAAGGAGAATTCTTATGTCTGCTCATAAACATTTAACATTTGAAGATCGTATTATGATTCAAAGAGGTCTTGATAACTCATCCTCACGTAAATCT
>CAJTIT010000049.1 GCA_910576345.1 Erysipelotrichales bacterium
AAACTGAAGACGATACCGCTTCATAAGGCGCCGTTAACGATCTACCCACAAATCATCTATGGAAAAGTAGTAGGAGATGTGATGCCGACACTGACTTCCTTAGGAAATGGATTGGTAAACAGTGATACGATACCATCCCAACTAAACATCGTATTGACACCAGATACAGGAACCACGGATCCATTACCAACCGATACTGGTAATCCGATCATCACACATGCAGGAACATGGAAGATGAACTATCCTGAGAATGTACTAACGAGCAGTGAGCCTGACATGGTCGAATTCATGAAGAAATATGATGTGACGTTAGAGGATCATGATACGGATACAAAATATGTATTCACGACCACATCCACAGGTATACCGGATGCATGGGTGGTCGTAAGTCCGGATCCAAACACAGAAGGATGGAACAACAGTGATGTGACACTATCCTTATCCGATGAAGCGATCGCTAATGGATATACATCCATGGCTTTGGTTGAACAAGGCACAGAAACGAAATATGGCGCAACGATACTATTGGATGAAGAAACGAGTGGTATGACACCAGTCGTAGTTTTAAAGAGGGCAACGGAAACGAGTGGATACAAATCACTTCGATATGTGAAAATCGATAAGACGAAACCAAATGCCAATATAGAAATCGAACATGAAAATGACTGGATGAAAACAGATAAGAAAGTAACGATCCAAATTCAAGATGCAAGAAGTGGGATCAAGGAGCTACATGTAAAAGATGGCGATGGAAATGAAATCACATTGACACAAGAAAGTACGAATACGTATTCTTTCATATCCGATAATGGAACCTATCACTTAACTGTAAGCGATCAAGCAGACAATGAATTGGAAACAGATATCACAGTCGCAAAGATCGATAAGACAGCTCCGACCATAACGGCAGTACTCGGCGCATTAAGTACAGATGAAAGTACACAGACGATCGATGTGACAGCGACAGTAGGAGATTCTGGTGTAAAAAGCTATGTGGTATATTATAAAGAGAATGCGACTGATGCATATTCAAATACACCATTAGAAACATTAGATTCAACCCAATTGGTACAAACCTATCAAGCACATCGAAATGGCTTCTATCGATTTGAGATCGTCAATGGTGCGGGAGAGAAAGCAAACGCAGAAGTGGAAGTCAAAGATGTAGTGGCATCGTATCCGATCGTATCCATAAAGGCAGAATTGAACGATGGAAGACATACACCATATATGAGCGGAAAATGGGTGAATGAGGATGTGATCATCACATTAAGCAACACCAATACCAATATAACAGAAACGATCACCTATGAATATCGAAAAGCAGGAGATACGACATGGACAACGCTAGATGACGATACGCTGAAAATAGAAGAAGACGCATGGCAAAATGAAACATATGAATTCAGAGGAGTCATCAGCACAGGAGAAGGAACACCATCAACCATCAACGTTCGTATTGACAAAGAGAAACCGGAAGTTCCAACGATTGACAATATGGATGATTTCAACGAAGACAATGCATTTGCGTCACCATTAACGATAACGGGAAGTACCACACCAAAAGACAGTGGTATCGGACAAACGATCATGGTAAGTAAAGACCACGGCATCACATGGGAAGAGATGAGTGGAAACACACTGACTTTAACAACACCGGATGCATATACGCTGATGTTCAAAACGATAGATGAAGCAGGAAATGAAAGTGAAGAGATCACGATAGAAGAAGTCATCGTGAATGATGGAACACCAAAGATCACGATCAAATTGAATGACGATCCTTTAAGAAGCTTTATAAGAACGATCACATTTGGATACTTCTATAAAGACAGTGTGGAAGTGGATATCGAAGTAGAATGGTATGGCATGGCAGAAGGAGACATCTACTATATATTGGATGACAGTGAAACGCCAACAGTACCGGACGATGACGATCCAAGATGGATAACAGGAGATCATACCAATATCGATCCGGATCGAAAGACGATGATCTATGCGAAAGCAGTGAACGGTGAAGGAAAGACCGCAAAGACATCTTCAACTTACTATGTATATGCGGATGAAACACCACCAACGATCACCTTCGACAAGAGCTATGAGAACTGGATTAATGACAATACATTGACCGCAACCATACAAGATGAACTATCGAAAGTAAACAATGAGACGATAGAGACAAGGATCGACCATAGTGAAAAAGGAGAAGTGGAAGTAAGAGGAAGCAGTCTACATTTCACATCGTTACCGGATGGAAGCTATAAGCTACAAGTGAGCGCATCCGACAACAGTGGAAATGAAACAGAAGAAACGATCACGTTAAAAATCGATACGACCCCACCGAACATAAAAGGAGTAAAGGATCAAAGCATCTATCATCAATACTATTTGCCAAGATATATCGCAATCGAAGACCAACACAGTGGAATAGCCACAGCACAAATCACAAAAGATGGAAGCGATACGGAAGACATCAAAGATGAAATCAAAGTAAAAGAGATAGGAACATATGAGATCCAAACGAAAGACAATGCGGGAAATGAAGAAACGTTAAGATTTCAGATCGTATTACTACCGGATATAGAAAAAGAAATCGATTGTGGAGAAGAATCGAAACGGATCATTGAACAGATCGAAGAAGAATACACAGAAAACAGAGAACAGATGGATGAAACAGAGCGAGAGAATATCGAGAAATGGCTGGAAGATGCCCATGACATACGAAATACATGCCGGATAAAGATCGTATACAATGAAGACAAGAGTGCATGGGTAGAAGGCATAGGAAGCACAGACTTTGCGTCAGATGTGATCATGGTAGTAGAAGAAATATCACAAAGTACACTACCAAAGCTTCCGCAGCAAGCGAAAGCATCGTATGATGTATATTTGAAACAAGGAAACAAAGTGATTGAACCGAATGGCAAAGTACGAGTACACTTGCCATATGAAAACGAAACACAAAACATCACGCTATATGAAATCAACGACAAAAATCAAGTAAAGGAACTCAGCCACAAGCAAGAAGGCAAGTATCTGATATTTGAGACCGATCATCTAGAGAAATATGCGATCAGTGAAAGGAATCAGAGACCCAATATCAACATCGATTATGATTGTGATGGAGAAGCAGATCTCAATATCGACACTGATGGCGACAACAAACCCGATATCAACATTGACACGACAGGAGATGGAAAACCAAACTATAACATCGATATCGACAATGACGGTATCCCGGACATCAATATTGGACCGATAGAATGGAAACCAAACAAATGTCAAACAACCGATTGTGGAAGTGAATACTGCACAAGCACCTATTACAAACCATACCTCAATATCGACACCGACGAAGATGGAAGGCCGGACGTGAATTTAGACATCGACAAAGACAAACTACCGGAACTCAATATCGATGTGGACGGAGACTTCATACCGGATGTGAACATCGATACGACAGGAAACGGCAAAGCGGATATCAATATAGACACAGATAAGGATGGCAAAGCAGAACTGAACTTGATACGATTAACAAAATGGCAACCGGATAAAAATGCAGAGATCAACGGATTTGCGTATGATACGATGGAAGGGTTAAAGCCGCTATATAACATCGACAATGATGGCGATGGAAAAGCAGACAAGAACCTAGTCAAAGAAGGAGAATACAATTATTTGTCAGGAAGTGACAAACTGATGAATCAAAGCGTAAACACGAGTGATAATCACAATTGGATGAAATGGTGGATGTTATTTATCATATCCTTTGTATCCTTTATCTTTTGCGTGTATCAAGTGATGCATAAAAAGACAAAAACATCATAATCTGAAATCTTAGAAATGCTTAATCAAACAACTGAAACAAAAAGAGACCGTGCGTCTCTTTTTGACATATATTTGAATATAAAAAACTTACAAGCATCTTTATATTGAGAACCTGATCGATGTGTACAATATGCAAATATCTGAAGGATGAATATTGTTAGACCATAAGACATGTTCACTTTTATGAAAGACACTTATAAGTTATTATTATCATATCGCAAATTGTAAGCGCTTGACAAGCTAAAATTTTACAAACTTAAATAAAATTACAATTTTTTAATCAAAAAATATCGTGTTTCTGTGATAACCAAAGATTTAACATAGAAAAATCCAACATTCTATGATATGATAATGAAGTTTAAAATACGAAAGAAAGGTGAGTGTTCCATGCAACTGATCACGACTCCATTCAAATTGGAAGACATAGAAACAATGGCACAGGCAGGCGCAAATGCGTTTTTGTTTGGCACGCCATTTTTTTCGATGCGTGCTGTGGCAGAATATCGCATGGAACAATTACAAGAAATCCGTGAACGCACCAAACAAACCAACACAGAAATGCTGATTCTAGTCAATCGATTTTTCACGGAAGAAGAACTGCCAAAATTAAGACAGCACTTGACACATTTAAAAGAACAAGATGTGGACGGTATTATTTTCAGCGATGATGCGTTACTTGCGTATGCAAAGGAATTGGGTATGGAACATTTGCTCATTTATCAGCCGGATACGCTCTTGACCAATCATATGGATATTGATTTTTATTTGCACCAAGGCATCAAACGTGCTGTTTTGTCAAAAGAAATTACGATTGAAGAAATACAATCGATCGCAAACAAGAGCGATCCTTCTCGACTGGAACTCATTATACATGGACGTTTGCTTATGATGCACAGCAAACGTAAGCTTCTTTCCAATTACATGGAATTTACCAAACAGAATCGTTCACTCACAAATGAGAAAGATTTATATATTGTGGAAGACACAAGAAACGATCGCATGCCCATTTTAGAAGATGAGCACGGTACGCATATATTCAGTGGATTTGTACAATGCGCTTTCAAAGAAATCGAACGACTAAAACATCTTAAAATAAATGCCCTTCGCATTGATGGCATTTTTCAAAACAGTGCATACTTGACAAATATCATACGCTTGTATCATCAATGTATCCAAGGCGCTATCACAGGTGAACAAGCAGAAATTATGTTTCAAGAATTATATCCCCATGAACCCATCAGTTCTGGTTTTTACTATCAGAGAACAAGCAAAACGAAGTAGGTGATGCAACCATGAAAAAAATAGAATTACTGGCGCCTGCCGGAGATTTAGAGCGATTAAAAACCGCTGTTCGCTATGGCGCTGATGCCGTATATGTCGGTGGGAAACAGTTTTCATTGCGTTCACGTGCATCTAATTTTGACTTGGAAGATATTCAAAAAGGCGTCGAATTTGCGAAAAAACATGGTGCCAACGTGCATGTCACCGTCAATATGCTGCCGCATGAAGATGACCTTGATGGCTTAAAAGAATATCTCATTGCTTTAGAACAAGCAGGTGTAACTGCGATAATTGCCGCATCACCGGCAATTATCAAATGTGCAAAAACATATGCGCCCAAGTTGGAAGTACATGTCTCCACACAGCACTCGATCACTAACAGTGCCGCAGCCAATTTCTGGGAACAACAAGGAGCAGATCGTATCGTATTGGCCAGAGAATTAACGATGGAACAAATTAAGCAGACGCAAATGCATACAAAACTGCCCATCGAAGTGTTTATCCATGGAGGTATGTGCATATCTTATAGCGGACGATGCATGCTTTCCAACCATATGACGATGCGTGATGCCAATCGTGGCGGATGCGCACAAAGCTGCCGCTGGAAATATCGCTTGTACAAAGACAATACACCCATCCATGATGAACAAGATTTGTTTTCGATGTCCAGCAAAGACTTAATGGCGGCACGTATGATCCCGGATTTGATAGATGCCAATGTCGCTTCGTTGAAAATCGAAGGAAGAATGAAAAGTACCTATTATATCGCAACACTCGTTCATACGTATCGCATGTTGATTGATGAATGCTATGAAAACGGAAGGATTTTAGATAAACGAATGGAATGGTATTGCATGGAACTCGCAAAGGCGGAGAATCGACCTACCGGGCCGGGCTTTTACCTCGGCGCACCAAAAGCAAAGGATCATCTGTATGGTGTGAACGGG
Source organism: Erysipelotrichales bacterium (assembly GCA_910576345.1). Classification (GTDB taxonomy): domain Bacteria; phylum Bacillota_I; class Bacilli_A; order Erysipelotrichales; family Erysipelotrichaceae; genus C-19. The sequence continues at coordinate 6,057 of CAJTIT010000049.1, forward strand.
GCAGGCGTAACCGGCGAATTCATAGCCTATGTACTGGACTACGATGAGAAAACAAAACTGGCGACATGGGAAGTGCGCAATCGGTTTCAAAAAGGTGATGAAGCAGAAATATTGGCACCCCACAAGGAAGTGCGTTCCTTTATCATTAACGATATTTTTGATGAGAACCGTCTTTTGATCGATGTGGCCAATCAGCCAATGCGCATCGTAAAGGTGCATACGGACGTTCCTATGGAACAACATGCGATGATCCGTAAAAAAATGGAGAAAGATCGCTTTGATATATATTGAGGAAAGAGGAGAATACAATGAAATTAAGTAACAGTTTCTTTTATACATTAAGAGAAGACGCAAAAGATGAAGACAGTAGAAGCGGAAATTTGCTTGTTCGCAGCGGAATGATCAAAAAAAGTTCTGCCGGAATCTACATGCTCATGCCAATGGGTAAGCGTGTCTTGAAAAAAATTGAAGACATCGTCCGAGAAGAAATGGACAAAGCCGGATCTCAGGAGCTTTTGATGCCAAGCATGATACTAGAAGACGTGTATGTAAAAAGCGGCCGCAGAGAAGTATTTGGTTCCAATATGTTCACCTTGAAAGACCGTTATCAGAAAGACTATGTACTGGGACCAACCCATGAGGAATTGTTTGCGATCGCCGCATCCATGAAAGGAAAATCTTATAAGGATTTTCCATACAATTTATACCAGATTCAAACAAAATACCGTGATGAGACAAGACCACGTTATGGACTGATCCGTGTACGTGAATTCATTATGAAAGACGCCTATTCTTTTGATATAGATTTAGATGGGCTTCATACATCCTATATGAAAATGTTTCATGCGTATGAGAATATCTTTGATCGTCTTTCTTTGAACTATAAAATTGTAAAAGCGGATACCGGTGCGATGGGAGGTCTGCTTTCCGAAGAATTTCAAGCGATTTGCGAAATCGGTGAAGATGTTGTTGTGGGATGTGAACATTGCGACTTTTCCAGCAACATGGAGATTACGGAAGTTGTGGATGAGGGCGATGTGTCTTCAGAAACAGAGAAAACGCTACAGATGGTAGAGACGCCAAATGCAAAAACGATCGAAGAAGTCGCCGCGTTCTTTCACAAAGAACCAAAAGATTTTGTCAAAACACTGCTTTACCAAGTAGATGGAAAAGAAATCGTTGCGTTTCTTGTGAGAGGCGATCGTGAGTTGAATGAAGCGAAAGCATGTAAATTGTTGGACGCAAATGGACTGGAATTGGCAAGCTTTGCGGATGTGGAGCGTATTACCAAAGCGAAAGTCGGCTTTGCCGGTCCAGTGCATTTGGAAGGTGTACGCATCATTATGGATCGTCAGATCACACATATGAAAAATTTCATTGTAGGCGCCAATCAAAGTGATTATCATTACACAAACGTCAATTTGAAAGATTTCCATGCGGATATGGTTGGGGATATTACAAGTGTTACAGATGGGGACAAATGTCCAAAATGCGGCGCAAAATTAACCTTTGATAAAGGAATTGAAGTTGGAAACACGTTTAAGCTGGGAACCAAATATGCCAAGAGTTTGAATTTGCAGTATTTGGATTCCAATAATCAGCTGCAGCCAGTCGTTATGGGGTCATATGGAATAGGATTGGAACGTTGTATGGCCGCAATAGTAGAACAGCACAATGATGCGTCAGGCATTATTTGGCCAAAAGCAGTTGCGCCTTATCAGGTTGCCATTGTCATCGTCTCCATGAAAGATGAAACACAAGTCAAGGCTGCCAATGATTTGTATGAAATGCTTCAATCACAGGGTGTGGAAGTGCTTTTGGATGATCGAAGTGAGCGACCAGGTGTAAAATTCAAGGATATGGATCTGATTGGCATTCCTTTCCGAATCACGGTTGGTAGAGGAATCAGTGAAGGCAATGTGGAATTTAAAATCAGGGGAGAAACAGATAGCGTCAATGTGTTATTTACGGAAATCAAAGAGTATGTTTGTAAATTAATACAAGGATAAACGAAAAAAAGCAGATGCATCATTGAAGTGCACCCCAAAATTTGGACACAAATAATCGGGTTCACTTCATCATCGATGATCTGCTTTTTTAGCGATACAATTCTTTATTATAAACAGATTGAATCAGCGGCAAATGCTTTGTGTTATAATATTCGTATCCGCAGTTAAAAGGGATACCGTTTTTCATATAAGCGGTTAAAGACATGAGAATAACCGGTTGAAGTTCCTGTACTTCCAATGCGTCCGCAATCGTTTTTGGACAAGGAATGGCTTCGATTTTTTGATCGACGTACGCAAACACAATGTCTTTTTTCTTCAGAAATTGATAGATGGATTCTTGTGCGATAGAAAGCGTTAAATCACTACATTGTGTATAGTTATAATACTCGCATACATAAATGACAGGATGATCATCAATACAGCGTACTCTGCATACATTCCAGACGAGGTCGCCAACAGATAAGGACAGCGATGCCGCAACAGATTCATCTGCGTGAACAAGTCGCAGCGAAACATGTTTGCTGGAAGGTGTGAAACCACGCCGTTTTGCTTCTTGAGAAAATCCCACGCCACATTGGAAATTCGCGTATTTTGGTTTTCCGGCAATAAAGGACCCACGGCCTTTTTCCTTGAAGATAACACCTTCTAACACAAGTTCGTCCAATGCTTTGCGCACGGTCATTCTGGATACATGCAGTTTTTCACATAACATGGATTCTGATTCAATCAGTTGATTGACTTGATAAATTTGTTTACGGATATTGCTTTTAATATACTCTTTTACCAATTCGTTTTTATTTTGCATAATGCTGATCACCGTTTTTATTATAACAAAGAAGCATTTATATAGCAATAATTTGTCTTTACAACTTGTATATACATGTGTTATACTAATGAAAAAGTTAGGTGAGAAGCAATGAAAGTTGGATTTGCGCAACAAAAACTAAAATTACCGGAAGTCTGTTCGTTGGCAGGTTATGCTGCCGAAAGACCCATGCAGGGTATTCATGACGATTTATATGTAAAAGCAATTGTCATGGAAAATGAATTTGATGTGTATGCACTAATCGTGTTTGATTTATTGGCGATTGACCATTTGATCATGGATCAAGTGAAGGCACGCTTGAAACAAAGCGGGCTGATCATAAGTAATTTGGATTTTGCGGCAATTCATACACATTCTGGCTGTATGGGGATTTTAGACACACAAAACGGTTGCTTAAAAAGTGCAGTCGACATAGTAGGTAAAGAAGATCCTGCGATCGTTAAAGAATGTGGGGATAAAGCATTTGCAGCCGTGATGGAAGCTTATGAGACGAAAGAAACAGGAACGCTTTCCATCGCGCGGGGATGTGTTCAAGACGTTGGCGCTAATCGTATATCTGAGAAAATGGATGGTAACGATCATGCGCTGCTCATCGAAATAACGACATGTTACAAACGTGCATTGGTTACCTTATATGCTTGTCATCCGACCATTTTACCGCCTTCCAATCAATTGTGCAGTGCTGATTTACCCGGTACTTACGCAAAACAAGTAAAGCAACATTATGATATGAGTATATACTTAAATGGGAGTTGCGGGGATATTTCGACACGCTTTACAAGACGCTCATCGGATGCAAGTGAACTAGACAGAATGTCAAAATTGTTCTATGCACAAGTACGACAGATATTACAAAACAAGGAACAAATACAGATTCAATCCATGGATCATTTTCATTTCAGCATTCATTTGCGTGCCAAAACGCCCAAACCCCTTACAGAAGCGCAAGCATATGTAAAAAAATGTAGGGATCGTATTGAGCAAGCAAAGCGACAAGGTTTGGATTCACAACAGCTGCGTTTGGTTGAAAATGCGCTGGAAGGTGCAGAAGCAGATGTTCGATATGCGAAATCGTATGACGGAGTGACAACATATGAAATTCCTATCTCAATGATAAGAATGAACGATGAAATCTTTGTAGGTATACCAGGGGAACTGTTTTCATCGCTCAGCACCCCGTTACAGGATGCACATACGCATTTTATCAGCTATTGTAATGGATATATGATGTATTTTGCGGATGAAGGAGCTTATGTGCGAAACAATTATGAAGCACTTAGTTCACCGTTTGAAAAAGGAGAAAGTGAAAAAATGATGAGAGAAATTCACGCACAAATCAAGAAATGGAGGAAACAAGGATGAGTGTCGCAAAATCTTATTTTATGTATTTGGAATCGATTTTAAAAAAGACGATGGAGTCACAAGAGGATGTATTGATCAAGGCGGCGGAATTGGTTACGCAAAGTTGTAAAAAGGATGGAAGGTTTTATGTGTTTGGATCCGGTCATTCTCATTTGATAGCAGAAGAAGTGTATTGTCGCGCTGGCGGACTGGCCTATGTGAAAGCAATTTTGCCACCGGAACTGATGTTGCATGAAATGCCGGTCAAGAGTACCCATTTGGAGCGTTTGGAAGGGTATGCATCCGCAATGATTCAGCTTCATAAGATCGATGCAAATGATACGCTGATGGTCATATCCAATTCCGGACGCAATCCGGTGCCGGTGGAAATGGCGTTGGAAGCGAAAAAAATCGGATGCAGCGTAATCGCCATTACTTCTATGGAACATACCATGGCAGTATCATCACGGCACAGCAGCGGAAAGAAACTGTATGAAATTGCAGATGTGGTATTGGATAATGGCGCATGTAAAGGAGATGCAGGATTTTATATCGATGGATTTGATATTCCTACCGGATCTACCAGCGATGCAATCGGTATTGCGCTTGCACAGGCGCTTATTGCACAAACCATCGACAATCTTGTTAAAGCAGGTATACAGCCTCCGGTATTCAAGAGTTCCAACTTGGATGGCGCAGATGAATACAATCAGAATCTGTTTGATACGTATTACGGCTACTGGAAATAAAATGAGTGAAGAATGTCTCAACATATGCTGAAGACATTCTTTTCTTATGCGATAGAAGATACATCTTATCAACAATTTCTACAATTTTTTTCATTAAAAAAGAAAAGAACCACAAAATCGGCAGCCAGCGGTATATGTTAGCAAAAACTGTGGAAAAATAAGGTGGATTTATGGTATAACCCAAGTTTGCCACTTAAAAAAAGAGAGAAGACATAAAAAAGCTACTATTTATACGATAAACAAGCATAAATACTAGCTTTTCCTATTGAAAATTTATATACCTACATTATAGACTTACGTTGTAATTTTAATGCTCGCTTTTAATGCT
>CAJTIT010000050.1 GCA_910576345.1 Erysipelotrichales bacterium
AACAGAATGATCTATATTTCCATGGGATGTGTATCGTTGGGTATGATCTGTTTGATCTTATTCAAGTATAGACAAAAGAAACCAAACTGACTGAAAGATACATTTTAATATCAGAGCTATCTATAAAGGTAGACTTATATAGACAGGGCAATTCATGTGATTTTCCCTGTTTTTCTGCCCTGAAACGTATATTTTAATATCATTTATCCTTATCTCTAAATGTCTACCTATAGAGACAATCAGAGGAAAGGATGTATGATTATGATGAAAAAGACCTTACTTGTATGCATGACGCATATCGTAAAAGACTGTAATGAAATACAGAAACAAAAGGGCAATAAAGAAGATATTGTATTACTGCCTCATATAACGAACCATATACTAAGACATACATTTGCGACAAGAATGTGTGAGTCAGATATCAATATAAAAGTTATTCAAGATATCTTAGGACATAGTGAAATACAGACAACGCTAGATATCTATACAGATGCAACTGAGCACATGAAAAAGAAAAACATGAAAAAGTTAAGTGATTATTTAGAAAGATAGTATTCATACTACACCACAATTACACCATTTTTTGTTTTCTTGAAATAAAGAGGTATCAAGTTATAGGATATAGAGTTTCAAAAAAGCCTTTAAATAAAGGCTATATGAAGATATATAATTTGATACTTCTTATGGTTGATATAGACGGTGACGGGATGCCGAATGAAAACATAAAAGAAATTACCGAATGGAAACCGGAGCACAATGTAAATGAGCCGTTTGCGTATGATACGATGAAGTTTGAAGAGCCCAAGGAGCCTAATGATCAAGAACCGCAAAATCCCGATGAGGAAAAGCCGGATACAGAGATCAAAGGCAACTACTATCCGGGCGATAACATGGGCGGCGCATTAACCGCAGATACCACAAACAGAATGATCTATATTTCCATGGGATGTGTATCGTTGGGTATGATCTGTTTGATCTTATTCAAGTATAGACAAAAGAAACCAAACTGACTGAAAGATACATTTTAATATCAGAGCTATCTATAAAGGTAGACATTTAGAGATAAGGATAAATGATATTAAAATATACGTTTCAGGGCAGAAAAACAGGGAAAATCACATGAATTGCCCTGTCTATATAAGTCTACCTATAGAGACAATCAGAGGAAAGGATGTATGATTATGATGAAAAAGACCTTACTTGTATGCATGACGCTCATTGGATCTTTATCTGTAGTGTATGCATACGCTGAAAAAATGAATGCCGCTTCTTCTTCCGATATCGCAAGGCTTAAACAGGGGGATAAGGTGATTTTGGGTACAGATGGAAATGGCGATGAGGTTATATGGGATGTCCATGTAGAAAATGCGTCCAATTATACACTTTCCACAAAAATTGACCGTGTTTCCTATTGTACTGCCTCAACCAATAACAGATCTAACAGTAGTGATACACGACTGAAAGTCACTTATTGCGATTTTGTCAGTTTGATACCGGGTAAAGATGATTCTCCTGTTTACACATCTGCGAAGAGTTTTGATGATGCATTTTATATGAGCAATCAAGGGAATACGTTTGAGAAAAGTGAAATTATTAACCAGTCGGCTACCTCTGCCGGAGGGTTAAAGCATGCGATCATACCGTTGCCTTCAGAATTGACAAGCGGCGGAAGCCTTGGTATTACTGCCAGAGAGCAGCTGTTGGGAAAAGATGCAAGCATGTTCGCCCTAAGCGCACCTGTCTATGATGCGTTAGATGGGACATACGGAGTGGGTGCTTCCTATGGCTTTTTTCGCTATGGATACAGTGGTCCGGGAGGGAGTGCCTATTCTCAATGGGTAGAATTTGCATGGGCTCGTCATTATGGCAATAATCCAGACACGGATGGATGGCAGTTTGTGGATGTTGTTCCTTTTATACAGTTGAAAAAGAATAAAATCGTATCGGTTCTCAATTATGATTATCAAAAGGATTCCCTATATGAACTTGCAAAGCAGAACAATATATTTAAAATTCGCTATGAGGATCCTGCATATACAGTGACCTTTAATGATATAAAATTTCAAGGAAATTCAATCAGTGGAAAAAAGATCGTAAAAAATACGACCATACAATTAGATGCAATTGCTTCTGACACTCTCAGCGTTTATGTATTCAATGAGGCGGGAACCGATTTATTGTTTTATCAAGCGTTAGATGGGAACATGCTTGATTTGACAGGAATTCCTGTAGGGAAGTATAAAATTGCTGTAGCCAATGAGCATTTCGACAGTTCAACCGGTCGTCCATCACCTTCCTCTGCTCTTTCACCTATGCGCTCACTTGAAATTGTGGAGCCGCATAAGATTTCTTATACAAAGCAGCCACAAAGCGGGACAACAGGCGGAAATGATTATGAGTTTAGTAAGAATGTGAATGCCGGGCAAGCAGTAGGCAAGGTTACAGCGAATCCGCAAGGAGTAATGCCATTAACATATACACTGGAAACTAACGGTGATAATAGTTATCAAAACTTTGAAATTGACGGATTAAACAGCGGTGCTTCCAGTAGTACAAGCTTAGATGTGAAAATCAAAAGTAATGCGCCTGATTTAGTGAATGGGGGTCTAAAGACGGGAACGTACAAATTCTGTATTAATGCGGTAGATGCGAATGGTGATCCTGTGACACCGACTTCGGATTCCAAAGTTTGTACTTCCTTTACCGTAGAAAAGACAAATCTTGCCGTAGCTTTCCATGATCCTGCGATGACCACCAAATCAATCGCTGATGCCGCAACAGTTTGGAATGAAACGGCGACAGCGACACCGTCCAACGGCACAAAGATCACCTATACTAAAGTCGGCGGTGATGTCGGTATGATTAACATTGATCCCGATACCGGTGCGATCACCTATAACGGTGGTAATGCTTACGGTAAAGTGAAGATACGTGCAACTGTGGATGATGATCCGGCCAGTGGTGAGGATAATTATAATCCTGCCTATATAGAAAAAGAGATTGTGATCTATCGAGAAGTCGATGGCGTAGTCACTCCCGATCCCGCATCCGGTGATACGACGATTCCAACTTTCTCTGCCAGTGATACCAATATTAAAACGGGTGGAACCATTGGTAAGATACAAGGGACACTGGGAACACCAGATACGATCGGCGGTTCTACAACGACTTATTCTTATACAATTAAACCGGATCCAACCAGTGATGGTAGTATGTTTCAAGTGAATTCCAGTACCGGTGTGATCAAAGCGAATGCCAATCTTGGTGTAGATACTTATAACTTTGTGATCATTGTTTCAGATAAGTGGAGTTCCAAAGAAATAGCGGTGACAGTGAATGTAGGAAAGGCTCCTGCTGAAAACTTAAAGTTTTATCAAAGTCCAACATCCAATACGATCATTACAACAAAATCAGCTGCTTTAACTGATACAGGCGTAAGCGTGTATGCAACAGTCAAAGGAAGTTCCAATACCAATCCGGTAACGTATCGAATCAAAGATGGATCCACAAATGTGATTACGGTACATCCAAATAGTGGAGCAATCACGATCAATGGAGTGGGAAGTGTTATAATCGTCGCAGAGAAAACAGGAAACACAGGACAAGCAAACGCAATCACGGAATTAACATTTACTGTAACAGCCGGATCTCAACAATTCATCTATACAGATGCAAGTGGAAACGAACTGCCAAAGAGTGGAAATGATTATGATGATTACAGTGAAGTATATGGACAAGGAAAGACATTCCAATTATATACGGCAGGAAATCCGGCAGGAACCAATGTCACCTATGCATTAAAGGCAGGAAGTCCAACGGATGTGATCAGTGTTGATCCAAATGGACTTGTATCCATATTGAATGCAAGCTTGAATACACAAATCGGACAAGTGATCGTAGAAGCGACAAGTCATGATCCAGCCGGTAATTACACAGATAAAACGATTGAGCTACCAATCAATATCACAAAGGCAAATCAGACGATATCATTTTCAGGAGTCACTTCTGCACAAAACGGGAAAGGAAAAGTAACACCACTCATCAATGCACAAGATATCTCCGGTAATGATGGAGGAGTAACAGTAAATGATACGAATTATTATATATCGGTAGATCCGTCCGCAAGTGGAATTGCATGGACAAGTAACGGAGTAGATATTGATTATAACTATACAGGAAATACAACGATCGAGATACCATTAGAAGTCACAAAAGCAGGAAACAGGAATTATAACAGCGCAACAGCCACAGGAAAGATGAAGATCTTATCGCCAAGTGAAAGTACATTATCCATCAATCAGCCTGGAAAAATCTATTATGGAGATCATTTTACACTTCGCTCCCTACAAGATGATAGTTCTAGTAATAACGTGCAATATACATTCACAGTAGACAATACGATCTTCGTATCGAATCCAACTGTAAATGGAAATATGGCAGACTTTGATGCTTTGAAGTGCAGTAATGGCACAAAGATCAATATCACAGTGACAAGAACGGCAGATAGTGAAGTGACATTAAGCAAGAAAATCACAATAGAAGTATTGCCAAAAGATATAGAAGTCATTATCGATGATAAGACCAAACAAAAAGGAGATCCTAATCCACCTTTGACTTTTCAAGATTTCACAAGTCAATTGGTCAGCTGGAATGGAGTACAAGATGTAGTAGACTTGAATGATGTTAAACTTAGCACAACCGCAACGACAAATAGTAAAAGTGGAAGTTATCCAATCACAGGCAATACGAAAGAAATGAACACAACGTATCCAAACTACAATTTCATTTTCAAAGAAGGCAAGTTGATGGTGGACAGTAACATTGATAAAGATGTGGATGGTGATGGGAAACCTGATTTCAATGATCCGGATGGCGATGGATGTCCTGACCTCAACATCAAATGGAAAGACGATGATGGAAATTGGGTAATCATCAACGGTGATCGAGATTATGATGGCATACCTGACCTCAATATCGATAGTGATGGAGATGGAATATCGGATTTAAACATCGATACCGATAACGATGGAAAACCTGATATCAACCTTGTGATTTTAAAGAAATCTGATTGGAAACCGACAAAATGTGTAGTACAAAGTGCGACAGTAAAAGAAGAATATTGTACAGGAACAAGCGCAAAACCACAAATCAATGTAGATACAGACAATGACAATATTCCAAACATCAATATCGATACAAACGGCGATATGAAAGCAGATTTTAATATTTCAAAAGATGGAAAAAATCCTAATGTCAATATTGGTAAGATACATGCTTGGACACCGGATCAAGATTATACAGTCAATCAATTCACATACGATACAATTTCAAAAGAAGACGCAAAACCTGAAATCAACATCGATACAGATGGTGATGGAAGACCGGATCTTAATCTTGACTTGGACAATGACGGAATTCCGGATATGAATATCGATGGAGATGGAGACGGTATCCCGGATGTAAACATTGATACCACAGGAGATGGAAAACCAAACATTAACATTGATACAGATCATGACGGTAAACCGGATGAAAATATTGTAGAGATACAGGAATGGAAACCAAGTAAAGATGGAAATAAGGATGGATTCTTATTTGACACAATGGAAATTGAACAAAAAACAGAATTGGAAGATAACGGAGTCAAAATCGAAAAACCGGATGGAACACCATTCTTACCAAACTTCGCATTAAAAGTAGAAGATGTAACAGATACAAAACAATCAGAAATTACAGAAGATGCGAAAGAATTCATAGAAGAAACACAAGAAGTAAAGAAAGTATATGATGTAAAACTATTCAAAGATGATGTAGAAGTAAAACCAGATGGAATGTTAAAAGTAAAGATACCATATGAAGGAATAAAAAATCCAATTCTCATCAGAAAGAATGCAAATGGAGAATATGAAAGAATCGAATACAAAACAGAAGAAGGCTATCTCACATATGAAACAGATGAATTAGGGATTGTATCGATCATAGGAGATAAAGAATTTGAGACCAGTGTAAAAGGCACTTATACACCAAACATTGGAGGAGCACTGACAGGAGATAAAACAAACATTTACCTATATGTGATCTATCTCATCGCTTCTATATTGATCATTCGGTTTATACATTATAAGAGAATAAAAAATTAATCGGATCCTTTTCCATACGAAAAGATGTGTAAATGTTTTATAAACACCTACACATCTTTTTACATATCCATTAAAAAATACCAATGCTTTGAAAATACTGTCGATTTTTTATCACGCTTTCATGATTTGGTTTAATATTTCCTGCCAGTTCATTATAAGCAAACGCCTCTTTGAATAAATGTAGTTTGTCATAACATACGCACAACTGTAAATAAGGGATAAAATCATAACAATCTGGCTGAACAAACGCGCCACTCTCCTCATTTTTTACACAGTTAAGGGCTAATTTATACCATTTTGCGGCACAAGCATAATTGTCCTGATTGAAATAAAGAAGGGCGATATCGCAAATCGTTTCCGCTCGCGGAGCGTCATAATGAAAACTTTCCAATAAAGATGATAATGCTTCATCACACTTATTCAACGCACAAAAACAAGCGGCTCTTAAACGGCATGCGTCGATATTGTTTTCTACCCAGCCCTTTTTATTCTTTAAAAAATCACTGAATTGTGCAATCGCATCCATCCATCGTTTATGATAAAACAATTCCCTGCCATAATAAAACTGTTCTCTTGCACAAAGCGTTTGTCCTTTTTCTAACATGGATTCAAACATGCGAAGATTCCGATTTTCATCGCTTGGTTTATTTTTCTTGTGGGAAATGGCAGCGTCAAAATAAATTACATTACCACAAGGCGCAATTGTTTCATGAATGGCGCCTTCCCATAAAAAATGACGCTCTGTTTTCATCCATCGTTCACGATAATACGAAAATGTAGGATTGCCATCATTATCAAAGGCGATATGGTACTTCATCATCACCATATCCACAGAAGGATCCAATGTCTGTTTCAGCTCCAACATTTTATTTTGATTCACAGAATCTATCACATCATCCGCATCCAGCCAAAATGAATAATCCATTTTCGCTTTTGAAAACGCAAAATTTCTGGCACTGGAAAAGTCATCGTTCCATGTGAAAGAAAAAACATGATTTGTATATTTTTTCGCTATTTCTATTGTATGATCACTGCTTCCGGTATCTACAATAATGATTTCATCCACAATCGGCAAAGCGCTTTGTAGGCATCGCTCTAATACATCTTCCTCATTTTTTACAATCATGCATAAACTGATTGTTATCATAGAATACATCCACCTTTTCGATATATTCTATGAAAGATGAAAGTGAAAAAGACACGCTAATGATGATTTTTTGCGGTTCCGCTTGCGGTTCTTGCGCCATTCATTATCAAAATTTTGATGCTTTGTAATGGATGATCCGGCTGTGTTTTTAAAATATCTGTGATTGCACTTAAACGTTTGTGACCATCCACACAGATAAATTGACGCTCTGATTGTTTGACATGAACGGCAAATCCCTGTCCCATTCGAAGCAGACTTTCTTTGAGTGACGATGGATAGGCAACATGTTTAAATTGTATATCAGTTATGAAACAGGTTTCAATTTTCACGTGAATTTCCTTCTTCCTATATATATTATAACATTTTCCTTGGCTGATATTGTATAAAGAAGGAGGACATCTGTAACAGTGTAAAAGCAAATTTTATATAATAAACGAAATCAAATGCAATAGAAAGAAATTATGTATCCTTTCTCTATGTTTATGCAAGAATACAAAGAAGATTCAAAACAATGCATATCAGGGGCATATTTGGTGCGGCAAGGGTTTTATAGATTACACAGAAAATAGACGCTTCATTTTTTCAAGAAATCAACAGACAGACAGGTACAGGGCTTATATGTTTCTATACATCCAGCCTATCGTCTGTCAGCAATCTGGTCTTTGAAATGTTAGACAAAGTGCGAGTGGTTTCACCGCCGTAACTTTATAATGACATAAAATGTCGATTGAAAAATGCACAAAGATTTTATAAAGGGTGATACATTGGCTGCCACCTTTTGTATTGGATAATAATCTGCGGAAGGTGGTAATGAAAATGAAAAAAGAAATTTTAGTTTTTATTATCAATGGATATGCGGACCGGGAGCCTGCATATGTGTGCGCTGAATTAAATTCCTCTGATACAGATTATGTTGTGAGGACGATTGGTCTTGATAAAAATCCCAAAGTTTCAATAGGAGGCTTTCACGTTTTGCTCGATTATGCCGTAGACGACTACCCTACAAAATTTAGCCTGTTGATTTTGGTTGGCGGTAGAGCATGGGCAGAACAGAAAAACAATGATGTTTTTCCTCTTGTGGAATATGCGGTTAAACATCATATTCCGGTTGGGGCAATCTGTAACGCTGTAAATTTTATGGCGGAAAATGGTTTTTTGAATGAAATCAAGCACTCTGGGAATACCCTTGAATATATGAAACCACAAGCACCATTACAAGGGTGACAGGAATTTTTTAGAGGAACAAGCTGTTTGTGATGCGAACATTATTACTGCCAATGGTTCGGGTACTTTAGAGTTTGTGAGTAAATTTTAACGTTACTGAACGCAAAATCAGAACAGGCTATCATGAATTGGTATAACCTCAATAAGTTTGGTTTTTATCAATAAAGGCAACATATAACAATATTTCCCATGTGGGAGAAAGAGAGAATTTTCTATGGGTTGCACAAAAGCATACGGGGAACACATCATGTATTCTTTCAACGGTTTCTGCAAAGTCGTCCTACACTATACGCAATCAATGTATGACGACTGTTCTATTGGTTAGTAAAAATAATTCATATGATTACTATATCGTCTTTGGAAATGGTGAAAATCAGGTGAAAGTTTTTTGTAATCAGTTGCAATCTGAAACCGAACGCCATATAATATATCAGTCTAATATATTATACAAACGTAATGGAGGGTATTACTTAATTCGCTGGCGGAGATGTGAACTATATTTGATTTCTTGATGCCGGGATATTTATTCTCTTATCACTATTTTCAAAAGGCATATGAAAAAGATCGAGAAGAATTAAAACAAGAAACGGCAGCTAGTGTGAAAACAAATGGTTTCTTTATTCATCCTGCGAAGAAATAAAAAAATGGAAGGCATTCAAAATAATAATATACAAGTACCGGCATTGTTGACGAAATGCCGATAGCTGTGTTGTGAGCCAAGACTGTTGTATGATAATGTGCAAGCCATATCCGCTAAAATGTTGATTTGTTTGGAATTGATCGAAGAATTGCATACCAATCAGCGCAAGGTTTTCTGCTTTTGCCGGTATTTTGGATCTATTCGCTGCGTAATGGAAACGCAAACAGATTTCCTTTGCCATCTGAGAAAAAAATAAGAAAAAAGATGGTAAAGCGATGGTGGTAAATTTTCAAGAAGACATACATCTGTGTTTTTGATTTCTTTAAAGGCAGGCGGTATTGGATGAAATCTTGCAGCCGCAGAATCAGGCAAGCAATCGTGCTGATCACATTGGACAAATAAAGAAATACAAGTCTTCAAACAGATCACGAAAGACAGTATTGAAGAAAAAACGTAGCGATGCAAGAACATAAGAAAGCATTGGCAGATGCATTTGTAGAGCATAATGAAATAAGTATCTCTACAATGTCCAAAGAAGAAATCGTGGAATTGGTTCAAATGGATTGATGGAGGTTATGTTAATGTTTCAAGAAATGAGAAGAAAAAAACAACAAATATCAAAAGCACAATGCATACAGATTTTAAAAGAAGCGACATCCGGTGTTTTGGCGCTCGCATGTGGAGATGCATATCCGTATGCAGTGCCGTTGAGTTACGTATTTTCTGATAATTGTCTGTATTTTCATTGCGCACGCAGCGGACATAAATTGAATATGCTTCAGAAACAAAACAAAGCATCCTTTTGTGTGATCGCACAAGATCATGTGGTGCCGGAAAAATTGACGACATATTATCGCAGTGTGATTGTGTTTGGACATATAACGGAAATCAAGGATCTTGATGAAAAACAAAGCGCGATACGATTGTTGGGAGAAAAATATGCGCCTATGCTCACAAATATGCAGGAAGAGATTGATCGATGCTTATCATCTTTATGCATGTTAAAGATGCATTGTGATGAGATCAGCGGGAAACAAGCGAAGGAGTGTATGGAAAATGACGATTGATAAGACCATTGGATTTATTGGATGTGGCAATATGGGCAAGGCAATGATTGAAGGTATGATCAAATCCAAAATGTTGGATGGCGAACAGCTGTTTGTATCAAATGCGCATCCGGAAAAATTGAAGGAATTCAGCGTACGGTATGATTTCTATATCAGTGATAATCTTACAGTCGCAAAACAATCAGATATTTTGTTTTTGGCAGTGAAACCGTACATGTATGCGTCCGTGATTGATGAAATCAAGGAATGGGTGAAACAGGATGTAATCATTGTAAATATTGCGGCAGGAATTGAGATTGACGATATATATGAAATGTTTGGAAGAAAAGTAAAAACGGTGCGTGCGATGCCAAATACGCCAGCGCTTGTCCAAGCGGCGATGAGTGCAATTTCGTTTGGCGACAACATAAGTGAAAATGAACAGAGTATGATCGTGGAATTATTTTCCGGTTTTGGTCAGGCACATGTAATTGCGGAAAAACAAATGGATGCGGTTATTGCGATTAGCGGTTCTTCACCGGCCTATATTTTTATGGTCATAGAAGCGATGGCAGATGGCGCTGTCGCCTTGGGAATGGCAAGAGATGATGCATATGTATTTGCGGCGCAGGCTGTATTTGGCGCAGCGAAGATGGTTTTGGAAACCGGTATGCACCCAGGTGTACTGAAAGATATGGTATGTTCTCCCGGAGGTACGACGATGGAAGCTGTGAAAGTGTTGGAAGGGCATGGGCTTCGTTATGCGTTTATGGATGCAATGCAGGCTTGTGCAGAGAAAAATGCAGCAATGAAGAGTAAAAAGTAATGTCAAGCAAAAATGAAAATGTCCCAAAAAAAGTTAAACATTAGCACCAAGATTACGGTGCTTTTGTTTTGCAAGATAAGCTTGAAAAGAAGCATGTTTCCAAGGATGTGACATAGGAGGAATATAAACATTCTTAGGCTTGTTGTCATGGGAAACAAGAT
>CAJTIT010000051.1 GCA_910576345.1 Erysipelotrichales bacterium
ATATTTACAGCGATAACTTGTATGTGATAAACTATTTGTGTCTTTCATTAGACAAACCTCCTTCTTTACTTTTGTTAGCTGCCAGGCCAACTTTATTGTACAGAAGGAGGTTTGTTTTTTCCACAGTATAACTTCTTTTACCACATGCATAGCATGTGGTATTCGCTTCGCAATAAAAAAACACATTTCTAATCTTAAATGTGTTTTTCAATCTGCAAACATAAATCCACAAAAAATATAAATCATGTTGATATAAAATGCATCCACCCCAAAGAAATCAAACGTATTCTTCATAAATGGCAATGTAAAATATCCCATCTGCATCAGCATTAACAATACAACCAATAAAATAGAAATCACTTTTTTAAATACAGCGGGATTGCGTCTTTTCCTGCTTTTATTTAAGATCATGCCAAATAGAAACAATGAAATCACAATCAGGAAAGTCAATAAGGTGGGTGTAAAAGAAAACACGAAAAATTTATTGATTAATTTCACTATAAGCGCAGAAATCAAAATGACAAGAAAAGCCAATCCGAGACGCTTCGTATCTTCCATCGTTTTAATCCTCCAGTGTTACGCTGCGCATTACGTCACCGTTTTTCATATTGCGCACTGCCTCCATATTGCCGATAACTTTGCCAAACACCGTGTGCACACCATCCAAATGTGGCTGTGGCTCATGACAGATAAAGAATTGGCAACATCCTGTGTCTTTTCCACGATGTGCCATAGAAAGACTGCCTTCCTCATGACGATGCGGATTATTTTGTGTTTCACATGGAATCGTATAGCCTAAATCACCAGTACCGTTTCCATAAGGACAGCCACCCTGTGAAACAAAATGCGCAATCACACGATGAAATGTCTTGCCATTATAATAACCTTCCTTAATCAGTTTCACAAAATTCTCTACCGTTTTTGGGGCTTCATCCGAATATAATTCAAAAGGAATCACCTCATTGTTTTCCATTGTGATCGATCCACGTAATATCATTTTTATTTCCTCCTATCTCAATAAAACCATTTCCTTGGAATTCACGATACGTATCCTGCGATTGCGAAAGATCTCATTGCCTAGAATTCCTGCCAATGTGACATTAGGAAAAACGTTGGTTCTTCCGGTGGGTATCGTGTATAATTGTATTTTGGCTTTATACAAATACAGTTCCATATGTGCATACTGCTTGATTTTGATTTCTTCCAATCCATGTACGCCCATACCAAGCGTTACTGCTTCACCACTGATGGAATAGCCATATTCCCTTAGTTTTTTTTCATCCATCCAACTGATTTTGGCTCCGCTGTCAAATCCCATAGGCAGAACATTTCCTTTTGCATCTTTGACAATAAATACAGGAAAACTTGCTTTAACCATATTGGGGTGTGGAAAAGAGAAACGATTGTTCAATAGTTTCCATTGCTTGCCTATATCATCGATTTCAAAATCAAAATGAGATAAAATATCCCATCCAATGATACCGTCAAACATCGATACTTCATAAGAAAGAATCTGAAATTGAAACAGCGAAGATTGAAGCGCAATCATGGGCATTTCATGTATGGTCAAAGATGCAATCGATATTTCAGGGAACAAATATCCCTTCATCGTTTCCATTTTTCCGCCAATAGAACCAATGGATAATGTACCGAGAAGTTTTTTTGGCCGGTGTTTCTGAATCAGCCGCTCACTAATGCCGGAAACCTGTGCGCCGGTATCTAGTACAAAGCGATAATCACACGTATCAATCGTTACCGTAATCAAAAATAAGCCACTGATACTGCGATGAAGCGGAATCGAAATCGATGATTCATCCATATGAAATGTTAAATTGCTTTTGCATTTCAACAGCGTCTCATGTACCGACTGTTCTTTATGCGAAGCCAATTGATCAGTAATCTTTTGACGCAGCTGTTTGCTTTGTGCATCATCCAGGCATGTTTCTTCACATTCCTTTGTTTTACAATAATGAAAACCTAACATATACACACCTCTTGCATAATTATAACACAAAGCGACGCTATGTGTTATAATACTTTTACAAACGGAGGAATACTTATGAAAACAAATAAAGATCAAGTGGTTATACAAAGTGTACAAGGCATTGTACATCATCCGACCGCAAAAGGCGATGGCTATTGGGTAGGTTATGATGGCAAAGGCAGAATTTCCATGTCAGTGGGCGGCATTACTTATAATTACAGAATCGGAGATTCCTGCATGCATATACCCGGTGATCATGTAGAACCCGGCGTGTCGCTTACCAATCCAGACGCAAAAGAAGGACTTGCGCTGATGTCGTTAGCTTGTATCGGCAATCCGGCCAAAATCATTAGTGGTGATGCCAAAGGAAGATGCGGATTTGTCACCGGAAAACACGGCGGCATCAATCATGTGATGATTTATTTCGATGAGGAAACATTGGAATTGCTCAATATCAACGATCGAATCGCTATAAAAGCATGCGGTCTTGGTCTTCAGATTCTGGATCATCAAGAGATATTTGTCATGAATATTGATCCTGCGCTGTTTGAAAAATTAGCCATAAAAGAATGTGACGATGGAGCATTGGAAATTGGAGTTACCCATATCATTCCTGCATATTTAATGGGTTCCGGTTTGGGTGAAACTACTATGATGAACGGTGATTATGATATTATGATGCAGGATCATGACACGATTTCCGCTTTGCATTTGAATACATTACGTTTTGGAGATCTTGTTTATATCGAAGACCATGACAATGCATACGGACCACATTATCATAAAGGCAGCGGTAGTGTTGGCATTATCGTCCACAGCGATTCATTCACAAGCGGGCATGGTCCCGGAGTCACAATCATCATGACTGCACAAAATTACCGTTTGAAACCTGTTATTGATCCAAGCGCAAATTTGGCAAATCTTCTATTATCTGACAAAAAACATCCTGAGAATGACAAACTCATTTAATGGATTTCTGAAAATAATTACAATTTGATCAAAACAAAAGATTATTCTAATAGTCATTTGTTTTTTTTACGTTAATTATTAAAGAGACACTATCTCAATTTTATTGTGATTAGTGTATTCCTTATTGATTATATAGATGGAAATTATCTTATAACTTCTCACAATTCTTTATAGGAAGCGCCAGAACCCCTTCTATCAAAGTTATTTTTTATACCTTTATTTTTCACTTTGAGGTATCCAAATTCTTATGATATGAAAAAAATCGTTTCGCGATGGCCTGTCACAGTCGTGGCATAACGATTTTGTTCAGACTGAATTTAATATCATTTTTTCCTGCCGTTCACACTCATTTCTTAATCATATTCTGCGCAGATAAATTTGTAATCCTCAGTCTTGCATAATGCTGCCAAAGCGTATTTCTCGATATGCTTTGACATAATTTCTACCGCATACCGGAATTTTTTTGACGGATGGCCCTCGGCGCAACGCACCATTGGGATTAGCATTCGGTTGTCACCCTCAATATTTTCAGACGAATAATTACCAAAATAAATATACGGACAGGGCGGTTTTGTGGAATGAGGTTGATAAATTCGAGAAAGCCAAAAACGCCCAACTTGCGCGGGAAATTGAGATTACTTTCCCCCGCGAACTGACGAGGGAGCAAAGCATTTCCTTGTCTGCGGGTATGTGAAACGGCATTTTGTAGCAGCAAAATAGTCAATACCTGTCACCGACGCCCCCTTTTGGACGATTGTTAGACCGATACACTGGAATTTATCTTTCTAACTTAACAAGATATTCGGTGGTATCTTCTTCAAACTTTTTCTGACCTGTCAAATGAAAGCCATGCCTTTGGTAAAAAGAAATTGCTCTAATATTTTTTTCTAATGCCCATAAATTATTTGCATGGAGTTCTTTAATTGCAAATTCAATTAGTTCTTTGCCAATTCCCTCACTTTGAAAAGACGTATCTACATATAATTTACAAATTTCTGTTCCTTCCATTTGAATAAAACCCTTTATCACCCCATTATCAAATACATATATGTTTTTGATAATTTCATCTTTCTTGAAGTAATTATCTACTAATGAAACAACTTGTAACTCACCAAAAGAAAAACTTTCATCTTTGAATATAGGGAAATAATTTATCCTATTATTAAATACATATATTTCAGCTACTCTTGATAAATCATCTATTATTGCTTTTCTGATACACATCTTATATCTCCTTTACAAATTCTTATTTAACGATTTGTATGCGCAAAAAATTATACCATGCCCAATTACGAATGGCAATCTGCACTTTGCACCGTTTTGACTATTCGGATTGCTCTGCACCTGCGCCCTTGATCAAGCTGATAAAGCGGACGCCTGTCTGCCCCAAAAGGTCATCAAGCAAACTTCAGACATCGCTATAATTGCGGGTGAAACAAGAAAGATCATTCACCACGACGCAGTTGATTTTCCCACTCATTACATCCCTTAAAAGCCACTGGAAAGATTTCGCATTTATGGTTTGTTGGTATTTTCCGATTTTAATATACATGAACGAACCCTTAGATCTGCCTAATCTTAGTTGGTTTGTTCATCTTTCCCTACTTTTCAATGCATTTGTTCATTTTAAATATCACATTTCTATCTGATCAATATATCTGTATGCGTGCCATCAAAATTCCAAGCAACTAAAAAAGCAGATATCTCATATAAGATACCTGCCTACATTTACTAAGGGATAAAATCCATTATCAAACATCTATAAAACGGTTGTTTCTAGTCCTTGTTTCCTAAAATTCTTAAAATGTACAAGAAGATATTGATGAAGTCCAAAAAAAGTTCCATCGCTGAATACATCGATAAACGCTCCAACATCGCTTCATCGCCTTCATGTTCAAAATACAATTTTTTCATCTTCTGTGCATCATAAGCTGTCAGACCTGTAAAAATTATCAATCCTGCAGAACAAGCAATCATTTCATATGCGCTTAAATCAATGAAAATCGCTACAACGTTAAAGATAATCAAACAAATCAAACCGGTAAATAAGATAGGCGCAAATCTGGAAAGATTGACTTTGGTTGAATGACCAATCAAACATAAACATCCAAAATATACACAAGTAATACCAAAAGCCAAGAATATTGTCGATATTTCAAATATATATTGAAGAAATCCAAAAGTAATACCTGTCAACAATGCATACGTAAAGAACATTACTCTCACCGTATTGATGGAACTTTTAAACAATCGTGCACTAAACGCAATGACAACACCTAATTCCATAATTGGTAAAACATACGTAAGCCAAGGCATTTGGATAAGAATACGATAACCCGTAGCATTCATACTTAACAACAACGCCACAATCGCTGATACCAATAATCCCAATCCCATGGTCATAAACGTTTTCCAATAGTATTTTTGCATGGATGTTTGAGACGTCGCTTGTGCATTCACGAAATTGTCTTCAGCAGCAATTCGCTCTGCGGCAGACTGAGAGTCAACTTCAAAGTCATTTTTTTCAAACATAATAATTCCTCCTTATAGGATATTATACGCTTTTTTTATGTCGAGTGCAACCATTGCACGCCAACTGTTTACAGCATTTTGGAGACCATTTGATGATATGCATCATCATCTTGAAAATGTTTATGAAGCCACTCTTCTTCACTGATCCATCCATTTGGCTGTTTCATCAAATTGGTATAGGCACGATACAGATCCTGCTTGCAGTTAGAGCGAATTGGCAGCGCTACAGGATGCGCTTTTCGATACTGATAAAATGCCAGTCGTTCCAATCCAATTTGCTTCCATGCCATGCATATTTGCGCCAACAAAAATCCCATCACAATCAATGAACTCCATGTTCTTACAATGCCATAATGAAACAGCAAAAACAAATTGATCACACTTGTAATAAGCGTCAAACGTTGTGCATTCATATAATGAAACACCATATGATAAAGTGACTGCACAATCCTTCCTCCATCCAAAGGATACACCGGCAAAAGATTGAATAGAACAATTGATTGGTTCAGACGCATCAAATACATTAAATATGCATCAGAAATCAGATGTAAAGAAACAAACATTTGAAACAAATAAGGAAAAAATAAGTGTGTCAAAGGTCCGACTACAATGATCAACAATTCTTTCCAAACATTTCCCATACCGATATGCTGCATTTGCGCACACAAGCCAAACGGATATATGATCACGCCTTCGATTGGATAATGAAACAGATAAGCAATGAGCATATGCGCACATTCATGTATCGATAACATCAAGAACATAAAAAACAAAGTCTTCGCCATATGAAAATAGAAAAACAGCGGGAGAAACAAAATCCACCAGAAAGAAAATCGAATGCGCATTATGGAATTAAGGCATCTGCCAAATCGATTGATTTCCCGCCTTTTAAAAACGTCAAAGTCACATAATCGTCATATGTTCCCGCCACTGCACCTCTTTGTAAACGTTCATCCTGCTTGATTTGGATCTGACTCAAATGGCCATAGGTCGCTACAACACCATTATCGTGCCGTATTGTCACGCTGCCCAAAGACGTATCGCCGGATTCTACATGCAGTACCACTCCATCCAAGATTAAATTTGCTTGATTGGTGCCATTGGAATACTGATTTTCTTTTAACAGTTGATAGGATGGAATCGCATTGACCATTGTGGCATCATCCGTATGTGAAAACCAATCTTCAAACGGAATCCATTCACTGACCATACCAAAATTGATATTTTTGAAATCTTCTGGCAAATCAATGAATCCTATCTTGTCATTTACCATATACGCAAGAGCAAAAACACCGACCCCCATTCCACACATCAAAAGCCGATAAACAAATGTAAACAGACGTGGAGGGCGAATTTCTTCGCCATGTCGGCGCTGGGCTATTCTACGCTGTACATCTCTCATTTCATTCATGTGAATCCCTCCTGTTGATACTATATGCGTTTCCATAGCCCGATTAGAATGAACAAAAAGAAAATCAGAGCGAACTCTGATCATTTTTCATCGTCAATTTTCGACATATCCACTTGATGCGAGGGATCTTTGGCATATACTTCACAAATCGATTTGATTGCGATCGCAACCGGAACCGAAACCATAATACCCACAGCCCCATACAGCACACCGCCGGCAAAAATCGCCAATAACGTTGTAAGTGGTCCTAAAGCACTTCGTTTTTCATGTACCAATGGTGAAATAAGATACGCATCCACATTGGAAAGCACACAAATGCCTGCGATCAGGAAAAAGATACGAATCGGTGATAAAGACAAAGCCGTTAAAATACCAATCGTATTGGCAAGCGTACCGCCCAAATACGGAATCAACAAACCGATCGAAGTCAATGCGGCAATAATCACCCAATCTTCATGACCGATTAAGAAATAAAACAGACTGTACTCCACAAATTTGATCAACATCAAAATCAATAGCGATTTCAAATATACGCTGACATCATCATCAATCTGATGCAGATATGCTCCGGATTTGGGATAAATCATATAGAAGAATTTGCGAATGCCAAACTTGATTTGATCGAAATCAATCAACATATAAATCGCAATAATAATGGTAAACAATGTATTGGTAATCACATTTAAAAAGCTGTTCATAAAGCCTGGCAAAGAATTCATGATATTGGGGAGCCATTTATCATAAGAAGCCAAGAATTCAGTGATATTGGAAGTAATTGTTTCAACCAGATCAAAGTTTTCAAACTCGCCATATTCAATGATAAAACTGCTGATCCATTGAACACCGTCAATCAGATTGGCGATAAATCCGGATATTTTATCATACAACATAGGTATAAGCACCAATCCGAACAAAACGCATAACATAACCAAAGAAATAAAAATTAACAATATCGCATAGTTTTTACGAATTCCTTTACGATCCAAAAGTTTAATGAGTGGATCCATGACATAGGCAACCGCAAATCCGATCACAAACGGTGTCAAAATGCTTTTCAGCACAGAAATCCAATTTCCCCATACTGAAGATGTCAGTTTCAACAGATATAAAATTAATAGAATTAATGTGACTTTCGCCAATAAACGAAGATCAATTTTCTGATCAATGTGTTTTACAAATCGTTTTAACATATATGCACACTCATTTCATTTTTGTTTTATTTTATCACTTTCCGAATAAAAAAACTACCGATACGATAGTTTTTATCCAAATAATTTCTGAAGCAATTTTTTTTCCTTATACTTAGGTAAAGGAACTCGTTCCCCCAATAAGCGTTTGGCAATAGCCAGAAAACATTCATAGACCGTTGTATTTCTTGCCAAAGACAGCGGCATACCTTTGTTATTGGAGCGAATGACATTTTCATCATCGAACACATACCCTAATAGATCAATGCTCAACCAGTTCAATGCATCTTCCAAACGGATGGAAATGCCTTTGTCGATAAAGCGTGGATTCATCCGATTGACAACCAACTGAATGGACTTCATCTGTTCTTTCATTAGAATTCCGATGACGCGATCCGCATCCTGTACAGATGTAATATCCAAATTTGTAACAAGTATCACATCTTCCACACAGGCAATACTATGTATAAATCCGCTTTCAATGCCAGCTGGCGTATCCAATAGTATATAATCAAACGTATGTTTCAATTCTTCCACGACCAGTTTCAGATCGCTGCCCTTGAAATAGCGCAGATTAACTGACTTACAGGCAGGAAGCAGATATAAATTGCTTTCCCGCTTATCTTTTAATATTGCTTTTTCTAATGGACAAATACCTTCCATGACATCCCTTAAATCATAAATCACACGGTTTTCAAGTCCCAGCATTACATCTAAGTTTTTTAAACCCAGATCTACATCAATCAGACATACACGATATCCCAGCTGTGCCAGTACGATGCCTAAATTAATACAGACGCTGCTTTTTCCGACACCGCCTTTGCCTGATGTTATCGCTATTGCACGGCCCACATTTTTTCCTCCTTTAATTCTTTTGTAATTAGGTTTCTTTCATCATAGTAAACCTGTGCCGGCGCAAAACTTGTCAC
Source organism: Erysipelotrichales bacterium (assembly GCA_910576345.1). GTDB lineage: Bacteria > Bacillota_I > Bacilli_A > Erysipelotrichales > Erysipelotrichaceae > C-19. The sequence continues at coordinate 9,013 of CAJTIT010000051.1, forward strand.
ATTCTGATAGACAGAATCACAGATTCGTATATTCGCCTGAAAAAAACCGGAAGCACACAAACGGCAATCATCATGAATCAAATCGATATTTCCGGATACTGTGCCGATGCAGTAAATACTTTCACTGCTCTTCACATATGTATCCGCATAAATGCTTCCCAAAAGCAACACTTCTCGATCAAATTCATACGTTTGCCCACTCGTTAAATTTTGTTCCAGAACCATTAAATCATGTTTTTCGCTTTCCTGTTTTAAACCCAACATAATCACACCTATTTCGTTCATGCATTGTAACAACTGTAAAAAATCGTTTGTACAAAGCGGTTTAGAAAAACGAAAAAAAGCCTCAAAAGAACCGCTGTGACTTTTTACACAGACGTTGAGTCTTTCTTTCAAGGCTGTTAAGCATTCAGTAAAATCATCATAACTGCACACGACAATATAAGACTGATTTATCGCTTTGATTTTAATCTGAACCATTCGACTTTCTCCTCTTTTCTTACTTGACGTTCTTTCATTTCTAAATAATCATCTTTTAAACGTATGAGAGAAATCAAGATCAATACAAGGACTGCATTGCCTAAAATGGTCATAAATTCATAACTGATGAACCACGTCTGTATTGCCATATTCGTCACACGGTTAAAGTACATAATAAAATATACCACACAATCTTTGACAAATATTGTCGAAATACAGAGAATTATTGATTCTAATATCGTATCCATCATATGTTTGGACCACAGACGGACAATAAATGCGATAATAAAATATGCGATTGCATAAATCAAAAATGCATTGGCGAAAAAATGATCATAAAACATACCAAAACAAATAGAAAATAAACAAGCATCCGTTAACTGAAATTTGCGGATGGTTAAAACCATCGCACAGAATCCGAGATTGGAAATGAACAATAATTGATTCATTGTCGCATCGCTTGGAAATACAATCATCAAAATACCATCGATGATAAAACAGGAGATGACAAACAGTACATGGATCCACATATTATTTCGCTCCCCGAATGACTTGAACAAAGTCAAAATTCTGGAAATCAGCGGATGGTTTTACATAGATTGTTTTTCCAATCGAATTGCTTAATTCTTCAATCGTATTCACTGTCCCAATCAAAAGGCCGCTTGGATATACACCGCCTTTGCCGGAAGTGACAACCTGCATGTCTTCTTTGATGTCATTGTTTCCATCGAATACGTGAATGACGAAAGCGCCACGGTTCACATCATAGCTTTGTAAAATACCTTCACTGGATGCCTTATCCGAAAGCAAAATCTTTACAGCCACGTTATTTTGACGGTCTTCACTTGTAAGAAGTTTGACCTTACTTGTGAACTTAGAAACTTCGCTGATTTTTCCAACCACGCCTTTGCTGGAAAGCACGATCATATCGTTTTCCATGCCATTATAACTGCCCAGATCAATGGTGAACTGATTATTCCAAGCATCCGCGTCTCTGGAAATGACATTGGCCGCAACCATTTGATACTGTTTTTGATCTTCTTTCATTTCCAAATGTTCCTTGAGTTCTGCAATCTGACGCTGTGCATCAATCAGTTGTGCTTCATAAAGTGTTTGTTGAGAAAGCTGGTAGCGCAAGCTATCATTTTCTTCTTTCGCTTTCCAAAGATCCGCATAGTCATTTGTCCAATTTTGAATACTGTGGATTGGATATTCAAACATTCCATAGCGCAAAAGACTGAACGCATCATAACCCAAATCACTCATGCCGCCTTTACTTTGCATGCCTTTCATAACGAATCCCAAAAGCACAAAGAACGTAATACAGCCAATAATGATTTTTTGAAATCTGGTAAATCTGTTCATGTTTTCACCTGCATTCTTTGTAAAAAGATTGTATTGGTTATAATTTCCATATATATTATATAAGGATTTTTACTTGTTTTCAATCGTAAGAAGTGAAAAGCCCGATAGACTATGATTCAAAAATGATAATGTCTTAATGTAACGAAATTGATTTTGTCCTAAAGTATGTTATAAAATAAGACCTCATGAGAAAGAGAGGTCATTATGAGAAAGGTTGATCTAAGAATGAATGAACAATTAAAGTATGATGTTATCAAAAAGCTTGTGGATT
>CAJTIT010000052.1 GCA_910576345.1 Erysipelotrichales bacterium
TGTATCTTGGGTATTTAATGAGGCGGGATTACTGGATCAAGGCGTTGTGCCAAAGTTTTCTAATTGTGAAACAGGCATTAAGTGGTTTAAAGAGCATAAGCAATGGAAAGGTCGTTCCACTATACCCGAATCGGAATACATCATTTTCTTTGATTTTAATCGAGATGGAAAGAGCGACCATGTTGGAATTGTTGAAAAAGTCGAGGGAAACCGTATCTATACGATTGAGGGTAATTCTACGGGAGATGAATGTCGTCAGCAATCCTACGAAGTTTATAGTCTATATATTGTAGGTTATGGATTGATAGAACAAAAATAGGTTTAAAACAATACATAGCATAACTTAATGATACCGTGAATCATTCATTTGATTTGTTTACAAATAATCATTGGCATATACGCCTAATAAGTATATAATGTCTAAAGAAAGGGGAAATAATGTGAAAAAATATAAAACGTGGACAGAAGAAAGTTATACGGACTCTATTTATTTTAATTGGGAGTTTGTGGATGAAGAATTAAAAGATGAATTTGAAACAGAAATCGGATATTCTAGCCAATATTCAGTCAGATTAGCGGATCATAAAAGACCTCCTATAATTGACGGATGTTGTGTCTATGAACAAAAATACTTTTATGACACAAGAGTACAGGAGTTTTATGATTTAGCAGTTAAATACTTAACTTCAGTTTTAGACGATTATTGTGATAAGAAAATCAACATTTCTCAATTAGATGATTTATTATTTGATATATCCCACCAAGATATGGTTAAGTATTTTGAAAGTAATAAAAAACAACGCCACAAAGAATCAATAGAACGCTAACATTAGAAAGAAATTCATTTAATTTTCCTATGTCTAAAAAAACATGATTTAAGGGTGTGTTATGATTTGCGAATTTGCTGATGAATTGAAATACAAAGACTACGGTTCTTAATTCTCATTGACAATCATCTGCCATTCTGTTAGACTAAACCTAACACTAGCAATGCGATTACGTATCTCCCTGATTGCTAGTTGTTAAACGATAAAGCACTTATTTTTATAATAAGTGCTTTGGTTTATATTAAAAAAAACTGTCCTCAATATTTGTTTAGAATATTGGTAGGGCAGTTTTTTTTGTTTTCAGCAATGTATTTGACTATCGCTTTTCTCAATATCTTGCGTTTCGTCAAGGTCAATGCCTAATTCCTTAAAAATAAAATTGATTCTTTCATCAGCAGTCATGACTATTTTACTGATGTTGTATTCAGTAAAAATTTTAGCAATATCGACAAGATTATTATAGTCATGTACGAATGAAGAATGAAGCGTTTCTAACATCGGTTGAATTGTTGATAAATCCGCAAAGTCCCTGGATTCCGTCAACATTGCCAATAACTGTAGAGATCGCTCAAAAATACCAAAATTATCAATTACTTTGCTAAATGCTAGTGAAGACTTTACAAACAGTTCTTCATCTTTATAAACAGGGCAGTCCATATTAGTATTTTTTCCTTTCTTTCATGGTTAAGACCGTTCATTTTTTATGAATAGCCTATAATGATTGATTTTGTTATTTTACTGTCAAAGTTTCTTACTGTACAGATTGCTTTCTGAATTTTTCTAAATATGCTTTTAGATCATCATCCGCACTCTCAGTCAAAGTTTCGTGATCGAAATTACATTTACAGATCGCCGTTCCGATATCGGCAAAGCGATTATAACACCGTACAATTTCATTATAAAACAGTTTCAATAAAGGACACAATAACTTCAAATCATGATCAACTGGTTTCATAGATAAAAGAAATACCGTATACATGGAATCAATTACATCCTTTAATTGAAACAGTACAGATTCATATTGACAACTTGAAAAAATAGATTTCTCATGAGAAATTTCAGAAAGAAGATCATCATAAAATTCTGATACCTTGTCTTTATCCTCGGGTGAAAATATCTCTAAAAACTGTTCTTTTTTTTCTTCCGCTTTATCTTTGCACATACTGTTCATCTCCTCCTTTTAGAAGTTTACCATAAACTTCAAATATTACCTAATGTGCTAATTTCTTAAATCGTTATTTATCATCAGACTCTGCAAGTAATTTCAGTGTTTTTCTGCATATTATACTAGCGCCAAATGACATGCCTAACGCAAAGTTTAGGCCCGAACAGGTGTTTATATCTTCGGGATGTTGAACTCTTAACGTATCAAAATGTTTTGGTTTTTTGATTAAATGATTTTCGAGAACATCTAATGCTAGATCAAATTCATTTAATTTCTTATCAACCTTTTTTATGTCAGACAGAATTTCTTTATAGGAATGAATACAATCCTTTAATGAAGATTTTAAGTAAACAGCGACTTTTTCATTATTGTAGACGGTTTTTTCATTTTTTATAAGTTTATCATTGTCCGAGATAAATTTTGCTAAGGCATTATAAAAACTATTATCATCCATATGTATTCCCTCCTTATAGGACAATATTAAGTTTACAACAAGTTTTTAAAATCACCTAATGTGGAATTTTGGATGCAAAAATATAAATATTACTATTCTGCTTAAAAAATAATACAAAATCACAATTATTTTTTAAATGATGGAAAAATATGGAATATTCGACAAAATATCCCCTTATTTTTATTTTTCAAGTTTTATAATATGAGTAAATTCGATGAAGTTTGCTATATTATGCTAATCTTTTTATCTTGTCGTATAACTTAGGGGGCAATCATATGTGGGGAGATTATCTATTTACATTAAGTTTTTATCCACCAAATCAACACATTTCAGTGCAATATCCTTTACGACGGTTTGATATGTTCAAATCGTCATTTTTTATGCTCGTGCGCCCCCTTTTTCCACTGTTTAAACATAGTTGGAAAAGGAGAAAAACAAATGAAAAATGATTATAACAGAAATACTTTTTGGGTGTTAAAAGATGAAAATGGAACACCTAATTATTACATAAAAGTAAATGGAGTAATGGTGCCAGTTAGTGAGGAAGTCTACAAGGTATGCAGAAACTCTTATATGAAAATAGCATATCAAAACAAGAAAGATACTCATATGTTGATTAGTCTTGATAAAGAAAATGACTGTAATTCTAATTTTAATAATTTGCTTACTGCACCCGATGATACGGAAATCTTGGAAAGCATTAAATTTTGTATCAATGAATTAGAACAACCTTATAAGGATGTATTAGTAAAATATTTCTTTGAAGAAAAAACACTGGTAAAAACGGCTCAAGAAATGGGTGTATCGAAATCGACTATCTCTAATTGGGTAGCAAAGGGAATAAAAAAATTAAAAAAAGTTTTGGAAAAGGTGGAAATTGAATAGTGTCGTTTCTGCTGTGAAAGGTGATAGGGGAAATAGTACCCTATATGATCTTTGACAAATAAACTGTTTTAGTACAGTTTCATAGTGTGTTTCGGACTTTTAAATATCTGTCCGAAAGGAAAGCAGACCGACAGTGCGCCGGGACTTTTGATTGTGCAAAAAATCAAGACAACAATAACATGTGCAAATAATCAAAATAGCGAAATAACATGAGTCGGTAGAATAGCGTGGTGTCTATTTTGCGATGACACAGATATTGATAATGATACTTCGGTTATGGTAACCGCTCCCTTGGTTGGGGGAACGTAATGTTATGATGTCTTGCCAAAGACAACCGAAACACACATACAAAGATAGCAGATTATGCAGCGCCGTTCGGCGTTGCATTCCTGTGCTATTTTATAGGTGCATAAAAATGCAATTTTAAGAAAGGAAATATTGATATGGAAACAAATTCAGAAATGTATAGGCACGTATTGAAACGCTTTGACTCACAGACTCAGTATTTACTGATGATTATTAAGAATGCGTACGTACAAAGTTTAATGCGCTTTACTGCAATAAGGGACAACATATATGACCTACATTCATCATTGTTCAATATGATAAGCGACGAGCAAATGAATGTATTGCTTAAAAAGCAAAAAGGGTTATATTACATCACGAATGAACTGCATACGCAGGTCAATAGTGATTACGACCTTTATCTTTCATTGCTAAATTCCTGTCAATCTAATGAAATGTTGATTGCGTTACTGGAGGAAACCAAAAACAACCTACTTACTCTCAAAAGAGAGGCGCAGGAAATTTTGAAACATATGGAAGTAACGATCGGATACATAGGTGGCTTTCGCAATTCCTTGAAATCATTTAAAGACTTAATTAAGAATGATGAAAGCGAAGAATATACAATGGTTCTGTTAGAAAAAGAGCATGATTGCCATATCTATATGAAAATGCGTAAAAGCCTAATTAAAGAAAGCAAGCGTATCTATGAAACGGATAAACAATGGAATAACACGCTGATGAGGCTGAATGAACGTATTGAGAGGTTGAAATCCATTTATGAATAATAAATACATGTTGAGAGCATATGTCTATTGTCATGTACAGGATTTAAATAATGTAAGTGCGTTGAAAGAAAAGGCAATCAACTTTTGTTACGGTAGAAACATTAGTATTATCGGGTTTTGTTCTTGCGGTGTAACCTCATTGATTTATCTGATGATTGAGTCAAAAGCAGATACTCTACTTATCAATAATCATTCCCTAACCATGCAGGAACATCGGCTTTTATTATCGTTCTGTCGCAGAAAAAATATCGCAATTATACACTTTGAAAAATGAGGAGAACGAGCAATGAAAACAAATCGTATAGGAAATTATCGAGTGCAGACTGTGAAAGTCGGAATATATGCAGCCGAGGATATTATGCTTAACAAAGAAATCATTTATAGAAAAGGTGCGTTTATAAAGTCTACTGCCACGGAAAGAAATGCGCTGCCTTTTGGTAAGTATATTATAAAAAGTGAACGCAGCACTAGAATACGTTTAACAACGATAAGGTAGGTGAATATAAATGTTGTGGATTAGAGCGCCAACTTTAAAAAATAGGCAAAAGCACACTTCCCTTTTTATGCCTAAAAGTGTATGATATAGGTAACCAAGGAGGGAGTACAATGAAAGAATTGTTGAAACAGAAAAAAGTGCAGTACGGTATCGGTGGTGCAATCATAATCTTGATTTTGATTATTATCTTTTTGATAAGTCAAATGGATCAAGTGAAGGTTGATTTCAAACTAAAAGAGAATGTGCTTGAATATGGCAGTGATCCATCTAAAATTGAGTGGGAAAAATCATCGGAAACAAATGGAAACAAAATCACTGCCAAAGCGTTTGATACAAAAAAAGTAGGGCAAACCGATATTGTATTTACTGTTTGTTTGGATGACACTTGCAAAGAATTTACTGAGCAAGTAGAAATTAAGGATACGAAAAATCCTGTAATCAAATTCAAGAAAGAAAAACTTGAAATCTCAGAGGGTGATAAATTCGACCCAGTAAGTAATATTGAGTCAGTGAAAGACCCGATTGACGGGGATATCAAGAAAAGTGATGATAAAGAACTTACGAAAGACGGTTATATCATCACAAGCGATGTGAATGCCAAGAAGGCAGGTAGCTATACGGTGAAGGTAACTGCCTATGATGTGAACGGCAACAAGGCAGAGCAATCTTATAAGGTAACTGTAAAAGAAAAGCCAAAAGAACCTGAGACACCAGTCAATACCCCGACAAATAACAACCAAAGCAATACTGGCGGAAACCAGTCAAGCAATGGTGGAGGAAGTGGCTCAAGCGGTGGAAATGGCAATGCAAGCGGAGGTAATACTGCACAGGAAAAGCCACACTATCGAACAGATATCTCAAACACTTACTTTTCTCAAATCAATGCTTGGAGAAAACAGAATGGTTTAGAGCCGTTACCGCATACTGCTGAAGCACAAAAGCAAGCAGAGCGAAGAGCTATGGAGCTCATATCTAATTATGCTCATGATACTTCCATGTGGGGTGAAAACATTGGTATGGGTTCAGTAGGATATAATTTTTTTGAGGCTTGGAAAGCAAGTCCCGGACATAATGCAGCAATGTTGGAAGATTCAATGTATGATGGTATGGCGGTAAGTGTTGTAGAATATCGTGGACAATGGTATGCCGTAACAGTCTTTCATAATAAATGGACCTAGACATATTCAGACAATATGTGAAGATAAAAGATAATCAGGAGATTATCTTTTTATTTCATATAGACTGAGAAAGGAAAAATAAAATGAAAAATAAAATAATAAAAAAAATAAATACACTTACAATGGTGCTAGTATTGATAACTAGCACTTTTTTATCGAACATCCCTATTAAGGCTCTAACTACCAAAGTGTCTGGGGATGATATTATTGCACAAGCGCAGACATACTCGAATTGGGGGTATATGCAGGTAGGCACTTGTACAGGATTAGTCACAAGAACTCTCAGCGATTTAGGAATAGGAAGGAAAATCGTTGGTACAATGCAGGGCAATTTAGCACAATATTCGCCAGATGATATGTATGCTAATGCCAAAGAACATCCTGAAGAAGCTGAGCTTATATGGGAAGGATCAGTCGCTATGATGAAGCAGTATGAGTCCTTATTTAAAAATGGTGATTTAGTGATCCAAAAGACAGGAGATGTAGTACCGTATTCGGGGTTTGGTCATGTAGGTTTCATTCATCGCTATGGCTCTACTATTGCAGTGTATGGAGCTAATAATGAAGAATATGGTATTGGTGATCTTCCCTTAATTACGAATGCAAGAGGGAATATAACTGGAACGGTAGACGACAAAAGTGTCATAAGAGTTTTCCGTTTAGTCGATGATACACCTCTCGGTACTCTAAAAATCGCCAAGAAGAACGAAGATAATCAATATCTGCCTAATACTTCATTTAAAATATCCTATAATTCGGATATGAGTGATTCTCTCGGTACATATAAAACAGGTAGTGACGGTACAGTAACAATTCCTAATTTAAACGCACAAAAAGTATATATTCAAGAAGTGTCTGTTCCTAATCCATATGTGCTAGACAAAACAATCAGGAGTATCACAGTGGTTGAAAATGACACAGTAACATATACTGCAACAAATTTATTTAAAACGGGAAATCTTGAAGTAACAAAGGTTGATCGTGATACTGGAAAAGTCGTAGAAAAAGCAGGCAACAGTTTTGATGTCTACAAAAGCGATGATACCTTTGTTGCCACAATTTCAACCGCTGGTAACGGTATCGCTACGTTAAATAATGTGCGTTACGGCGATTATTACGTAGTAGAACACACACCTGCGGAAAATTATACGCAGAGTACAGAACGCATTGACTTTCAAGTGCGTAACGACAAAGAAACAATTTCGTTTGAATACAGCAATAAACGCACGGTTGGTAAAATCAACTTGTTTAAATGCGACAGCGATTTACACTGCGATATCAACACAGGCGAGGGACTGGGCGAATCACAAGGCGATGGTTCGATTGACGGTGCAGTGTATGGCTTGTACGCAAAAGAAAATATCGTCGATCCTGCTGATAACAGTATCATTTTCAGAAAAGGCGCAAGCATAAAGAAAAATGGTGTCGATGTTAAACTCGTCATTGAAAACGGCAGAGCCTCTGTCAATGATTTATACTTAGGACTCTACACAGTGAAAGAAGAAACACCGGGTCATCTTTATATGTTGGACGAAACCGAATATACTGTTGACTTGGGATACACAGACCCTAGCGTAAAAGAAGTAACAAAGGTTGTAACCAGTCGTGATACGATTGTCAAACAGCCTTTTAAAATTGCAAAATTCACATCAAATGGATCGCCTTCGACTGCTCCTGCGTTGAAAGGTGCAGAATTTACATACATCCTAGAGCGATACATTGCGGAATATGGCAGTTTTGAAAATGCGCTGAAAGAAGCACAAAAGACCAACAGTGCTATACATGCTTCAGAATGGGGCGTAATGGTAACTGATTCAGAGGGAGTGGCTGTATCCAAGGCATTGCCGGGAGGTTTATATCATGTTCGTGAAACTAAAGTACCGAACGAAAATGTTACTCCTGCGAAAGATTTCACAGTGAATATCAAGGAGAACAATCCTGATAAACCACTGCCATATGTGTATGTGAATGATACACCGTTTGAAACAGTAATTGCGATTGTGAAACAAGACGCTGAAACAAATCGAACGATTGCATTGCCGGGGACTACATTCAAAATCAAATGTCTTTCTGATAACCTCGAATTTAAAGAGGGCGAGTATGTGAATTGGTGGCTGAAATATCCAAGTTGGGGACATATCTCTGAATTTACGACAGGAGAGGATGGAACAGTAACACTTCCAAACCCATTAGGTGCGGGCATGTACCAACTGGAAGAAATCACATCTCCGGACGGCTATTTGCTGGCAAAGACAGCACAGCCGTTTGAAATCAGTAATAACAATATTCATCAGCAGGTCGGACCTGATGACCATACGATTATTACGACCTTAATTTTTAAGGATCAGCCAGTTAAAGGACAGGTCAGCATTGATAAGCAAGCAGAAATCTTCAAAGGGTACGAAAGCACTGATACAGAGTATGGAGAATTGTTCACTCCTGTGTATGAAAAAGGAATGCTGCCAAATGTGCAGTTTGAAATCAAGGCGCATACGGCGATTAAAGGTGCAGAGGGTACTACCTATTATCGTGCGGGCAAAACGATTGAAACTTTAACCACGGACGGAACGAATATTACTGTTTCATCCCTTTTGCCTATCGGAA
>CAJTIT010000053.1 GCA_910576345.1 Erysipelotrichales bacterium
TCCGATAGGCAAAAGGGATGAAACAGTAATATTCGTTCCGTCCGTGGTTAAAGTTTCAATCGTTTTGCCCGCACGATAATAGGTAGTACCCTCTGCACCTTTAATCGCCGTATGCGCCTTGATTTCAAACTGCACATTTGCCAGCATTCCTTTTTCATACACAGGAGTGAACAATTCTCCATACTCTGTATCAGTGCTTTCGTACCCTTTGAAGATTTCTGCTTGCTTATCAATGCTGACCTGTCCTTTAACTGGCTGATCCTTAAAAATTAAGGTCGTAATAATCGTATGGTCATCAGGTCCGACCTGCTGATGAATATTGTTATTACTGATTTCAAACGGCTGTGCTGTTTTTGCCAGCAAATAGCCATCCGGAGATGTGATTTCTTCCAGTTGGTACATGCCCGCACCTAATGGGTTTGGAAGTGTGACTGTTCCATCCTCTCCTGTCGTAAATTCAGAGATATGTCCCCAACTTGGATATTTCAGCCACCAATTCACATACTCGCCCTCTTTAAATTCGAGGTTATCAGAAAGACATTTGATTTTGAATGTAGTCCCCGGCAATGCAATCGTTCGATTTGTTTCAGCGTCTTGTTTCACAATCGCAATTACTGTTTCAAACGGTGTATCATTCACATACACATATGGCAGTGGTTTATCAGGATTGTTCTCCTTGATATTTACTGTGAAATCTTTCGCAGGAGTAACATTTTCGTTCGGTACTTTAGTTTCACGAACATGATATAAACCTCCCGGCAATGCCTTGGATACAGCCACTCCCTCTGAGTCAGTTACCATTACACCCCATTCGGAGGAATGAATGGCACTGTTGGTCTTTTGTGCTTCTTTCAGCGCATTTTCAAAACTTCCATATTCTGCAATGTATCGCTCTAGGATGTATGTAAATTCTGCACCTTTCAACGCAGGAGCAGTCGAAGGCGATCCATTTGATGTGAATTTTGCAATTTTAAAAGGTTGCTTGACAATCGTATCATGACTGGTTACAACCTTTGTTACTTCTTTTACGCTAGGGTCTGTGTATCCCAAGTCAACAGTATATTCGGTTTCGTCCAACATATAAAGATGACCCGGTGTTTCTTCTTTCACTGTGTAGAGTCCTAAGTATAAATCATTGACAGAGGCTCTGCCGTTTTCAATGACGAGTTTAACATCGACACCATTTTTCTTTATGCTTGCGCCTTTTCTGAAAATGATACTGTTATCAGCAGGATCGACGATATTTTCTTTTGCGTACAAGCCATACACTGCACCGTCAATCGAACCATCGCCTTGTGATTCGCCCAGTCCCTCGCCTGTGTTGATATCGCAGTGTAAATCGGAGTCGCATTTAAACAAGTTGATTTTACCAACCGTGCGTTTATTGCTGTATTCAAACGAAATTGTTTCTTTGTCGTTACGCACTTGAAAGTCAATGCGTTCTGTACTCTGCGTATAATTTTCCGCAGGTGTGTGTTCTATTACATAATAATCGCCGTAACGCACATTATTTAATGTAGCGATACCGTTACCAGCGGTTGAAATTGTGGCAACAAAGGTGTCATCACTTTTGTAGACATCAAAACTGTTGCCTGCTTTTTCTACGACTTTTCCAGTATCACGATCAACCTTTGTTACTTCAAGATTTCCCGTTTTAAATAAGTTTGTTGCAGTATATGTTACTGTGTCATTTTCAACCACTGTGATACTCTTGATTGTTTTGTCTAGCACATACGGATTTGGTACAGATACTTCCTGAATATATACTTTTTGTGCGTTTAAATCAGGAATTGTTACTGTACCGTCGCTACCTGTTTTATATGTACCAAGAGAATCACTCATATCCGAATTATAGGATATTTTGAATGAGGTGTTCGGCAGATATTGATTATCTTCGTTTTTCTTGGCAATTTTCAAAGTGCCGAGAGGGGTATCATCGACTAAACGGAATACATGGATATTTGTAACACGTGTGCCTGGATTGCCTCTTGTAGTTCTATTATATATTAAAGGTAACCATCCAATATTTAATACTTCATTATTGGCACCATACCACCCTAGCGTGCCTGATTGAAATTCAATAAAAGCAACATGACCGAAGGTTGAGTTCATATCCTCGGCTGTGGCTATAACTAAATCTCCATCCTTAACTCCTGCGCTTACAGCACCTAATGGAGAACCCTCATATATTAGTTTTGCATCATCAGGATGTGCTTTTGCATTTGCAAGCATATCCTCTGGAGAAAACCTTGGTATTTCTCCTACCATAGTACCAACAACACTGCTTGCAATCCCTAAATCATTTAATGTTCTTGTAACTAAACCTGTACAGGTTCCGACTTGATTATAAGTCCAATTTTCATATTGCCGTGCTGCATTTAAAACATCTGTTCCACTTAAATTCGATAAAGCATTTACATTTTGTATAAATGATAAATTCAATGACACAAAAGTTACTAAAAATGTTAACAAGGTTTTTAAACCTAAATTAAAAGTCTTTTTCATATTGCACCTTCTTTCTTAAAAATAAAAAAGCACAATAAGTGCTTTTTCATGTCTTCTTTAATCAACTATTTTATTTGACTCTTCTGATTTGAGAAATTATAGTAGCGCCCCCGACTCCACCATAATATAATTGTGAATTTGATACCACATGTTGACTCGCTATAACATTCGTTCCATTCATACCCCCTTCAACTACTGTAATCGTATTTCCAGACACTCCCGTTACCAACATCACATGACTATTATCATTCACAAAAAGCAAATCACCTGGCTGCAATATTGATGAGTCCGTGCCGATACTACTCCCAAGATAATACGCACTTTGATAAGGAACATCATAGCCATTTTGTGAGTATGCCTGTATTACAACATCTGCACAAGTCATATCTGTTCTTCCAACAAAACTAGACGCAGTATTTATCACAGCAGATATTCCTTTTGGAGACGGTTTACTTGGTTTATCGACAGGTTTTTCAGTATTATTACTCGGATGTGTATTCTGATTATTAGTATTACTAGACACATTAGTATTTTCATTAGAAACAGGCTCTTTCGGCTTTTCTTTTACAATTACCTTGTAAGATTGCTCTGCCTTGTTGCCATTCACATCATAAGCAGTAATCTTAACTGTGTACTCGCCCGCTTTATCGACTTTCACATCGCTTGTGATGATATAACCGTCTTTTGTAAGTTCTTTATCATCACTTTTCTTGATATCTCCGTCAATCGGGTCTTTCACTGACTCAATATTACTTACTGGGTCGAATTTATCGCCCTCTGTGATTTCAAGTTTTTCTTTCTTGAATTTGATGTCAGGATTTTTCGTATCCTTAATTTCTACTTGCTCAGTAAATTCTTTGCAAGTGTCATCCAAACAAACAGTAAATACAATATCGGTTTGCCCTACTTTTTTTGTATCAAACTCTTTGACTGTGATTTTGTTTCCATTTGTTTCCGACAATTTTTCCCACTCGATTTTAGATGGATCACTGCCATATTCAATCACATTCTCTTTTAGTTTGAAATCAACCTTTACTTGATTCATTTGACTTATCACAAAGATAATAATCAAAATCAAGATTATGATCGCACCACCGATACCGTACTGCACTTTTTTCTGTTTCAACAATTCTTTCATGTTCGTACTCCCTCCTTATTATCTATATCATACACTTTTAGGCATAAAAAGGGAAGTGTGCTTTTGCCTATTTTTTAAAGTTGGCGCTCTAATCCATATCATTTTCGTCTACCTCCCTATCGTTGTTAAGTGTATTCTAGTGCTGCGTTCACTTTTTATAATATACTTACCAAAAGGCAGCGCATTTCTTTCCATAGCAGTAGACTTTATAAACGCACCTTTTCTATAAATGATTTCTTTGTTGAGCATAATATCCTCAGCTGCATATATCCCGACTTTCACAGACTGCACTCGATAATTTCCTATACGATTTGTTTTCATTGCTTGTTCTCCTCATTTTTCAAAGTGTATAATTGCGATATTTTTTCTACGACAGAACGATAATAAAAGCCGATGTTCCTGCATGGTTAGGGAATGATTATTAATAAGTAGAGTATCTGCTTTTGACTCAATCATCAGATAAATCAATGAGGTTACACCACAAGAACAAAACCCGATAATACTAATATTTCTGCCGTAACAAAAGTTGATTGCCTTTTCTTTCAACGCACTTACATTATTTAAATCCTGTACATGACAATAGACATATGCTCTCAACATGTATTTATTATTCATAAATGGATTTCAACCTCTCAATACGTTCATTCAGCCTCATCAGCGTGTTATTCCATTGTTTATCCGTTTCATAGATACGCTTGCTTTCTTTAATTAGGCTTTTACGCATTTTCATATAGATATGGCAATCATGCTCTTTTTCTAACAGAACCATTTTATATTCTTCGCTTTCATCATTCTTAATTAAGTCTTTAAATGATTTCAAGGAATTGCGAAAGCCACCTATGTATCCGATCGTTACTTCCATATGTTTCAAAATTTCCTGCGCCTCTCTTTTGAGAGTAAGTAGGTTGTTTTTGGTTTCCTCCAGTAACGCAATCAACATTTCATTAGATTGACAGGAATTTAGCAATGAAAGATAAAGGTCGTAATCACTATTGACCTGCGTATGCAGTTCATTCGTGATGTAATATAACCTTTTTTGCTTTTTAAGCAATACATTCATTTGCTCGTCGCTTATCATATTGAACAATGATGAATGTAGGTCATATATGTTGTCCCTTATTGCAGTAAAGCGCATTAAACTTTGTACGTACGCATTCTTAATAATCATCAGTAAATACTGAGTCTGTGAGTCAAAGCGTTTCAATACGTGCCTATACATTTCTGAATTTGTTTCCATATCAATATTTCCTTTCTTAAAATTGCATTTTTATGCACCTATAAAATAGCACAGGNATGCAACGCCGAACGGCGCTGCATAATCTGCTATCTTTGTATGTGTGTTTCGGTTGTCTTTGGCAAGACATCATAACATTACGTTCCCCCAACCAAGGGAGCGGTAACCATAACCGAAGTATCATTATCAATATCTGTGTCAT
The DNA here is from genome assembly GCA_910576345.1 of Erysipelotrichales bacterium. Lineage (GTDB taxonomy): Bacteria > Bacillota_I > Bacilli_A > Erysipelotrichales > Erysipelotrichaceae > C-19. Next base: position 5,080 of record CAJTIT010000053.1, read on the forward strand.
CGCAAAATAGACACCACGCTATTCTACCGACTCATGTTATTTCGCTATTTTGATTATTTGCACATGTTATTGTTGTCTTGATTTTTTGCACAATCAAAAGTCCCGGCGCATTGTCGGTCTGCTTTCCTTTCGGACAGATATTTAAAAGTCCGAAACACACTATGAAACTGTACTAAAACAGTTTATTTGTCAAAGATCATATAGGGTACTATTTCCCCTATCACCTTTCACAGCAGAAACGACACTATTCAATTTCCACCTTTTCCAAAACTTTTTTTAATTTTTTTATTCCCTTTGCTACCCAATTAGAGATAGTCGATTTCGATACACCCATTTCTTGAGCCGTTTTTACCAGTGTTTTTTCTTCAAAGAAATATTTTACTAATACATCCTTATAAGGTTGTTCTAATTCATTGATACAAAATTTAATGCTTTCCAAGATTTCCGTATCATCGGGTGCAGTAAGCAAATTATTAAAATTAGAATTACAGTCATTTTCTTTATCAAGACTAATCAACATATGAGTATCTTTCTTGTTTTGATATGCTATTTTCATATAAGAGTTTCTGCATACCTTATAAACTTCCTCACTAACTGGCACCATTACTCCATTTACTTTTATGTAATAATTAGGTGTTCCATTTTCATCTTTTAACACCCAAAAAGTATTTCTGTTATAATCATTTTTCATTTGTTTTTCTCCTTTTCCAACTATGTTTAAACAGTGGAAAAAGGGGGCGCACGAGCATAAAAAAATGACGATTTGAACATATCAAACCGTCGGAAAGGATATTGCACTGAAATGTGTTGATTTGGTGGATAAAAACTTAATGTAAATAGATAATCTCCCCACATATGATTGCCCCCTAAGTTATACGACAAGATAAAAAGATTAGCATAATATAGCAAACTTCATCGAATTTACTCAATTAAGTTTACAACAAGTTTTTAAAATCACCTAATGTGGAATTTTGGATGCAAAAATATAATTATTACTATTTTGTTTAAAAAATAATTGTAATTTTGTATTATTTTTTAAACAAAATAGTAATAATTATATTTTTGCATCCAAAATTCCACATTAGGTGATTTTAAAAACTTGTTGTAAACTTAATATTGTCCTATAAGGAGGGAATACATATGGATGATAATAGTTTTTATAATGCCTTAGCAAAATTTATCTCGGACAATGATAAACTTATAAAAAATGAAAAAACCGTCTACAATAATGAAAAAGTCGCTGTTTACTTAAAATCTTCATTAAAGGATTGTATTCATTCCTATAAAGAAATTCTGTCTGACATAAAAAAGGTTGATAAGAAATTAAATGAATTTGATCTAGCATTAGATGTTCTCGAAAATCATTTAATCAAAAAACCAAAACATTTTGATACGTTAAGAGTTCAACATCCCGAAGATATAAACACCTGTTCGGGCTTAAACTTTGCGTTAGGCATGTCATTTGGCGCTAGTATAATATGCAGAAAAACACTGAAATTACTTGCAGAGTCTGATGATAAATAACGATTTAAGAAATTAGCACATTAGGTAATATATGAAGTTTCTTATAAACTTCTAAAAGGAGGAGATGAATAATATGTGCAAAGATAAAGCGGAAGAAAAAAAAGAACAGTTTTTAGAGATGTTTTCACCCGAGGAGAGGGACAAGGTAGAAGAATTTTTTGATGAACTTATATCTGATAAAACTGACAATAATGAGAAATTTTCACTTCTGCATTATGAGGATGTTTTGAATCAGTATAAAGATGTACTTGACTCTGTATATTATATCTATACCGTATCTCTTACTTCGACAGATGATAATTTTAAATCTATATGTCCTTTAATGAGATTACTTTACAATGACAGTGCCCGTTGTTATAATCGCTTCGCAGATATTGGCTCCGCTATCTGCAAAACTAATTTTTCGCATGTATCACTGGCTGAAGATATAGACGGCGATTTAAAGACATATTTAGAAAAAATCAGACAGTACGAAACTTTGATCGAAAAATAACGAAATCAATCATTATAGGCTATTCAAAAAAAAGAACGGTCTTAACCATGAAAGAAAGGAAAAAATACTAATATGGACTGCCCTGTTTATAAAGATGAAGAACTGTTTGTAAAGTCTTCACTAGCATTTAGCAAAGTAATTGATAATTTTGGTATTTTTGAGCGATCTCTACAGTTATTGGCAATGTTGACGGAATCCGGGGACTTTGCGGATTTATCAACAATTCAACCGATGTTAGAAACGCTTCATTCTTCATTCGTACATGACTATAATAATCTTGTCGATATTGCTAAAATTTTTACTGAATACAACATCAGTAAAATAGTCATGACTGCTGATGAAAGAATCAATTTTATTTTTAAGGAATTAGGCATTGACCTTGACGAAACGCAAGATATTGAGAAAAGCGATAGTCAAATACATTGCTGAAAACAAAAAAAACTGCCCTACCAATATTCTAAACAAATATTGAGGACAGTTTTTTTTTATATAAACCAAAGCACTTATTATAAAAATAAGTGCTTTATCGTTTAACAACTAGCAATCAGGGAGATACGTAATTGCATCGCTAGTGTTAGGCTTAGTCTAACAGAATGGCAGATGATTGTCAATGAGAATTAAGAACTTTAGCCCTTGTATTTCAATTCATCAGCAAATTCGCAAATCATAACACACCCTTAAATCATGTTTTTTTAGACATAGGAAAATTAAATGAATTTCTTTCTAATGTTAGCGTTCTATTGATTCTTTGTGGCGTTGCTTTTTATTACTTTCAAAATACTTAACCATATCTTGGTGCACAGTGTCATTAAGTCATGTTGTGTATTGTTTTAACCCTATTTTTGTTCTATCAATCCATAACCTACAATATATAGACTATAAACTTCGTAGGATTGCTGACGACATTCATCTCCCGTAGAATTACCCTCAATCGTATAGATACGGTTTCCCTCGACTTTTACAACAATTCCAACATGGTCGCTCTTTCCATCTCGATTAAAATCAAAGAAAATGATGTACTCCGATTCGGGTATAGTGGAACGACCTTTCCATTGCTTATGCTCTTTAAACCACTTAATGCCTGTTTCACAATTAGAAAACTTTGGCACAACGCCTTGATCCAGTAATCCCGCCTCATTAAATACCCAAGATACA
>CAJTIT010000054.1 GCA_910576345.1 Erysipelotrichales bacterium
AATTTATTGACAGTTGCGTGCCGAAAATCAATATTTCGGTATAAAAAAGCTATATTTTTAGTATCATATTTCGTATCACGGCATTTTGAAAGATGGATTTGGCTTATAAACACTACGTTTTAAGCACATTACTAATTATTTACAATAAAAAAACAGGCATTTTTCACTTAAAAACACCTGTTCAGAAATGTCTACTTAGTTAGACTTTCTTTATTGAAATGTATCTTTCTGTTTATTCTTTTTAAATAATAAATAGCTTAGAATTCCTAATGTGATGAAACTGATTCCTATATAAAGATTGGTATTTGTTTCATCTCCTGTAATGGCACCACCTATGTTTGGTGTATAGGTTCCCATGACGCTTGTGTTACTTTCTTTATCACCTATAATGGATACAATGCCTAATTCATCTGTTTCATAAATTAGATAACCATCTTCTATTTTGTATTCTATCTTTTCATACGTTCCATTTGCATTCTTTTTTATAAGTATCGGATTATTTATGCCATCATAAGGAATGTTTACTTTTAAGATACCATCTGGTTGTACTTCCACACCATCTTTCAAAAGCTTTACATCAAAGACTTTCTTTATTTCATTTGTTTCATTTATGAAATCTTTTGCGTCTTTTGCGATTTCTTCTTTTTTACTGTCTGTCACATCTTCTACTTTTAATGCAAAGTTTGGTAAGAATGGTGTGCCATCTGGCTTTTCTATTTTGATGCCATTGTCTTCTAATTCAGTGTTTTGTTTAATGACCATTGTACAAATATTACCTACTTTTTTATCTGGTTTCCATTCTGCGATATCAATTAGGTTTTCATCCGCTTCTCCATCATTGTTGGTGTCTAGATTTGCATTCGCATTTCCATCCCCTGTAGTATCTACATTCGTATTTGGTATGAGATCTCCATCTACATCAATATTCAAATCAGGTTTTCCATCTCCATCCGTATCAATATTAAGGTCAGGACAATCATCTCCATTGGTATCGATGTTGATAATCGGCTCGCATTCTGTACTTGTATCATAGAGGAAACCTTGATGTGTAAAATCTTTGTCGGGTTTCCATGAAGTATGCACAGTGCCAACATTTACATCCGGTTCATGATCATGGTTCATGTCGATGTTAAAATCGGCTTTCATATCTCCATTTGTATCGATATTGATATTTGGGATATTGTCATTATCTGTGTCCACATTGATTTGTGCTTTTACCTTTGTACCTGTACAATATTCTTCTTTCACTGTTGTACCTTGTACTACACACTTTGTAGGTTTCCAATCTGTTTTCTTTAAAATCACAAGGTTAATATCCGGTTTTCCATCTTGATCGGTATCGATGTTTAAGTCTGGTATTCCATCTCCATCGCTATCAATATTGAGGTCAGGTATACCATCATAATCTCGATCTCCGTTGATGATTACCCAGTTTCCATCATCATCTTTCCATTTGATATTGAGATCCGGACATCCATCTTTGTCAGAATCATTGAAGTCCGGTTTTCCATCCTCATCCACATCTTTATCAATCATGCCTTCTACCATTAGCTTTCCATCTTTGAAGATAAAATTATAATTAGAATACTTCCCATTCATTGTCTTCGGATTACCAACGATAGGATAACTTCCACCTTTACTATTCGTTGTCGCTGTAGTACTTAAGATTACATCATTCAAATCTATCACATCTTGTACACCATTCCAGCTGACCAACTGATTTGTGAAATCTTGGAATGTGAGTTCCGGATTATCTTCACCTTGTTTTTTCGCTTTGTCATCGATCACGATATTGATATCTTTGGGCAATACTTTCACTTTAATCGTTTTGCTTAATGGCACTTCTCCATCTGCCGTTCTTGTGATTTTTATCTGTATTTCTGTGTTGCCACTGTTCTTTAATGCATCAAATTCTGCTTTGTTGCCACTCATATTGGGCTGTGAAATATAAATTGTATTGTTTACTTCAAACGTGTATTGTACATTTGTACCGGAACTGTCATCTTGCAAGGAACGTATTGTAAAGTGATCTCCATATACGATTTTTCCAGGACTGTTGATTGCCAAAGTGCTCTCATCTTTTCCCAAGATTTTCATCGTTCCATCCGCTTCTGCTTTGTTATAATCTCGATTTCCTGCTTTCTCTACATGAAGTGGAATAACGATTCCTTCTTCTTTTTCATAATTATATTGTATGTCCACTCCATTGTTTGTCCATGCGATTCCATTTGCACTGCTTCCAACTGAAATATAGTAATCAGGATCATCTACTATCGCTCCTCCTGCACTGCTCGATAAATCTTGTTCATTGATAATCGGTGTTACGCTTCCTTGCCCATTCGGCGCATGTGTGATATCCGCAAACGAGATGATTTGATCTGCTTTTGAAATATCAATCGGTAATTCAATCGTTTTATCTGTATAATTTCCACTGGGATCATGACTGGTTGCCAAAACGATCACTTTTCCTTTTTGTGTATTCAAGCTTGCATGCAAGATATGAATTGTTCCATCCAAATCAACAGTAATGACATCACTCGGACTTCCGTTTTTCAATGTGTAATTCACTGTGGATCCCGGAGGATTTCCAGCTGTATGGAGTTGAAATACCTTATCTTTTCCATACACTTCTTCGTAGGATTTATATTTATCCAATAGCTTTGCCAATTCATTTCCGCTTTCATCCACATAGATAAATTCTTGTGTACCGGCAGTTACGGTAAATGTTAATTCTGCGATAGCATTTGCTTGACCGCTGCCACCTTGTTTTTCTGCGATAATCACGACCGTGCCGACATTTTTTATGGTGATTGCGCCACTGTTTGGATTCACATCAATTACATTGGTTGACTCTCCGTCTTTCAATCGATATATGACAGGATTGTTATTGGAACTGCCTTTTACAGTCGCATATACAGTTATATTATTATCAGTGATTTTTGCGCTCTTTTGTGTAATCATCGTATTCGAGTGCACATTTTCATAAAATTTCAAGTTTTCTGAAGGTGCCATTCCTACATTTACAGTAACCGGGATATCTTTGGAACTCCATTTGTCAGAAACGGTGATTGTAAAATGATAAGTACCGACTGCTAAATTTACACCTGAGGTAATGACACCGGTATTCGAATTGACACGAAACATACTACCGTCTTCACTATTTTTCAATTCATAACGATACGTGGTTACACTTCCGCCAATCGTATCCGGCGTTCCCAACATACCTTGTATTTTTCCGATGGTTCCGCCGGTTTTTATATTTGCTTTATCCATGGAAAAGGTTGGTATATTGGCGTCACCGGAAGCTGGATCGGGGATAATGGTTGCATCCACTTCACGTACAATCACAATTTCTTTTTCTGCATATGCCGAATTGTAATTGTCATTGTTTGTAGAGGGATCATCATCAGCAGTCGCCCGAATTTTCACTTTTCCAAATATATTATTTCCACGATATGTGATGGTTCCAGAGTCTTTGTCTAAATCAATTAAGCCAATATCGCCACCTACTTTTGTATAAGTTATTTTGGTTCCTTGTGATGGTGTAGCAGTGGCTAATTCACTCCAATTGGATGATGCTTCAGGAATCGTTTTCTTTGTTTGATTTGGATTTTGAAATGCAACTTTTACATCTATTTTTGAAACTCGAATATGAACGGTCTTTGATTTTGTGGCACTGGTTGGATCATTGCCATTGGTTGCTTGAACCTTAAAATAATAGTCGCCTGCATTTAAACCGTTGGAGCTATTTACTTGAATATTTCCATTTGAAAGAGTGAATAACCGATAATCATTCTCATGTCCTGGAACACTAGTATCACTTATGAGTGAATAAGTCATTGTTGTTACCTCGTTATACCCCATATAAGTCGCAATTGTGTCACCTTGATTTACATTTTGACTATATACTAAATTTGTTTTCGCATCCACTTCTATACGAAAAGGCTCAATGATTTGCAAATTCACATCATACGGTTGTGATATATAACTGGTACCGTTAAGATTTATGTCTTCCGCATATAATTGTATCGATTTGCTTGTCCCTGAAGCATTGACATTCATGAGCGATGATAGATCCAGCGTGAGCGTAGCTTGTTCTGACGTAACTTTATCGATTTTTCCATATATGACTTGACCATTGTTATTTGTTGAAATACTAATGTAGCGATCATATCCGCTATTGATCACAGATGTATTGACTGGCAATGTAATAGTACTCGTACCTTTTGGAATTTTGATTGTTCGATTTTCTGCATCAATGAGTACATTACCGCTTTCATTTTCTCGTAAATCTGTGATGTTTAAGCTTTGATCATTCACATGTGGAATATAGATTTGTCCATCCTGCATGGTAGAATTTACAGCCTTAAATTGATTGGTGGTAATTGATTCACCTTTTTTACTTGCATACACGAGTTCATTGGTAGTGATTTGAATCAATGGACGTAGATTGGCTTGATAAATTGGAACAGTAAAATCTACCATAAGAGCTCCTTTATATCCCGCAAAATCACTAGCAACTTGATCTCTAAATAAATATCCACGCTGTATCGTAATTGGTGCATCCTCTGCTATGATCATCATACTTCCACCAGCCGGATGACCTCCGCTTGTCCAATTCAAATCAGCTATAAATACAATATCTCCGGGTGAATAGTATCTTGATTGTGTTAAATGAACTGTTTTTGTATTAAAATCCAGCGTTGCAACAGCCATCCAATGTCCTGCACCGCTTGGCCAGCTAAACTGTGTCGTCTGATTTTCCGGACGCGAATCACAAGGCAATATGTTGTTATCTTCTACGATCACATGACAAAGTTTTACTTCAAAAGGCATTCCGTGAGAATATACATCATATTTACCGGTAATCGTATTTAATAATGCATCCGGATCATTTGCTTTGAATAATGAGTCTTGATAATTTCCTTCACTTTCAATTGGCATATGGCCTGTCCATTTCAGAAATGAATGATCAGGATGAGTATACGTTTCTCCATTTAATTGATTATATTGATTCACAACTTGTGCGGAATCTACATTATATTTTTTCACAATATCATTTACCCACCATGCGTTTGTAGAAGGAATCTTCGTATTCAATTGATCAGATGAAACAGCGGATTGTATATCTTGTGCTGTTGGCATTCTCGTAGTAGCTATGAAAGAACGATTTCTCGTATCTACGATTGTAGAAATCTCAGTTTGAAAATCAACCGGAGAAGTAGTACTGTTTTTATCAGCTAAAAAATTCCCTGTTGTGTTTAACGCGGTATAGGTTTCATTTGCATTCAACTGTAATTTTGCATACTGTTGAATATTCATTGTCGGAAATAAAGAGTTAGCTGCTTGTATTTTTTTTCCATTATTTTCATTTGCATAACTATATAGTATGGTTGTACAAATAATGCCAATGATTATCAAAGCAAAAGTTTTAATCTTTTTCCTCATTTCAAACCATCCCTTTCTATCTATAAATGTAGACATTTCTGAACAGGTGTTTTTAAGTGAAAAACGCCTGTTTTTTTGTTCAGAAACATATATTTCAATAAGATTTACCAATTTCTATTTAAGTCTACTTATACAGACTTTATTTATTGAAATGTATCTTTCTGTTTACTCCTTTTAAATAATAAATAGCTTAGAATTCCTAATGTGATAAAGCTGATTCCTATATAGAGATTGGTATTTGTTTCATCTCCTGTGATAGCTCCACCGATATTGGGTGTATAGGTTCCCATGACGCTTGTGTTACTTTCTTTATCTCCTATAATGGATACAACGCCTAATTCATCTGTTTCATATGTGAGATAGTTACCTTCTATTTTGTATTCTATCTTTTCATACATTCCATCCGCATTCTTTTTTATAAGTATCGGATTCTTTATGCCATCATAAGGAATGTTTACTTTTAAGATACCATCTGGTTGTACTTCCACACCATCTTTCAAAAGCTTTACATCAAAGACTTTCTTTACTTCATTTGTTTCTTTTATGAAATCTTTTGCGTCATTTGCGATTTCTTCTTTTTTATCTTCTGTCACGTCTTCTACTTTTAATGCGAAGCTTGGTAAAAATGGTGTGCCATCCGGTTTTTTAACAACGATTCCGTTATCTTCTAATTCAGTTTTTTGTTTAATGACCATTGTACAAATATTGCCTACTTTTTTATCTGGCTTCCATTCCGTAATCTCAATTAGATTTTCTTCTGGTTCTCCATCTTGATTGGTATCCAAATTCGCATTCGCAGTTCCATTACCTGTAGTATCAATATTTATATCCGGAATCATGTCTCCATCCACATCAATATTCAAATCAGGTTTTCCATCTCCATCCGTATCAACATTGAGGTCAGGACAATCATCTCCGTTTGTATCAATGTTAATGATTGGTTCACATTCTATACTTGTATCGTAGAGAAATCCTTGATGTGTAAAATCTTTATCTGGTTTCCATGGCGTATGCACAGTGCCTATATTTATATCCGGTTTGTAATCCTTGTTTATGTCAATGTTAAAATCTGCTTTCATATCGCCATTTGCATCAATATTGATATTTGGAATGTTATCATTGTCTGTATCCACATTGATTTGCGGCTTTATTTTTGTGCCTGTGCAATATTCTTCTTTGACTGTGGAATTTACTGTTACACACTTTGTCGGTTTCCAATCTGTCTTCTTAAGAATCACAAGATTGATATCCGGTTTTCCATCCGTGTCGGTATCGATGTTTAAATCTGGTATTCCATCTCCATCTATATCAACCATAAGAAGTATCAAATTATATATCTTCATATAGCCTTTATTTAAAGGCTTTTTTGAAACTCTATATCCTATAACTTGATACCTCTTTATTTCAAGAAAACAAAAAATGGTGTAATTATGGTGTAGTATGAATACTATCTTTCTAAATAATCACTTAACTTTTTCATGTTTTTCTTTTTCATGTGCTCAGTTGCATCTGTATAGATATCTAGCGTTGTCTGTATTTCACTATGTCCTAAGATATCTTGAATAACTTTTATATTGATATCTGACTCACACATTCTTGTCGCAAATGTATGTCTTAGTATATGGTTCGTTATATGAGGCAGTAATACAATATCTTCTTTATTGCCCTTTTGTTTCTGTATTTCATTACAGTCTTTTACGATATTTCGCAATACTTTATTTAAAGCATTGTGAAATCGTACATTTCCGTCTTTATTCACGAACACAAAATCTGAATATCCATTTATTTTTTGATCCTGCTTAATATCAAGCAATGACTGCATTTCCTTTTCTTCGATTAAAGCCTCCTTAACGCTTTCTAGCATTGGAATAGTTCTAATACCTTTAGTTGTTTTTGGCTCCGTTATCATTTTTACCCATTTTTTCTCGCTACTGCGAAAACAAACCAAAGTATGATTAACGCTTATTTCTCTTTTATCAAAGTCTACATCTTTCCATGTTAAACCCGTGCATTCTCCTACACGCATACCAGTATAAAGTAACGTGATAAAGATTGGTTTCCAACGCTTGTATCGCTTATCCTCATTTAAAAAGTTTACAAATACCTTTTGTTCATCAAGTGTCAGCCCTCTTTTCTTAGGCTTACTATATTGTTTATCTTTTTTCAATTCTTTCAATGCGTTTCTTGCTGGATTCACTCGCATATAATTATCATCAACCGCTATGTCAAATAATTGGCACAATAGCGAATGAACACTACCAATAGAATTTAAAGAAAGATTTTTCTTGTCTAACAAATATATATAGTGCCTCTTAACTTCTGATTTTGTAATATCAGATAGTTTAAGTTTTCCAAA
>CAJTIT010000055.1 GCA_910576345.1 Erysipelotrichales bacterium
GCTCGTCTGGTCGGCTGATTCTGCTTTTCTGCTTTCCAAGCCGCATACGGCTGTCCGATATTCTTTTTCTGTTTGATAACTGATAAACAATATTTTTCGCAAAGAGTATCATTCAATTTCTGCATTGCCCTGTAGTTTGCTTTGTTATCATAGTAACGCTTGCCGTCTTTGAAAGATACAGAATTGATTGCAAAATGATTGTGGATATGCTCATGGTCTGTATGAGTTGCGACAATGACTTCAAAACGATCTCCCCACATTTCCTTTGCATATTCAACACCAAGTTGATGTGCTAATTCGGGAGTTATCTCGCCCGGCTTAAATGACTGGACTGCATGAAAAGCAAGTATCCCTCCAGTCTTTTGATACTGTTGTTTCGTTATCATCATATCTTCATATGCCATATCGCTATCGCAGTTTATCCCGCTTATGAAATATGGCATTGCACTGGGATCATCTGTATAATTTTCATTTTTGGTCTTTTTAGGATTTGTGATGTAGACTAACAATCGGCGCAAACTATCCTTAATGTCCCATATCTTGATGACAGCCATAGTTGATTTTAATTGCTTTGCTCTGCTCCTGCTTGATTTCCAATATCAACATTTTTAAGTTTTGGACTTCCAGTGCATATTCCTCAGCATTGATGTTTCCGTTCTTATTCGCAATCATCGCAATCTGATTTAAGTTATTGCTTGTTATCCTTAGAAAATAAAGTACCTTTTGAAAATCATTGCTAGGTCTGGCAGCGGGAATATATCCGTTTATGAGGGAGCGCACATAGGACTCTCTTGATAAGCCTGTTTTCTCTACATCATTATTTAATTGAGTGAGTTCGTCTTGGGACAAGCGTATCAAAAAACTTTTGTTTCGTTTCAGCATAGTATGCCTCCTTTCCAGTGGGGTTTTAGGGGGTTTCCCCCCTAACAAGCGAATTATGATATCATAATTCAGTGCTTGCGGCATTTCAAGACATAGTACAAGCGCAGCATTTACTATTTGAATTACACTTGCTCATCTTTCTTTATTTTCAAGTATTCTTGTTTCTTTTAAAGTCTTAAAATCAGTTGAAATATGGTCGCTTTCGTCTAAAATAATTTCTAGGTTTTTGTATTTCTCTTTGACTATTTGTTCAGCCGCTTCACGATTTTTTGCAATTACTGTAATTTGTTTTTGCAAGGTTTCTGTGATTTCAATTAGATACTTTTTCATGTTCAACTCTCCTTTCTCAATAAGAAAAGAGTAACTCATAATCGAATTACTCGTATCATAATACTGGTTTAGCATTCATCAACTATCGTTCTATTTCATTTCTTTTGCATATGAAGTGTTTCAATTCATCATTGATGTCTTTGTAATGGGCAGGAACATGATCTATGATCTCACATGAATTATCTAGCATTTTTTTAATCAATTCTGAGGTATCTCGTCCTGCCCTATCATTGTCTAAGTACAGATTGATTGTTTTGATTTGCGGGTATTGTTTCAAATATTGTTCAAGGGCAATCGGTAGTTTTCTATCCTTTTCAGGATGATCGATTCTCATCGCACCGCCGATCGACAAGTGATGTTGCGTTCTCCACGCCTTTCCTTTTAACTGTCTCAAACTTAGATTGGATAATAAATCTATCGGACTTTCATATACATTCAATACATCAGAATCTGACTGGAATGTCAATTTAAAACTATATCGCTTATTACTCCCTGCTATATCTCGTCTGTCCTTTCCTACGGTCGATCGCACACTCGCAAAGCGTGCTTTGCACCCCTCATCGTATCCGACAAAGACCACATCACTATCATGTTGATAGATAAAATAGTGGCGAATAGCGTATGAAACTACTTCCTCACTTAGACTGCGTTTCTTACACAGGTAATTTGTGATTACTGTGTCTTGGCAAGGGAGAGGAAGTTTGAATTTATACTTAGTTTTATGAGATACAACGGTTGTCATTTTCTTATTGATACAGTTTCCGAGATGCTCCACTGCTTCAGCGAAATTCATTTCTTTTACATGAATTAAATAATCTAACGCCGACTTACCCCCAATCCCTCTTGCAATCCAATGCCACAATCCATTACTGATTACTAAACTGCCGTGCGTCCTAGTCCTATATTCATTTCTTGAACTTTTAACCAATTCATCAGGATCGTAGTTTTGTAAGTATGTCAATAAATCTATACTTCTTATTTCTGCTATATATTCTCTTGAAAACCTCATCGTTCTATCTCGACTTGCCCTCGCTTTTTACCACGAGGCTGCTTTTCCTCCTCATCTATATGTAATTCCTTGTTAATTGATTTCAAGCGATCCTGCATTTCTTTTAATTCCGTTTCTTTTGAGAATGGTTTTTTCAATCTCTGCTTTTGCGTCTGCTAAACTTTTTTCCGTTTCCTCTAATTGTCTTTTTACTTTCTCCGCATACTTAGGAATCGCATTGATTTCATTTTGTAATCTAGTCATGTTGCCAACACTATTTTCTCCCATATCAAATTGATAAGTGTTATATTTCTTCAATAAAATAGTGTGCATACGGGAATATTCATCATACTGTATGCGTAATTCAAAACCTAAAAACTCACCAATTGTTTCTGGTGTTGTATTCTTCCTTGCACACAACAACAGCGCTTCTCCTCCTTCTTTTCGCTCACTGAAAGTCCTGCCTTTGATTGTGATTTCATGGCTATCTCCGTATTTTTTTGTATCCTCTATATCCTTTTCCATTGCTTCCAATCTAGTCTTTAATTCTGTTATTTGTCTTGGATACTTCTTTATCATCATATCCTCCAGCATATACTTATTGGAAAGGTATTCACTTTTAGCAAGTTTCAATTTTGATATCTTCTCCTCTAATTCTATTTTTTCCATAATTAAAGGATTTCCGCTTGCCAAGGCTTTCAAAACACTATATGACATTGTTTGTATATCAGTATCCTCAAAGTTTCGACAGATTGCTTTAGATGTCATTATCTGCGAAATAAAACGTTGCTTGCTTTCAAGTAATTGGTAACTGTATGCATCAAATGTTCCCTCAGTAACATAGCGGTATATATATACATCTTTATTCTGATTGCCTTGCCTAACAATGCGTCCTGCTCGTTGTTCGAGTGCTGCAGGAGTCCATGGCACATCTAAATCATGAGAAGCAATGAGCCTTGTTTGTATATTGGTTCCTGCTCCCATTTTAGAGGTACTCCCTAATAGAATACGTATATCTCCGGAGCGTACCATTTTAAATAATGATTTCTTTTTTTCATCTGTATTGTAGTCATGAATAAAAGCAATCTCATTCTCATCAATTCCTTTTTTTATCAATTTATCCTTGATATCTGTGTAGAGATTAAAGATTTTAGGCTTTGGTGTAGAGAGATCACAAAATATTGTTTGAGTTGCTTTCGATTCACTGTGCTTTCTCCATATTTCATAAACATTGTTTACACAGGCATTCACCTTACTATTCTTATAATCTTCAAACATCTCATCAATCAGTCGCTGATCCAGTGCTAGTTTTCTTCCGTCATTTGTGATTTTTAACATATTATCAATATTCGGTTCAATTAGTTTCGCTCTGACGACATTTGCTCTTTCTACTAAATCCTCTAGTATATTCTGTTGTATTTCACTTGCGGGTACTGTTAGGTTTTCATAATGAGTATTAGGAACAGGTAAATTTAGTTGGTCGGCAGTTTTTACATCAGCGATTTCTTTAAACATGCTCATCAATTCAGGTAGATTATAAAAACTTGAAAATCGCTGTTTCTCCCTATATCCTGTTCCCTCAGGTGCTAGTTCCATTGTCGTTTTCGTTTCCCCAAAAGTAGATGCCCACGAATCAAAATGAGATAAACCTCTTTTCTCTAATTCGCCATATTGTAAATATCGTTGGATTGTATACAATTCTACCATACTGTTGCTGATAGGAGTACCAGTCGCAAAGACAATCCCTTTTCCACCAGTCAAGTGATCGAGATACTGACATTTCAAAAACATATCACTTGATTTTTGAGCAGGCGCAGAAGTCAAACCTGCTACATTGGACATTTTAGTGTGCATGAACAGATTTTTAAAATAATGGCTTTCATCAACAAATAAACGATCTATCCCAAGTTCTTCGAACGTTATCACACTGTCTTTTCGTTCTCTCTTGTTCAACTTTACTATTTGGTTTTTTAATTGGTGCGCAACTCTTTCCATTTGCTTAATCGTGAAACGTTCAAAATTTTTGTTTTTCGCCTCCTTGATACTCTCCGTTATGTTATCTATCTGTTTTTCAATCATCTCAACTTGATATTCATAAGATATAGGTATTTTCTCAAACATACTATGTCCTAGTATAATTGCATCATAATCTCCTGTCGCAATACGACTGCAAAATCGTTTTCGATTTTCTCTTTGAAAATCCTGCTTTCTTGCGACTAATATATTTGCAGAGGGATACAGTGTTAAGAAATCAGAACCCCATTGCTCAATTAAATGATTAGGGACAACAATCATCGGTTTATTGCTTAATTTCAACCGTCTTAGTTCCATACAGGCTGCAATCATTTCATAAGTTTTTCCTGCACCTACTACGTGTGCAAGTAATGTGTTTGAACCATATAAAATATGTGCGACCGCATCTTTTTGATGTTTTTTTAGAGTAATATTCGCATTCATATTATAAAATGTTAAATGATCGCCATTATATTCTCTGGGACGGATGCTATTAAATAATTGATTATATATTTCTTCCAATTCCTGCCTACGATTATAATCTTTCCATATCCAATCCTTGAATTTTTCTTTGATTAAGTCTTGTTTTTGTTGCGCTAAAATAGTTTCTTTTGTGTTTAATTCTGCCACATCATTTCCCGACTCATCTTTATAATGGTCGTACACCTTCGTATCCCTTAGATTTAAACAATCTTCTATCAAATGATACGCATTGACTCGCCTAGTCCCATAATTATTAAACACCTTTACATTAAAACTATCTTGCCGTTTATTGCTGATATTGTATGAATTTGTTACTTTTGAATACATTGTTTTAATATTGCTTTGATGAAATTTACTGGTATCTAACAATTCATATATAAATTGACTATATATTTCAACTGGAATCCATGTAGCACCGATACGCACTTCAATATCTGAGGCTGTGAGTCTTTTCGGCAACGCTTGTTTCAAGGCTTCAACATTTTCTTGTAAAGATGAATCAAACTTAACGGACAATTCTGCTATTTTCAATTTTTCTCTGATATCGTCACTTAAATATTCATCTGCGGTTACATATTCCTCTAAAGAGTCATCCTCCAGTGCATTCGGTACTTTGTATATAACATTCTTAAGTTCTTTCAGCAACTCCTCCTTGCTAAAATCGGATACTGACATCATGTAATCTAAATCCACTTTTGCTTTTTCATTCAAGGATAATAACAAGGCGTCATTGGCAGTATCGACATGTGTTATCTTCGGCTTATTTTTTATCGTTCTTTTCGTAAACATATCAGCCTTACGTCCTAACTTACCCTCATCGTCTAAGATTTCTAATGAACATAGCAGGTAATAAGAGTTGTCTTTTCTAAAAACACTCGCATTTGTACGGCTTGAAATCAATCCATATTCTTTTGAAAAACGGTCATATATATCATTTAACCGTTTTTGCTCTTGTTTGATTATATCGTCATTGAAATCCTCTGTTTGATAATAGATAAGTTGTCGCATACAATCTCTTAACGCTATCAAGGATTTTATACGCTCTAATTTGCGCTCTGATAAATCAGGGCGATACATAACACTGTTTTCTCGATAATAAACTTCATTGTTTGCGATAGTATAACTATAATTGTCTACGCTCGTATCCGCAGGAATTGTATTATCGCTTTTTGTATCACTGCGATCATATTCATACGGTTCAATTTCTCCTTGTATATGAGGAATTATCTCTTGTAAAGCACTTCTCAGCGGTTTGCCGGGGAAAGCCTTTACCGTTAGTTCATTACGTCCGTATTGAGAGGATGTAATTTCTAAACTTCCTAATACCATATTGGGATTTTTAACATAATAAGAATTAACAAATGTGTCTGACTCAAACGGTTCAACATTTATCCAGTCATGCTCAATATAATTAGGGCGCTCTCTTTTTTTTAAAAAAATGATATCGCTGACAACTTCAGTACCTGCATATGCTTTAAAAGCATTATTAGGTAAACGAATAGCCCCTAAAAACTCGGCTCTTTCATTTATATACTTTCTTGTTTTACTACTTCTTCTATCCATAAGATATTTTGAAGTAATAAATGCAATTATCCCTCCGCTCCTTACTTTATCTAATGTTTTAGCGAAAAAATATTCATGTATACTGAAATGATGTTTATCATAGCGGGAATCAAGCACGCTTAATTGTCCAAAAGGTACATTACCGATTGCCACATCAAAGAAACTATCCGAGAAATTTGTTTTTTCATAACCCTTTATCTGTATATGGCTTTTTTGGAATAATTGTTTTGCCAAGTTTCCTGATATTGTATCGAGTTCAACACCGTAAAGATTTACATCTGCCATTGTTTCAGGTAAAGCCTTAAAGAAATTACCGATAGCACAAGACGGCTCCAGTAAATTCCCTTTGGAAAACCCCATATTACCTAATATTTCATACATTGAATCTATGATGATGTCTGGTGTATAAAAAGAAGTTAATACGGAATGCCTTGCACTTTTGTATTCTGCCTCGCTAAGCAGTTCTTTTAATTCATGATATTCATAACTCCAAGATGTTGCGGTTTCATCAAATGCTTCAGACAGACCGCCCCATCCAACATATTTAGCAAGTACCGCTTGTTCATCTTTTGTTGCCAAGCGATCCTCTTGATTTAATTTCTTTAGCAATTTAATAGCAGTTATATTGGCTCGGTATTTTTCTTTAGCCGTCTGTGGAATGTATTTATCTTTGCTTTTATAGTTATGTCGCTTAATATCATCTTTCGCTAAGTGATTTTCGTCTGAGTGGTTCTTGACAGGCTCTGTTTCGTTGAGAGAGATTTCATCTTCTTTTAACTCCGTTACCTTAAAAGATTTTATTTCCGTTTCATTCAAGGGGCTTTCAGCAACACGTATTTCAAAATCTGCTTTCTTATATATTTCTTGAAATAATGGAAATTCTTTTTCTGATACAGTAACAGAATCACTTGCTATATCCATGATTACATATTCCGTAATGCCAATATAAACAGTATCACCAACACTCCATTCTTTTGGAACAACTTTTTGAATGGTTTCTACTGAGGTCGGCTCTGTATCTTTTCCTTGTTCTTCTATCTTTATTTGTCTTTCATGTTCATGCTTTCGTTGCACTTGCTTTTGTAAAAATACAGGATAGTGTTCTAGTTCTTGTTTACTTAAATAGCGATTAGTCGCTATGAGTTCACTAAT
>CAJTIT010000056.1 GCA_910576345.1 Erysipelotrichales bacterium
ATGAAGTCATTTTTTAAAAATTGTCCTGATGACACGAATATGATACGAAACGTTTTCAAAATACAAATAAAATAAGAATTTTTAGACAAATAAGATATTGTATTCTTTTTAAAACAAGGCTATACTAATTCACAAAGAATATTTCTAAAAAAACAGGCGTATGGCAATCTGAAATTCAGTTTGTCTACGTCTGCTTTTTTTTAGAAATTTGTGATTTTTCTTACATGAGCCAAAAATGCAAAATTTTGCAAAAATCAGTGTTTGAGTAAAGGATGAGTAACAAAAAATGAAAAAAGCCCATAACGATGGGCTTAAATCACTGTATGGTGGGAACGGTGGGACTTGAACCCACACGGGATTTCTCCCAACGGATTTTAAGTCCGTTGCGTCTGCCTATTTCGCCACGATCCCAATTGGAGGTTCCGACCAGATTTGAACTGGTGATCACAGAGTTGCAGTCTATTGCCTTACCACTTGGCTACGGAACCATTGATTTCATGAAACACTGCTCTAATATTATATACTAAATCATAAAAAATGCAACAGTAAAATGGAAATTTCATGAAAAACCATTGAAGCAGATATCTCCTTCCACACTATGCGTATAACCACTTATGGGTACAAGAAATCATCATTTCCTGTGTATGGTTCACGATACATGGTAAAAACTAATATGGAAAAGTAAATAATGATAAGGAGTGTTATGTGAATGGAACCAATTACAATGGAACAAATCAATCAATGGGAACAAACATATCGACAAAATGAAAAACAGACACTGATGCGTCATGCATTATACTACCATCCTTTGGATACGTGTGTAAATGTCCAAGAAAACATGACAAAAAATCAAAATCATTTTTCTGTGGAAATTAAAACTCTGAAGGCTTCCAATCAGCAAACCAGTGGACGCTGTTGGATTTTTGCCGGTTGTAACTTGTTAAGAGAAGAGATAGCCAAACATCTTAATCTCAGTGAATTTGAATTATCACAAAACTATATTGCATTTTATGATAAATTGGAGAAAATCAATACATTTTGTGAATTAGCGGTTGAAATGAAAGATTTTGACATAAACGATCGCACTTATGAATGGCTTGTGAAAACAGGCATACAGGATGGCGGTCAATGGGACATGTTTGTATATTTGGTGGAAAAGTATGGCATCGTTCCTAAAGATACGATGCCGGAAACGTATCAAAGCTCCAATACAGCCGCAATGAATACGTTGTTGAATACACGACTGAGACGGTTTGCACAAGAAGTCAGAAATCTATCCGTGCTAGGTAAACAAGATGAAATTGTCTCTTTGAAAATGCAGGTAATGCAGGAACTCTATGGATTTTTATGTACTTGTTTTGGCGTACCGCCCAAAAGTTTTTCGTTTGCGTATGCTGATAAAGACGGCGATGTCCATCATTTGAATGAAACAACGCCATTACAATTCTATCATGAACAAATTTTCGATGGTCTAAAATCCTATATCAGTATTATTCACGCTCCAACGAAAGATAAGCCGTTTCATGAGCGTTTTCAAGTGAAATACTTAAACTATGCTGGCAGTGATCCGATTCATTATTTAAATTTGCCAATGGAAGAACTCAAACAGGCAGTCATACGACAGTTGAAAAAAGGAAAACTCGTGTGGTTTGGCAGCGACTGCAATAAATACAATGACAAAAAAGCTGGTTTCTGGGATGATCGCTCCTTTGATTACATAAGTGCATTTTCCATTGATTTTTCCATCGATAAAGAAAGTGCGCTTGATATGCGAGACAGTGCGATGAATCATGCAATGATACTGAGCGGCGTCGATCTTATTGATGATGTACCGATTAAATGGAAAGTTGAAAACAGCTGGGGGGATCAAACAGGATATGGTGGTTATTTTGTTACCAGTGATTCATGGTTTGAACAATTTGTTTATCAATGCGTGATCGATAAACAACATCTTACCAATTCACAATTAAAGTATTTACAAAAAGATGCAAAATTGCTAGAACCATGGGATCCTATGGGAACCTTAGCAAACTAGAGGAACAAGTTTTCTCTTTTTTTACTTCTTACAATATTTGTAAAATATTTTTACTTTATAAATATTTAAATGCAAAATTTTGCGTCATAATGTGACCAAATCAATTTTTTTGAAAAAAAGTAAGAATAATTTGAACTTTTTCCAGATAAAAAGTTTCTTTTAAGTAGAAAGACAAAAAAATTGAAAGAGGTAGAACGCTATGATATTAGAAGTCCGTTTTAAGAATTTCCGATCCATGAAAAAAGCTACTGTATTTGATTTGAGTGCGGAAAGTATCTGCGAATTCAGAGATTCCATAGTGAAATGGAATCGTAATAAAACAGATGAATATCGTCTCGTACCCATGAAATTATTATATGGACAAAATGCAAGTGGGAAAAGCAATTTGTTGCTGGGGATCAAGATTTTACAAGAAGTCATTTTTGCAGGACGTGTGGATATTCCACTAAGTGTGCCTTATGAAGAATTGGTTAACGCCAGTTCGCCGGATAGTCCACTTTCACTTGGTATAACGTTTGTGCACGAAGACAAAGTCATCGCATATGATTTATCGTTTACCAAAGATGCCGTAATGGAAGAATCATTGAGTGTGAATCGCTCCACGATGTACAAGCGAAAAGAAAATGTACTGCATATGGCAAAGACTAACAAGGCTGTTGAATATTTGGATGAGCAGCGTGTGCCAAGTCTGGAAACAAATGAAAAGCAGTTCCGCCGTTCTCGCACATCTGATTTGTTTTTGACAAGAGGTTTTAAATCTTTCGTTGCGCCAACTTTGGGCGGTATGATTCAAGACTATTTTGAAAAACGCATGATCGTAACGATGAATGCCGGTGAATATTTGACACATCCTTTACAGTTGAAAAATGAAAAGGAAGTAGCCGCATTTCTGAAATCTGTCAATATGAAAGAACCATTGGATGGCTCTGTCCCATTGGGGCTTGGAACCACAAGATTTATTAATTTTGTGGATCTACTGTATTCGGCAATCAAAGAAGGAGGCATTCTTGTGATGGATGAACTGGATGCTTCCATGGATCCGAATCGCTTAATTCCGCTGTTATCTCGACTGCATGATCCTAAGATCAATAGACATGAAACTCAGCTCTTGTTTACCACATTCAATCCTGTGTATTTAGACAAGCGTTTCATTCGCCGAGATGAAATAACCTTTGTCTCAAAGGAGAAAAACGGTACATCACTGAGAACTCTGATCGAGTATGCAAACCGTGAAAACAATTATATGCGCAAATATCTGAAGGGTGAATATAATACGATTGCACCGATTAATTATAAAACGCTTTATCAGAGATAACAGAAGAAGGGACTGTTCTACGCAGTTCTTTTTTTATGCTGATTTTTTTATGGACTGTTGTTCATAATTTATAATTATTGTTTTATTTATGAACTTATAAAGCGATATTGTATGACTTATGAACTATATTTTTATATTTTTTGTTGACAAATTGAACAAAATGGCGTATCCTTTCAAACGAAAGGATGGAATGATATGTATAAACAAAAGCGATTGTTGACTCCTGGTCCTTTGAATACTTCACAAAGTGTAAAGAACGCAATGATGATCGATTTGGGGACAAGAGATGTAGAATATCAAGATTTGACAGAAAAAGTGAAAGAGAAACTGTTGATGCTGGCGAATGTATCGAAAGATACCTTTGATGTGGTATTTATGCAAGGATCTGGCACATACGGTGTAGAAAGTGTGATTTCAAGCGCTGTTGCAAAACAAGACAAGCTGTTGATTTTATCCAATGGCGCATATGGTAAACGTATGAAAGAAATTGCAGATCATGCAGGTATAAATTATGATTATGAACAATCGGATGCTATAAAGCCGCTTTCCTTAGAGGAAGCAGAAACAAAAATCAAAGCAAGTGATGCAACGCATGTGGCGTTTGTTCATCATGAGACGACGGCTGGCGTGATCAATGATATGGAACATATTTGTGAAATAGCACATCGTTATCATAAGACAGTGATCGTAGATGCCATGAGCAGTTTTGCCGGTATGCCGATGCAGATGGAGCAAGTAGATTTTCTTATCACCAGTTCTAATAAATGCGTCCATGGTGTACCCGGTCTTGCCATTATATTTGTAAGAAAAGACAAGATGGAACATTGTAAAGGTAACTGTCCTTCTCTATCTTTGGATTTGTATGAGCAGTATTGTGCTTTTGCGGATGGAAAAGGTTTTCGCTTCACTTCTCCAACGCATGTCATGCTGGCACTGGATCAAGCAATACAGGAATTGGTTGCACAGGGTGGAATCAAAAAGCGCTATGCACATTATCAAGCGCTGCATGATCATCTTTGTGCGTTTATGAAACAAGAAGGATTTGAAATGCTGGTTGATGAACGAGATCAGTCAGTAATGATAACGACCTTTGTGATACCAAAGGATCTTGATTTTCAAGATTTTTACGAAGCAATGAAATTTCATGGTTTTTTATTGTATCAAGGAAAGTTACCCGGTATGGAAGCTTTTCGTATTGGCAATATCGGAGAATTGGATATGGATGATATGATGCGTCTTTGTATGTTGATACACGCTTATCGTAAAGGAGATTTGATATGGAAGTAACGGCACTGTTTGAAGAATTGCAGGATTGTGGCATAGATACGGTTGTGGGGGTTCCGGATTCTTTGTTGGCACCTTTTTGTGCTTGCTTACAAACCATGGAACATATTCATCATTATACGGCGCCTAATGAAGGTGCAGCGGTCGCAATAGCGGCTGGTTCCTATCTTGCATGCAGACGTCCATCACTTGTTTATATGCAAAATTCGGGTATTGGGAATGCGATCAATCCCATAGCGTCGCTTTTGCATGAAGATGTATATCAAATACCGATGCTGTTTTTGATTGGCTGGCGTGGTGAACCAGAAACAAAAGATGAACCACAGCATAAGTTTCAAGGTAAAGTGACCTGTCGTTTGATGGAGGATATGGATATTCCATATGCAATCATTTCGAAAGAAACCACTAGGTCTCAACTGCGTCAAATCTTTGAAAAAGCATCCGCTCATTTTAAACAAAACCGACAATTTGCGATCATTGTAAAAAAACAATCGCTGCATTATCATGGCAACATTTCTTATCAAAATGAAAATCAGCTCAACAGAGAGCAGGCGATACGTACCATTTTGCAAAATTTGGGAGCAAATGATGTGATTGTTTCAACAACCGGAAAGATTTCGCGTGAAGTGTACGAACAAAGCAATGATATATTCCATACTCATGATCGGATGTTTCTAACGGTTGGTTCTATGGGACATGCATCGATGATCGCATATGGACTTAGTGAACAATTGCATCAAGGTAAAATTGTCTGTGTGGATGGAGACGGCGCTGTACTTATGCATATGGGCACATTAGCTTTTTTAGGCAAACAACAACCAAAACATTATCTGCATATTGTGTTGAACAATGCGGCGCATGAATCTGTTGGCGGTATGCCAACGGGAGCCGCTGGACAATCGTATGCGGCGATTGCAAAAGCTTGCGGTTATCCAAAGGTTTTTCAAGTGGACAATGCTTCGTCATTCGTGAGTGTGCTACAAAACGCACAGGCATACAGTGAACTCACCATGATTGAGGTCATGGTGAAATTGGGCGCAAGAGATGATCTTGGACGTCCTAAAGAAACGCCGCAAGAAAATAAGGAACGATTTAT
This sequence comes from Erysipelotrichales bacterium, assembly GCA_910576345.1. GTDB lineage: Bacteria > Bacillota_I > Bacilli_A > Erysipelotrichales > Erysipelotrichaceae > C-19. Next base: position 5,731 of record CAJTIT010000056.1, read on the forward strand.
GAATTACTGGGAGGAACATACAAAATGAAAAACGTATATGTTATGATGAGCACGGATATCATTCATGAAGGGCATCTTCATGTATTGAAAGAGGCTTCAAAACTAGGAAAAGTCATTGTCGGCGTATTGAGCGATGAAGCAGCCGTGCGGTTTGATCGATTTCCTACGATTCCGATGCAAGAGCGTATCGCCAATATCAAGGCTTTGGATCTGGTAGATGAGGTGGTCATACAAAAAGACGTATCATATGTTTCCATTTTGCAGGAACTGAAACCAGATTATGTGGTTCATGGAGATAATTGGATCAAAGGACCGCTTGCTTTTATCCGGCAAGAAGTGATCGATACATTAAAACAATGGAATGGGGAATTGTTGGAAGTTCCCTATACGTATAATGATCAAGTAAAGCGTTGCGATCAAATGGCCAAAGAAAAACTGGCAATGCCGGAATTTCGTCGCCGTCGTTTACGTCAGCTTCTAAAACTGCGCCCAGTTGTAAAAGCGCTAGAAGTCACGAATGGACTTACAGGATTGATTGCGGAAAAAACAGTGGTGGAACATCATGGAGAAGTGGATCAGTTTGATGCCATGTGGATTTCTTCCTTATGTGATTCTACCGCAAAAGGCAAGCCGGATATTGAATTGGTCGATATGTCCAGCAGAATGCGCACCATTGACGATGTGATGGATGTGACCACGAAACCAATTATTTTGGATGGCGATACCGGCGGTTTGATCGAACATTTCGTATATAATGTCAAGACAATGGAACGCATGGGAGTGTCCGCCGTCATCATTGAAGATAAATGCGGCTTGAAAAAAAATTCACTGTTTGGCACTGAGGTATTACAGACACAGGATACCATTGAAAACTTCTGCGACAAAATCCGTTGTGGCAAACAGGCGCTTCGTACTGCAGATTTTATGATCATTGCACGCATAGAAAGTTTGATTTTGGAACAGGGGATGGAAGATGCTCTTACGCGCGCCTTTGCATATGTTGATGCCGGTGCAGATGGAATTATGATTCATTCACGTAAAAAAGATCCCCAAGAAATTTTTGCATTTTGCGATGCATTTCGCACAAAAGATCAGACAACACCAATAGTTGTAGTACCAACATCATTCAACAGCGTTTATGAAGAAGATTTGCATGCGCATGGAGTGAATATTGTGATTTATGCCAATCAGCTAACGCGTAGTGCGTTTCCGGCAATGCAGCATACAGCTGTTGATATTTTAAAACATCATCGCGCAAAAGAAGTGGATGAACATTTGTTGTCCATCAAAGAAATCATTACTTTGATTGATGAATATTGAAATTAGGTGTAAAACCGCTGTTTCTTTTTAGTAATTTCACGAATGATGTATTCATAATGTTCCTGAAGTGAAAAGTTAAATTCCACTTCAAAAAGCACATAAAAATAAGTAGAATTTACTGTTACAAAAAGAAAGCAGATAGACAGGATTAGGATATATCAAGAAAAAAGTCTTGTGGATTTTAGTTTTTCAGTTATAATGTATATGTAGATAAGTCAAAAA
>CAJTIT010000057.1 GCA_910576345.1 Erysipelotrichales bacterium
TCGTATATGGCAAAAAAGATTTTGATTATATTGGAGCAATCCTAAAATCGTGGAAAGAAAAAGGGTTGAGCGTGGAAGATATTGAAAAGGGTAAAAGATAATGGAGGAAATATGACTAAAACCGTTTTACATAATGAGGATATTTTCAATAAAAAGACACTTAAATTTTTAAAAACATTTCCATTAAATTTAAAATCCGATTCAGTGGAATTGCAGATATTAGATATATCTTTATCAAAGGTTGATCCATTAACAATACAAAAAATTGATGATAAAACTTTAAAAAAAATTAAATATCTTGACGTAATAAACGATGATTGGGTTAAAAAACAATCTATCGCAAGCGTATTAAAACAACGTGATAAAATGCTAAGGGAAAGATGTAGTGTTGAATTTTCAATAGATGAGATTTGTAAAATATTTGAACTGGATTCAAATGAAATAACTGATGAGAAATTAACGAAAATAATTAGAATGATTATAGATAATTTGCACACTCAAAATAGTCCTATATTTCTTGAAGGATCTTATAATCCTTCACTTGGCATAAAATTGGTAGTTAATTATTTGAGTCCAGAAATAAGAGAACATTTTTTTGATAAAAAAGAAGATTCGTCAGTATCAAGTTTATCGGATTGCTATTTAAAAATAATATCAATATTTCAATTTGTATTGGAACGTAAATTGACAGATGCGGAGATTATACAAGTTGGATATTGGTGTCAAAGGTATAGTGAAGATAAAGTGTTGCGTTCCTTATACTTGGTAGAAATATTTATAAAGGATGAAGAAAAAAATTTTTCTTGTATAGAAGAGATATTGAAAGTTTGCTATGATACGGATATAAGAGTCGAAGCTTTTTTCGGTAATTAACTTATTTAAAAAAAGAAGGAGAGAATCATGTTGTTGCAATGTCCCGAATGCGGAAATGCGATAAGCCAACATTCCGCACAATGTCCAAAATGTGGTTGTCCAAACTATGCGCTCATTGAAAGAAAAAAGGAGTTGACTCGAAAAGAGCAAACGAACTATTGGTGTGATGAACAAGAAGAGAAGTTGGATGATAAGATTTCACATCATATTTGGAAAGCATTTGTTCATTCGTTACTTTTGATTGGATTTTTTGTTTGTGGCTGGATTTTCAAATACAAGTTTGGTTACGACGTAGAAGTAAAAGGGATTTGGATGGAAATAGCAGCTTTCATTGTGACTGGCGAAATGCTGATGTGGTTGATTTATTGCATTTTGACCGGTGGATTGTTTGGCGGTGTTCTTTTCTTCTTTTTAACCATGCTTCCATTTGCACAATTTGATGGTGCTGATCCGAAAACTTGGCAGATCGTATTAGCGGTGATCGTATTTGGTGGAATTGCACTCATTATATTTTTGACACCGATTATGCACATTAAAAAGGTTTTTGAGTATTCCGGGAAGAAAAAGCGAATCCGTAAACAAACCGTATCATATTCCGAAGAAGAATATGCGGAATTAAGAACCTTGGAAGAAGTTCTTCCAAACAAAAAATAGAAAAGAAGGTTATTGATGAATGGAAACAATCGAATTTAAAAGCATCCCATCAGATCGAATGGAGAAAATCAAGGAACTTTGCAACATGTTAAGTGCCGAAGATTTTAAAATTGAAGCAGAGGAAATGTCGGATTTACACGGGATACGTATGGATGTATATGGTAAGAATCCATTGTTTGCTTTTTCACCAACAAGACAATTTTATCAGCTTGTTCCCGTACCGATTGCAAGTGTCGCCTTGCATGATGAATCATGTGGAAACGAAGAATTGTTGTTTGAAACATCAATCTACCGTGACTTGGGAAAGGTTCTCTTTTCGACCGGATGGCAAGCCATACCAGAAGTCGTTGCCATGTTGTATGCGGCATCGGGAAGGGAAAATGAGGAGCAAGAAAACAACGCTTGAAAAGAGTTGTTTTTGAATCTGTTGCACTTTCATTGCACAACAAAACATGCTAAAATGATAACATGGAATAATTATAATGCAGTAACCAATTATTCTTAACAAAAGGGAACTCAGTTCCTTTTTGCAATAAGGGGGGAACAGTAGATAAAGTGTACTAAGAAGCCGTTTTTTCATGTTCATATTCTCCTCAAACATTGATTAAGGGGATAGAAAATCGTTTGTTTAAAGAGAAGTTCCCCACATTAAAAGATCATTCAGAAATGGATGGTCTTTTTTTGTGGTTAAGGAAAAGTTTTTAAAGTTTACATTGAAGAACCAATTTTAGACAGCAATCATTTGATTAAAGAAAGGGGAATTGTAATGAAATTGGATGCAGTTATTGTTTATGAAGAGGAATATTTGCCGAGTAAAAGGCATCGTATTCCACGGAAACGACAAGTTAAAGAAGTTGTCCAAACAGAATTAAAGGAGAAATCCCGTTCTGATTTTTCTCTAGCTCTTACGGTGCATGATTATCAATCTCGCTTAGGTGCTGATGGTGAAGGCGAATATGGAATTACTTCGACAGATTATATAACAGACAAAGAAAACCTGTATGTTGAAATGTGGGAACGACAAGGTGCTTTGATATTGCGAAAATCGGTTAGAGATGACTTAGAAAAGAAAATCAACCATGAGCTTTACAAGGGAAGCAGTTTTCATTCAAAAGAAGATGCAATGAAGTTTTTGGAAGAAACGATGAATCAGTATATCATGATTGATGGAGTGATATATGAGCGAGCGTCAGAACCACGATATGCGATTGTCACTTTTGGCTTAGGTCATAATCACGGTGGAACAGGTTACTTTATTGAGAATTTCTATAATCCGAATATATCGAAGAATAACTATTTCAATGCTTTAGAATTTGACAAGATGAAAGAACGAGCACTTGAAATAGCAAACAGTAGAGGCGATACCAAAGATATTTCACGGATTCAAGAATCAAGAGTAAAAATCGAAGTGCATGATCCATCTGTAATAAAGTGCAATCCACAAAAAGAACATGGTTTTGGCGATCCGTTTTTAAATTCGTTGGAAGACGTCATTCAAGGAAGCCCGGATATTTTAACCGCCGGATTAGGTGTTATGGCTAAGACTGCCGGAATTATAAAAGATGAAAATATGATGGAGATGGCGGACAGCTTAGGTGCAAATGAAAGAAAAGTATTAGAAACGTTTGCAGAATCAATGGAAATTTTAAATGATGAAAATTTGCAAAATGGTCTTCAAATAGAAGAGGACTACGAAATGGATTGATAAAAGGAACTGAGTTCCTTTTATGAGAACATACAAAATGACAGAGGAAGAGATTAAAGCTATTTTAGAACAGATGAATTTTAAAGGAGAAAATAAAGTATGGATGATTATGAAAATTATTATAATGAAGCAATTAAAGAAATTAGAAGGTTAAGGATAGTAGTTAGGGAATATCAAGAAGATATAAATTTATTAAATGCTTTTATAGATAGTAGGTGTAAAATTGATGGCATTTCAGAAACTATTCAAACATTAAAGTCTTTAGGTGCAACTGAACAATTGCTTAGCAGAATAGAAGAAATAAATAAACAAATTTCTTTTATTGATGATAAGGCAAAGATGTATGATTTTACTAAATTATCTAAATGTGAATTTCTAAAATCCTATTCATATTTAACTGAATATGAATATAACGCAACTCAATATGTTTATGACAATATGAATAAAGAAGAAAAAGAAATCATTGACAACATTACATTAGATTCTGGATGTGAAGTTTGCTGTAAGCAGTTACCTAGTAATGATGAAAGTATTCAAGAAAGTTTGGAAGCGGAAGAGGACTACGAAATGGATTGATTTTTAGAGAAAGAGAGGGTAAGAGTAATGGCAAAATTATATGGATATATCTTTCTTCAAAATGGGTATCACGATAAACCTGTAGAGTTGGATTCTAAAAATATTCCAGCACTTGCAAAATTTATCTGTGAGGATCCGAATAGAGATAAGATGATAACTGATACAGCGGACAATGCCGTTATATCTACATTCGGTTGTTTTCTTGATAGAGTTGACAAAGAAACAATTGATTTTCCAGCCTTATTAAACGAACTTCAAAAAATTCAATTGGAAGGTTCATTGGGATATGAGGAAGTTGAGGATGATTACGAAATGGATTAAATGTGTGCTAGATATTGAAAAAAAGATTAAAATGTGCTATATTATGGATGCGGAATAAAGTTGTTCTCCGCACGGTGTATGGTGTTTCTCAGCCGGGTCAGACATGGAAACATGAAAATGAGATTTGTAATTCAAGGTTAAAGTTCCTTGTCCATCAAAGGTTCTGACAAAATGACGGTGCCAGCTCGTTTAAAAGCGGTGATGGAATTGCAAGGCAAAAAAACATGGAGTCATACAGAAATGTGTGGCTCTTTTTTTGATGTTGAAAGGATTTATTTATGAAGAGAAATAATAAAATTGGATTTTATGATGTGAATATTGACTACATAGAGTATTTAAAGCAATTTGATCCGAAAGTGCCAAATATTGTATATGACTCCCACCAGAAATTCTTGTGTGGAGTCATTTTTAAAATAAATGGAATGAAGTATTATGTGCCTGTTTCATCTTTCAATAGAGAGGTGCAAAGTAACTATTTGATTCAAGTGGGCGGTATTCCTGTAGGAAGTCTTCGTTTTTCATTTATGTTCCCAGTCCCGGATTCGGAGATCGAATTAAAACGACTATGGAGAGAGCAAGATAATGATTATCGCTTTTTAATGAGCAAAGAGCTTAATTTTTGTGTAGAACACAGTGAAGCGATACAAGCGAAAGCTCGTTCCGTTTATTTTACCGTTCAAAGAAATCGTGCAAAACTCGGGCATTATTTTTGTGATTTTAAAAAGTTGGAGAGAAAGTGTAAAGAATGGATTTATCGTGAGGCGATTAAAAAATTAAATGATGGATTATCCATAGACGCTTTATCGTTTCAAGAAAAAATGACGCTTGCTCAGGGGACAACAAATCAGGAATATTTAGAGATATTGTCGCAAGATAAAGAGGAAGCAGTAAGAAGAACTGCTGAAAAGCAGAAACACAAAAAGATAGATATAAGCAAATTTGGAAAAATCATAAAAGACATGTATGAAATTGCTAAAAACAGTGATAACTATACATGGTTTTTAGAACCGGAACAGTTTGAAGATGGAACATACACGCATCAAGATTATAAAGATTTGATTCGGGATGTTGAAATGCTTCATGATCGCTATGGAGTTTTAGACATTGACACGATCATTGAAGTTTCGGATTATGAAAATAATACTTGTGATACAGTCGCTACCTTTTATGGAGCATTTTATTCTTTGTTTGCCGACGACCCAGAACAAGCATGTATGGAGATTAGGGAAAGGGAAACAGAGTTTGAATATGAATAAAAGTTTGATTCGATTGGTTAAGTGTGCTTTTTTAGGAATTGGTTTCGGGGCAATCGGTTTGATTATAAATCGAGTGATTTATTTATCTTTGCTTCCATGGACAAGGGCAACGACATGGGATGCGATTCGAGATTTTGTGATTCTTTTGATTTCTTTTTTTTCTTTTGCTGTCTTTTGTTCTTTAGACAAAAGATTTAAAAGGCTGAAAAGGGAATCGAAATAAAAAAGGAACTCAGTTCCTTTTTTGTAAAATGAATGGAGAGGTGT
>CAJTIT010000058.1 GCA_910576345.1 Erysipelotrichales bacterium
AAAAAACAACGCGAAAAGCGTAGAGCAGAAATCAAACGGAGAGTTTGATCCTGGCTCAGGATGAACGCTGGCGGCATGCCTAATACATGCAAGTCGAACGGACTTGAGGAGAGCTTGCTTTCCGCAAGTCAGTGGCGAACGGGTGAGTAACACGTAGGCAACCTGCCCATGTACCCGGGATAACAGACGGAAACGACTGCTAAAACCGGATAGGTAAGAGGGAGGCATCTTCCGCTTATCAAAGCACCCAAGGGTGTGGACATGGATGGGCCTGCGGCGCATTAGCCGGTTGGCGGGGTAACGGCCCACCAAAGCAATGATGCGTAGCCGACCTGAGAGGGCGAACGGCCACATTGGGACTGAGACACGGCCCAAACTCCTACGGGAGGCAGCAGTAGGGAATTTTCGTCAATGGAGGGAACTCTGAACGAGCAATGCCGCGTGAGTGAAGAAGGTCTTCGGATCGTAAAGCTCTGTTGCAAGAGAAAAACGACAAGCACAGGGAATGGTGATTGAGTGATGGTATCTTGCGAGGAAGCCACGGCTAACTACGTGCCAGCAGCCGCGGTAATACGTAGGTGGCGAGCGTTATCCGGAATGATTGGGCGTAAAGGGTGCGCAGGCGGCGCATTAAGTTTGAAGTAAAAGGTAGCGGCTCAACCGCTGCAAGCTTCGAAAACTGGTGTGCTGGAGTGCAGGAGAGGGCAGTGGAATTCCATGTGTAGCGGTAAAATGCGTAGATATATGGAGGAACACCGGTGGCGAAGGCGGCTGCCTGGCCTGTAACTGACGCTGAGGCACGAAAGCGTGGGGAGCAAATAGGATTAGATACCCTAGTAGTCCACGCCGTAAACGATGAGAACTAAGTGTTGGAGAGATTCAGTGCTGCAGTTAACGCAATAAGTTCTCCGCCTGGGGAGTATGCACGCAAGTGTGAAACTCAAAGGAATTGACGGGGGCCCGCACAAGCGGTGGAGTATGTGGTTTAATTCGAAGCAACGCGAAGAACCTTACCAAGCCTTGACATGGATACAAAGGCTCCGGAGACGGAGAGATAGGAATGTATCACACAGGTGGTGCATGGTTGTCGTCAGCTCGTGTCGTGAGATGTTGGGTTAAGTCCCGCAACGAGCGCAACCCTTGTCGCATGTTACTACTATCAAGTTAAGGACTCATGCGAGACTGCCGGTGACAAACCGGAGGAAGGTGGGGATGACGTCAAATCATCATGCCCCTTATGGCTTGGGCTACACACGTACTACAATGGCGGTCACAAAGAGCAGCGAGCGAGCGATCGTGAGCGAAACCCGAAAAGGCCGTCCCAGTTCGGATTGGAGTCTGCAACTCGACTCCATGAAGTCGGAATCGCTAGTAATCGCGGATCAGCATGCCGCGGTGAATACGTTCTCGGGCCTTGTACACACCGCCCGTCAAACCATGGGAGTCGGCAATGCCCGAAGCCGGTGGCACAACCTGCAAAGGAGTGAGCCGTCGAAGGCAGGGTCGATGACTGGGGTTAAGTCGTAACAAGGTATCCCTACGGGAACGTGGGGATGGATCACCTCCTTTCTAAGGAGAAAGAGAAGACGAAGATTCTGTCTGGTTTTGAGAGGACGAACTCTCAGAGGTCTTTGAAAACTGAATGACAAGATAAGACATAGTGTCTTTTCGAAAGGTTGAAAGAAAAAAAGCGAGTAAAAAAACAGAAAACTCAAGTTCAAACCTAAGGATAAGCAAAAACACGAAAAACAGTGATTAAGAAAAGAAGGGCGTACGGAGGATGCCTGGACACTTGGAGCTGAAGAAGGACGCACCAAACGGCGAAACGCTGCGGGGAGCTGTAAGGAAGCAAAGATCCGCAGATATCCGAATGGGGAAACCCGGCATGGTGAGAGCCATGTCATCCGTGACAGACGTCACGAGAGAGGCACCCGGAGAACTGAAACATCTAAGTAACCGGAGGAAAAGAAAACAAAAGTGATTCCCCGAGTAGCGGCGAGCGAAAAGGGAGGAGCCCAAACCGATCGAAGGATCGGGGTAGAAGGACCGCAAGGAAGCGAGTGACGATCGTAGTGGAACGGCATGGGAAGGCCGGCCGAAGAGGGTGAGAGCCCCGTAGACGAAACGAGAGGAGCCGCGAGCGGGATCCTGAGTACGGCAGGACACGAGAAATCCGGTCGGAAGCAGGCGGGACCATCCGTCAAGGCTAAATACAACCAAGTGATCGATAGTGAACGAGTACCGTGAGGGAAAGGTGAAAAGAACCGCGGGAGCGGAGTGAAAGAGAACCTGAAACCGTATGCCTACAAGAAGTCGGAGTCCGTTAAAGGATGACGGCGTGCCTTTTGTAGAATGAACCGGCGAGTTGTCGTAACATGCGAGGTTAAGCAGAAGATGCGGAGCCGAAGCGAAAGCGAGTCTTAAGAGGGCGACACAGTATGTTGCGGCAGACCCGAAACCGTGTGATCTAGCCATGTCCAGGTTGAAGTCCGGGTGAGACCGGATGGAGGACCGAACCGACCACCGTTGAAAAGTTGGCGGATGAGGTGTGGCTAGGGGAGAAATTCCAATCGAACACGGAGATAGCTGGTTCTCCCCGAAATAGCTTTAGGGCTAGCGTCGAGAGAGAGGTATGTTGGAGGTAGAGCACTGAATGTACGATGGCCCCATCCCGGGGTACTGAGTATAATCAAACTACGAATGCCAAAGATACAGGCTCGGCAGTCAGACCGTGGGTGATAAGGTCCACGGTCAAAAGGGAAACAGCCCAGACCGCCGGTTAAGGTCCCAAAATATATGCTAAGTGGAAAAGGATGTGGGGATGCACAGACAACTAGGAGGTTGGCTCAGAAGCAGCCATCCTTGAAAGAGTGCGTAACAGCTCACTAGTCGAGTGACCCTGCGCCGAAAATGTACCGGGGCTAAGCATATTACCGAAACCGCGGATTCAGTAGCGATACTGAGTGGTAGGGGAGCGTTCCATGCACGGAGAAGGCGTACCGAGAGGAGCGTTGGAGAGCATGGAAGTGAGAATGCCGGTGTGAGTAGCGAGATGTAGGTGAGAATCCTACACACCGAAAGCCCAAGGGTTCCGGAGGAAGGTTCGTCCGCTCCGGGAAAGTCGGGACCTAACGCGAGGCCGAAAGGCGTAGTGGATGGAAAGCAGGCAGATATTCCTGCACCCGCAGTGGGAACGAAGGAATGACGGAGAAGGCTAGTATGACCCACTTAACGGATTGTGGGCGAAGCGAGATAGCAGGTGTATGGAAAAATGCGTACACGGAATGCAAGACGTGACAGGTAAGCGAAAGCGCGAGCGAGTAGTGAAGCATATGAGGCCGGCTTCCAAGAAAAGTTTCTAAGTAAATGCCACGGCGGCCCGTACCAAAACCGACACAGGTGGGCAAGGAGAGTATCCTAAGGTGAGCGAGAGAACTGTTGCCAAGGAACTCGGCAAAAAGACTCCGTAAGTTCGCGAGAAGGAGTGCACAGCAATGTGCCGCAGTGAAGAGGCCCAAGCGACTGTTTAACTAAAACACAGCTCTCTGCGAAGCCGCAAGGCGAAGTATAGGGGGTGACGCCTGCCCGGTGCCGGAAGGTTAAGAGGAACTGTCAGCCGCAAGGTGAAGCAGCGAATCGAAGCCCCGGTGAACGGCGGCCGTAACTATAACGGTCCTAAGGTAGCGAAATTCCTTGTCAGGTAAGTTCTGACCCGCACGAAAGGCGTAACGATTTGGGCGCTGTCTCGGCAGCAGACTCGGTGAAATCTTAGTACCTGTGAAAATGCAGGTTACCCGCAACTAGACGGAAAGACCCCATGGAGCTTTACTGTAGCTTGATATTGAACTTTGGTCATGTATGTACAGGATAGGTGGGAGACGCAAGAGACGTGCACGCCAGTGTACGAGGAGTCGCCGTTGGGATACCACCCTTACATGATCGGAGTTCTAACCCGCGTATGGAACGGTACGGGGGAGAGTGTCAGGTGGGCAGTTTGACTGGGGCGGTCGCCTCCCAAAGAGTAACGGAGGCGCCCAAAGGTACGCTCAGGCTGGATGGAAACCAGCTGAAGAGTGCAAATGCAGAAGCGTGCCTGACTGTGAGACAGACAAGTCGAACAGGGACGAAAGTCGGGATTAGTGATCCGGCGGTGCCGAATGGAAGGGCCGTCGCTCAACGGATAAAAGCTACCCTGGGGATAACAGGCTGATCTCGCCCAAGAGTTCACATCGACGGCGAGGTTTGGCACCTCGATGTCGGCTCATCGCATCCTGGAGCTGAATTCGGTTCCAAGGGTTGGGCTGTCCGCCCATTAAAGCGGTACGCGAGCTGGGTTCAGAACGTCGTGAGACAGTTCGGTCCCTATCTGTTGTGGGCGAAGGAAATTTGAGGAGAGCTGTCCTTAGTACGAGAGGACCGGGATGGACCTACCGCTGGTGCACCAGTTGTATTGCCAAGTGCATAGCTGGGTAGCCAAGTAGGGAAGGGATAAGCGCTGAAAGCATCTAAGCGCGAAGCCCCCTCCAAGATGAGATTTCCCATTCGCAAAGAAGTAAGACCCCTTGAAGACGACGAGGTGGATAGGTCAGAGATGGAAGTGCAGCGATGCACGGAGTTGACTGATACTAATCGGTCGAGGACTTAATCACGTAGAGACACGAAGAGAGCTTGTCATTCAGTTTTGAGGGAAACCTCGAAAAGGAACTGGTGATGATGGCGGAGCGGGTACACCTGTATCCATACCGAACACAGAAGTTAAGCGCTCCAGCGGTGACAATAGCAGGGCTTGCCCCTGTCAAGATAGCTCATTGCCAGCCTTTGACCCTTTTGGGTCTTTTTTTTCTGTCAAGCGAAAATGAAAATGTCCCAAAAAAAGTTAAACATTAGCACCAAGATTACGGTGCTTTTGTTTCGCAATATAAGCTTGAAAAGAAGCGTGTTTCCAAGGATGAGACATTGGAGGGATATAGACCTTATTAGGCTTATCATCTTTGGTGATAGGATCAAATGTTTTAGACTTAGCTTCACGAAGGGGAATTTCCTCCAAGGCAAAAATATGATCCAAAATATTCACATATAAGCCTCCATCAAAGGCTTCAATCACCATGGCTGTCATCCCTTTCTTCATGTATGCCTTATTTGCATTACGTGTGATAGGCATGTAATACTTATTCTTATAGCGGATACAGTTGCCTCCGTCCAGCTTCCTACAAGAGAGTACAGAGAGAATATGATTAATTTCTCGATCAGAGGGTTGCTTTTCAAACACACTTCTTGTATGATTAACAGGTAGAGAGAACAAAGCGTTGAATTCCTTCAAATAAGTCGGTAGGAATTGATTTGCTTCCTCTATGGTGGTAATGCCCGCAAGTCTGAGTTCAAT
>CAJTIT010000059.1:0-1313 GCA_910576345.1 Erysipelotrichales bacterium
TTCGATCGACTTCAATTTATCACAGAGCGGCGAATACTATCTGTCAGAGTTGGATACAGAAAATCATCTTGTTTTATCTGATGAAAAATATCCATTCACTTACGTCTATACGGGAGATGTGGTTCACGAAATCGTTGTAAATAACGGCAAACCGATTTATAACTATCTGAAACGTGGAAGTATTGAACTGTTCAAGACTGACGAAGAAAGCGCAAATGCACTCATCAACGTACAGTTTGACTTAGCCACCGATCCTGACATGGAAAACATTATTAAAACGACATGGACAGATGAAAACGGCAGAGCGTTGTTTCAAGAATTGGAAGTAGGATATACATACTACATCCAAGAACATTATGACGGTAATCATGATATGGTTTCAAAAGGCTATGTCTATGACCCGACAATCCATGAAGTACGTCTAAATGAACATGAGGAAGTACAAGTTTTAAATGTTACTAATAAACAAGTAAAAGGACAGGTGCAATTTACTAAAATAGGTGAAATGTTCAATAAGGTTGAAATTGTAGACGGCAAGTTTGGCAAAGAGCATCATCCGATATGGGAACAAGGCAATCTATTGGGCGCAGAATTAACAGTCTGGGCAAAAGAGGACATTATTACCTTTGACGGAACACATCACTATGATAAAGACCAAAAGGTAACTGTCTTAGAAAGCGACTGGAACATGACAGACAGTTTGTTGTTGCCTGTTGGAAAGTATTATGCGAAAGAAACCAAAGTACCGCATGGTTATGTTGGAAGTGATACAGTTTATGAATTTGAGATCAAGCCGAACGGTAAGGCGGAAATTCAATTAAACGGTATTTCAATCGACAATGTGCGTGCAAAAGTTAATCTTGATTTCACAAAAGTATTAGAGAAACAAGAAGTATACATCAATACTGAGGCTTATAAAGATGTTGTATTCGGCTTATACGCAAGAGAGGACATCTATAATTATATGGGCAAGGTAGCGATTGAAAATGGCTCATTGATCGGAATTTCAAGTATTGATGAAAATGGGCATTTAACAAATACTTTTGATTTGCCTAACGGAGTGTACTACTTCAAAGAACTCCAAACAAACGACCAGTATCAATTAGATACGAACGAATATGATTTTGAAATCGGATATCAAGGCGCTGATGTCAAAGAATATACGGTTGAAATCAACGGTGGCGATCCGATCAATAATGACTTGAAACGAGGAGATATTGAAGTCATTAAAACAACAAAGGACTCTGTGCATTATACGAAAGCGGAACAAGTATTCGCAGATTCATTCCATGTTATGGACGATTATGCACGTA
>CAJTIT010000059.1:1431-3702 GCA_910576345.1 Erysipelotrichales bacterium
TGAACCGAATTATTTAGCCGGTGTAACCTTTGAACTTTCAACGGATGAAACCTTTACCAACATTGTTGATACAAAGAAAACCGACGGGAACGGTCGTATTGTTTTCGATAACCTTGAACTTGGAACATACTATGTTCGTGAAAAATCAACCTTGCAGCACTATGTGTTGAATGATGAAGTGTTCAAGGTAGAATTGACAGAACATGGACAGGTCGAAACGATTGAGTTAGAAAACAACCTTGTAAAAGCGGATATCGGCTTGCATAAGGTAGACGGAACTAACCATGCGATTGCCTTGCAGGGTGCTGAATTTACCATGTATGCGGACAAAGAGTGTACCGAGAAACTTGATGAAGCAATTACTAATCAATTAGGTAATGCTATTTTTAAGGATATTAAGTTTGGTACAACAGTTTACATCAAGGAAACAAAAGCGCCTAGCGGCTATGAGTTGTCGAATGAGGTCATCAAGGTAACTATCGACGATGAATGGATGAAAAAAGACATTCAAAATCGAGTGATTGAAGTTATGAATTACAAAATTCCGACAACACCGAATACAGGAGATGATACAAACATGCTTCTGTACATTGGCATGGCGGGAATGGCATTGAGTGTTTTGGTGTTGACAAAGAAACGATTATCTAATCGTTAAACAAGATTATTAAAAATAGCCGATATGTTTGGAAAATGTATCGGCTTTTCTATTTTTCATGAAAGGAGAATAACGAGTGAGTGTTAAAAAAAATAAAAAAATCATCAAATCAGTTTTTGTAACGATGTTCTTAACAATGGCTTGTTTATTATCATCAAGTATTGATTTTGCGAATGCGAAAGAGCCACCGTTAGTAATCAATCGAGATGACGGAGGAACATCAAATGCGAACGGAGTGTCTTATCAATTCTTTTATAAGATGACAAGAAAAAGTTATGATCCTATTCACGGAACTGCCGTATATGAATTGACGGAGCATTATGTCATATCAGGCGGATACGTTCCGATTGTTTCTGATATTGTTCATCTAACGAACAGAAAAGGAACAGATCAGTATATCGGAGAATTTAAAAGCGGTAACTCTGCATCAAAAGGTCCGGGAACATATTATCGCAGTGAAAAATTCACTCTTAATCTTGTTGAGGGTACAAACAAGATAAAAATCCGCGGTGAATATGACGGAAATGACAGCGGGGACGCTGATTTCACAATCAATATTGATAAGTTTGGGCATGAACCTGTCGTACATGGTACAAACGGTACTTGGGTGAGCGGCGAGGTGTCAAGCGGAAAGCGCACCTATGAATCATTATATACTGACGGAGCAGCGGGAAGCGCTGCGGGAAACAAAACGCAGACAAGTACAGGCTTTTCCTATACAGATGAAGATGAGCAGAAAACAGCGACTTATAAATATTCGGGCAAGACCCTTGGGAATAATGCTACAATCAAAAGTATCAAAAAGAACGGTGCTGATGTTGCTTTTTCAGCATTGGACAAGCCGGGAACGTATGTGATTACCAGTTGTACGAAAGACAGCGCAGAGAATGAGGCGTGTGGCACACGTAATATCGTAGTGAAGTCTAAGTATCAAGTTAAATATAACGGAAATACATCTACAAGCGGCAGTATGTCTAACAGCACTCATGTCTATGATACGGCAAAAGCGCTGAGTGCCAATGGCTATTCAAAGACAGGTTATCGGTTTAAATCATGGAATACAAAAGCAGACGGGACTGGAACAACTTATACCAATCAGCAATCGGTTAAGAACCTAACTTCTACCGATAACGGTGTAGTTAATCTATATGCACAGTGGAATGCAAATACTTACACCATTAAATATCATGGAAACAATGCGACAAGCGGGAGCATGGCAGATACAACGCATACTTATGACGTTTCTAAAACATTGAGGAAAAACGCATATAAGCGTACTGGTTGGAAATTTATGGGGTGGAACACGAAAGCAGACGGAAGCGGTACTGCATATACGGATGAAAAGTCAGTCAAAAACCTTACAGCGACACATGGTGGAGTCATCAACCTTTATGCACAATGGGATAAAGCACCGTCACTTACCACTATTGATAAAGAATATTATCAGAACGAGGTTTCCAAAGACCAATGGCTGTCCGAACTTCGTTTGCAGGGTATCACTGCCGATGACAACGAGGACGGCAATCTAACATCAGCAATCACGATTGTTTCAGATAATGTTATTCTTAATCGTGCCGGGACTTATACCGTCATGTATCAAGTAACAGACAGCGCCA
>CAJTIT010000059.1:3726-4951 GCA_910576345.1 Erysipelotrichales bacterium
TCAAACAGTACGTGAAAGCGCAACGATAACAATTAAATATAACAATCCTCCGCAGATTCAAGCAGAAAATAAAATGTTTTATTTAGGCGAAATCAATGAGAGTGATTGGGAAACAGAGAAAATGCGAGAAGTGAGTGCGAGCGATATCGAGGACGGCAATCTTACTGATAAGATAAAGATTCAGTTAGACGAAGTAAATACAAGTGTCGCAGGAACTTATCGAGTGAGTTATGAGGTTGTAGATAGGTTTGGAAAAAAAGCGGAAAAGATTATATTTGTAGAAATACGCTTTAATAACAAGCCTGTTATCGAGTCTGAAAATCTCTATTTTCATGAAAACGAATACACACGAGAGCAAATACTGGAATTATTGGAAAGCAATGCAAGTGCATACGATTCAGAGGACGGAGATTTGACTGAGGAGATATCCATTATTAAAAACGATGTAGATCCTTCAGCACCGGGAGTATACGAAGTTATCTATCAAGTGCAGGACAGCAGAGGCGAAGTAGTTTCTAAAACGATCGACGTAACTGTTATGGAGAACGATGCACCGACACTCCAATTATTTGCGCCGTCAAAGCGCTTCATCGAGGGAGAATATACGCAGACTGAATGGGAAAATGAATTGAGAATGATTGGTGTTTCTGCGCATGACCGTCAAGACCATGATTTGACTGATAAGATTGTAGTTATCAGTGATACAACGATTGCCGATAAAGCAGGAACTTATGAAGTCATGTACCGAGTAACCGACAACTTAGGAAAATCGACCACAAAAAAAGCGAAAGTAACAGTGGAGCCGAATAATGCGCCAATTATCTATGCGAATGATAAATATTTCAAGACCACAGATATCATTACTGAAAAAGATTTATTAAGATATGTATATGCCAGTGATGATTATGACGGCGATTTATCAAAGGAAATCGAAATCATTGAAAACGAAGTGAAAAGCGGTCAAGTCGGTGTATATGATGTTACATATCGAGTAATTGACCGATTCGGAAAAGATAGTACCAAAACAATACAAGTCCACATTGAAAAAAGCGGAAATACTCCTACTTTACCTGTTCCACCTTTGCCGACTGATCCTGATGTAATCGGCATATGGAACGGTAGGCATTTAGCCCAAATACATCTTACGAAATTATTGGAAAACTCTGATATTGACTTTGATGAAAATGCGATCAATGAAATTGTATTCGGCGTATATGCGGCTGAG
>CAJTIT010000060.1 GCA_910576345.1 Erysipelotrichales bacterium
GCATATACGCCGAATACAATTTCATTGATCGCATTTTCATCAAAGTCAATATCAGAGTTTTCCAATAATTTCGTAAGATGTATTTGGGCTAAATGCCTACCGTTCCATATGCCGATTACATCAGGATCAGTCGGTAAAGGTGGAATAGGTAAAGTAGGAGTATTTCCGCTTTTTTCAATGTGGACTTGTATTGTTTTGGTACTTTCTTTTCCGAATCGGTCAATAACTCGATACGTTACATCATATACACCGACTTGACCGACTTTCACATCGTTTTCAATGATTTCGATTTCCTTTGATAAATCGCCATCATAATCATCACTGGCATATACATATCTTAATATATCTTTTTCAGTGATGATATCCGTGGTTTTGAAATATTTATCGTTTGCATAGATAATTGGCGCACCATTCGGCTCAACGGTTACTTTCGCTTTTTTGGTGGTCGATTTTCCTAAGTTGTCGGTTACTCGATACATGACTTCATAAGTTCCTGCTTTATCGGCAATCGTTGTATCACTGATGACTACAATCTTATCAGTCAAATCATGATCTTGACGGTCATGCGCAGAAACGCCAATCATTCTCAATTCATTTTCCCATTCAGTCTGCGTATATTCTCCCTCGATGAAACGCTTTGACGGCGCAAATAATTGGAGTGTCGGTGCATCGTTCTCCATAACAGTTACGTCGATCGTTTTAGAAACTACTTCACCTCTGCTGTCCTGCACTTGATAGATGACTTCGTATACTCCCGGTGCTGAAGGATCTACATCGTTTTTAATAATGGATATCTCCTCAGTCAAATCTCCGTCCTCTGAATCGTATGCACTTGCATTGCTTTCCAATAATTCCAGTATTTGCTCTTGTGTGTATTCGTTTTCATGAAAATAGAGATTTTCAGACTCGATTACAGGCTTGTTATTAAAGCGTATTTCTACAAATATAATCTTTTCCGCTTTTTTTCCAAACCTATCTACAACCTCATAACTCACTCGATAAGTTCCTGCGACACTTGTATTTACTTCGTCTAACTGAATCTTTATCTTATCAGTAAGATTGCCGTCCTCGATATCGCTCGCACTCACTTCTCGCATTTTCTCTGTTTCCCAATCACTCTCATTGATTTCGCCTAAATAAAACATTTTATTTTCTGCTTGAATCTGCGGAGGATTGTTATATTTAATTGTTATCGTTGCGCTTTCACGTACTGTTTGATTGGCGCTGTCTGTTACTTGATACATGACGGTATAAGTCCCGGCACGATTAAGAATAACATTATCTGAAACAATCGTGATTGCTGATGTTAGATTGCCGTCCTCGTTGTCATCGGCAGTGATACCCTGCAAACGAAGTTCGGACAGCCATTGGTCTTTGGAAACCTCGTTCTGATAATATTCTTTATCAATAGTGGTAAGTGACGGTGCTTTATCCCATTGTGCATAAAGGTTGATGACTCCACCATGTGTCGCTGTAAGGTTTTTGACTGACTTTTCATCCGTATATGCAGTACCGCTTCCGTCTGCTTTCGTGTTCCACCCCATAAATTTCCAACCAGTACGCTTATATGCGTTTTTCCTCAATGTTTTAGAAACGTCATAGGTATGCGTTGTATCCGCCATGCTCCCGCTTGTCGCATTGTTTCCATGATATTTAATGGTGTAAGTATTTGCATTCCACTGTGCATATAGATTAACTACACCGTTATCGGTAGAAGTGAGGTTCTTAACAGATTGCTGATTGGTATAAGTGGTTCCAGTCCCGTCTGCTTTTGTATTCCATGATTTAAACCGATAACCTGTCTTTGAATAGCCATTGGCACTCAGCGCTTTTGCCGTATCATAGACATGAGTGCTGTTGGACATACTGCCGCTTGTCGCTGTATTTCCGTTATACTTCACTTGATATTTCGACTTCACTACAATGTTGCGTGTGCCGCACGCCTCATTCTCTGCGCTGTCTTTCGTACAACTGGTAATCACATACGTTCCCGGCTTGTCCAATGCTGAAAAAGCAACATCAGCACCGCTCTTTTTGATACTTTTGATTTTCGCATTATTCCCAAGGGTCTTGCCCGAATATTTATAAGTCGCTGTTTTCTGCTCATCTTCATCTGTATAGGAAAAGCCTGTACTTGTCTGCGTTTTGTTTCCCGCAGCGCTTCCCGCTGCTCCGTCAGTATATAATGATTCATAGGTGCGCTTTCCGCTTGACACCTCGCCGCTTACCCAAGTCCCATTTGTACCATGTACAACAGGTTCATGTCCAAACTTATCAATGTTGATTGTAAAATCAGCGTCCCCGCTGTCATTCCCGTCATATTCACCGCGTATTTTTATCTTGTTTGTACCCTCGACAAGATTAAGAGTGAATTTTTCACTGCGATAATATGTTCCCGGACCTTTTGATGCAGAGTTACCGCTTTTAAATTCTCCGATATACTGATCTGTTCCTTTTCTGTTCGTTAGATGAACAATATCAGAAACAATCGGAACGTATCCGCCTGCTATGACATAATGCTCCGTCAATTCATATACGGCAGTTCCGTGAATAGGATCATAACTTTTTCTTGTCATCTTATAAAAGAATTGATAAGACACTCCGTTCGCATTTGATGTTCCTCCGTCATCTCGATTGATTACTAACGGTGGCTCTTTCGCATTCGCAAAATCAATACTTGATGATAATAAACAAGCCATTGTTAAGAACATCGTTACAAAAACTGATTTGACGATCTTTTTATTTTTTTTAACACTCACTCGTTATTCTCCTTTCATGAAAAATAGAAAAGCCGATACATTTTCCAAACATATCGGCTATTTTTAATAATCTTGTTTAACGATTAGATAATCGTTTTTTTGCCAACATCAAAACACTCAATGCCATTCCCGCCATGCCAATGTACATAAGCATGTTTGTATCATCTCCTGTATTCGGTGTTGTCGGAATTTTGTAATTCATAACTTCAATCACTCGATTTTGAATGTCTTTTTTCATCCATTCATCGTCGATAGTTACCTTGATGACCTCATTCGACAACTCATAGCCGCTAGGCGCTTTTGTTTCCTTGATGTAAACTGTTGTACCAAACTTAATATCCTTAAAAATAGCATTACCTAATTGATTAGTAATTGCTTCATCAAGTTTCTCGGTACACTCTTTGTCCGCATACATGGTAAATTCAGCACCCTGCAAGGCAATCGCATGGTTAGTTCCGTCTACCTTATGCAAGCCGATATCCGCTTTTACAAGGTTGTTTTCTAACTCAATCGTTTCGACCTGTCCATGTTCTGTCAATTCTACCTTGAACACTTCATCATTCAACACATAGTGCTGCAAGGTTGATTTTTCACGAACATAGTATGTTCCAAGTTCAAGTTTATCGAAAACAATACGACCGTTCCCGTCGGTTTTCTTTGTATCAACAATGTTGGTAAAGGTTTCATCCGTTGAAAGTTCAAAGGTTACACCGGCTAAATAATTCGGTTCATCTTTAATCAATGGATTTCGATAGATACGTGCATAATCGTCCATAACATGGAATGAATCTGCGAATACTTGTTCCGCTTTCGTATAATGCACAGAGTCCTTTGTTGTTTTAATGACTTCAATTTCTCCTCGTTTCAAGTCATTATTGATTGGATCGCCACCGTTGATTTCAACCGTATATTCTTTGACATCAGCGCCTTGATATCCGATTTCAAAATCATATTCG
This sequence comes from Erysipelotrichales bacterium, assembly GCA_910576345.1. Lineage (GTDB taxonomy): Bacteria > Bacillota_I > Bacilli_A > Erysipelotrichales > Erysipelotrichaceae > C-19. The sequence goes on from CAJTIT010000060.1 coordinate 3,716, forward strand.
TTCGTATCTAATTGATACTGGTCGTTTGTTTGGAGTTCTTTGAAATAGTACACTCCGTTAGGCAAATCAAAAGTATTTGTTAAATGCCCATTTTCATCAATACTTGAAATTCCGATCAATGAGCCATTTTCAATCGCTACCTTGCCCATATAATTATAGATGTCCTCTCTTGCGTATAAGCCGAATACAACATCTTTATAAGCCTCAGTATTGATGTATACTTCTTGTTTCTCTAATACTTTTGTGAAATCAAGATTGACTTTTGCACGCACATTGTCGATTGAAATACCGTTTAATTGAATTTCCGCCTTACCGTTCGGCTTGACCTCAAATTCATAAACTGTATCACTTCCAACATAACCATGCGGTACTTTGGTTTCTTTCGCATAATACTTTCCAACAGGCAACAACAAACTGTCTGTCATGTTCCAATCGCTTTCTAAGACAGTTACCTTTTGGTCTTTATCATAGTGATGTGTTCCGTCAAAGGTAATAATGTCCTCTTTTGCCCAGACTGTTAATTCTGCGCCCAATAGATTGCCTTGTTCCCATATCGGATGATGCTCTTTGCCAAACTTACCGTCTACAATTTCAACCTTATTGAACATTTCACCTATTTTAGTAAATTGCACCTGTCCTTTTACTTGTTTATTAGTAACATTTAAAACTTGTACTTCCTCATGTTCATTTAGACGTACTTCATGGATTGTCGGGTCATAGACATAGCCTTTTGAAACCATATCATGATTACCGTCATAATGTTCTTGGATGTAGTATGTATATCCTACTTCCAATTCTTGAAACAACGCTCTGCCGTTTTCATCTGTCCATGTCGTTTTAATAATGTTTTCCATGTCAGGATCGGTGGCTAAGTCAAACTGTACGTTGATGAGTGCATTTGCGCTTTCTTCGTCAGTCTTGAACAGTTCAATACTTCCACGTTTCAGATAGTTATAAATCGGCTTGCCGTTATTTACAACGATTTCGTGAACCACATCTCCCGTATAGACGTAAGTGAATGGATATTTTTCATCAGATAAAACAAGATGATTTTCTGTATCCAACTCTGACAGATAGTATTCGCCGCTCTGTGATAAATTGAAGTCGATC
>CAJTIT010000061.1 GCA_910576345.1 Erysipelotrichales bacterium
TTGTGGTAATAGACTTTCTTAGGTAGTCAAGCTACAAGGGGATGATAAAGTACACATTCACTTTTCTATTCTAACAAAATCAGCTAGAAAGAGATATATGTAATTTGACTCATTGGATAAGTCAATTACATTATACTAGGGGATGTTTATAATTGCTAAAAAGTATTGGTTTTGTGATTATGTATTAAAATAAACATTAATATAGGGAGAATGAGATATGAATAAAATGAAATATTTAACAAAGTGCTTATTTTTATTGCTTTGTACTTTTTCTTTAGCAGCATGTGGCGGAAAAAAGGGTATGCCATGGGAGGCAAAAGGTATTGGAAATATATTACCTGAACCTGATACGGGGCGATTTGAAGGTTTGCTTGATCTAGAAGATTCATTTAGCGCCCATGTAAATGATGTATCACTTGATGACTTTCAAGAATATGTTGAAAAATGTAAAGATAATGGTTTTATAGTTGATAGTGAAGAAACTTCTGACGGTTATGATGCTTATAATAAAGAAGGATGCAGTCTATCGTTGTCCTATATGGCTACAAGTGATATGTATTATATTAGTCTATATGGTTCAAGAGTAGAAGGAACGTTTGATTGGCCAACAACGGGCCTTGCAACATTGATTCCTGTTCCAGAAACGAATATAGGATCCATTACTATAGATTCATCTTCTCAACTGAATGTTTTTGTTGGTGAAACTACAAAAGAGAAATATGATGAATATGTAAAAAAATGCATTGATAAGGGGTTTACAGTCGGTCATAGCAAAGGTGAAAAATATTATAGAGCTCATAATAAAAATGGGGATTCATTAGATATTGAGTATCAAGGTTTTAAAACAATGAGGACATCAATGTATGCAAATAATGATTCTGATAAAGATAGTTCATCGTCAAATGATTCAGATAAACAAACAAATACTGATGCGAATACTGAAACAAACACTACAGGTATAAGACCAGAGTTTAAAGAATTAATGGACAGTTATGAAGATTTTTTTGATGAATACATATCTTTCATGGAAAAGTATGAAACATCAAATGATACAGCTTCCATGTTATCTTCTTATACAGATTATCTTAGTAAATATTCAGATATGATGAAGAAATTGAAAGAAGTTGATCAGGAAAAATTAAGTGAAGAAGAAGCATTGTATTATTCTGAAGTAACCTTACGTATAACACAAAAACTTGCAAATGTGAAATATTAATAATAGAGAGGAATGATTTTATGAATACATTAATGCAAAAGCTAAATAAAGATGCTTTACAATTATCATTTTTTGTAACATTAGCAGGTGTGCTGTTAATGATAGCAGCATTCTTTATACCATATGTATCTGTTTCACCAGAAAATATTTCATTTTAAAGCATTTCCAGAAATGTGATAGTATATATGGCGGTGGTTTTAATAGTACATTTTATATGGTTATTATTGGTTCCATTATGGTATTTTCTTTAATAACTTTACTTTTTGTTGTTTTGAAAAAGCCGATTGGTATCATTATATTTAATATTTTTACTTTTATTGCATTTTACATGATGGTATGGGATTTAAACGATCACGGAGTTTTAAAGAGAAGTCTGAATCATTGGTCAATCTCCTATTATTTATATTTTATTGCAATAATCGTAGTATTAGCTGGTGCTATTTGGATGCTGGTGTCAAAAATTAAAATGAAGAAACAAAGATTGTAATAATATTGAATATTAAAGAATTTTATTTATGGAGGTCACTATGAAAAGATTTCCTTGCCAATGGTGGACTTGTCTTTGCCTGAGGTATGGCAATCGCTTTTTTAGAGGAACCATTATGGATACCGATTCAAAGTACCATGACATCACCGCCATTAAATAATGTAATGTATCATGTTACAGTGAATGGACAAGCCACTGGACCATTCGATATGAACATATTATCTCAAATAGTTATTCAAGGTACATTAGCAAAAGACACTCTTGTATGGAAACAAGGTATGCAAAATTGGAATAAAGTTGGTTCATTTGAAGAATTAAGTAATCTATTTTTTAATAGTGATAGAATAGGGTTAAAATTCGTTAAACAGTGTCATTAGAAAGATGTTTTAAGAGGTTATTACTTTGAAAAATAATTTTGATGTGGCTTGTCTCATAAAGTATTGCAGATAAGTGCAGTTTGAGTGCTTGATATGTAAGTATACAATGGTTTTAAGGAAACTCAACAATATTTAACTACAATCTTCCATAGGCACAAAATAATCGTTAAAGAAATAGAAGTTTATAGATGCAAAACAATACAGGAGGAGTGGTTTAGAATGAACTCTAAAAAGTCAAAAATTATTGCAGGCATTATCGGTGCTATTATCATTACAGTGGCATTAATACTTTTCGTTAGATTATATTTAATGCCATATAATGAAGTTAAAGTAGAATATAATGCTGCTCGTGAACAGTATGATGCTGAAGTTACTGTTCTCAAAAATATAAATAAGGAGCTGAATGATAATATTGAATCATTAGAACAAATTATTGGTACCAAAGATATTCCTATTGACGATTTTTTGATTTCATCTGCGCAGGATGTTATCAAGGAAGCACGCAAATGCTCTGAAGAATCGATCCCTAAAGCACCCGGAGCGCCTTTTAGTATAGAGAAGGTAAAACCAGTTTCCTTAGAAGTTTTAGAGGTAAAAGACACAGTGCGTGAAATGGTCGATTCTAACAACGAGATGCTTACAAAGGTTAAAGATATGAATGTAGAGTATCGTACATTAATTGAAAATTTCAAAACAGCAGATGTTGAAGTGGAGTGGATTGGCATAGATAAAGAAAGCTCAGTATTAAGATTTGTAACAAAATTAAACAATCCTAATAATGCTATATTAAGAGACCTCAAGATAGAGTGGATTGCATATGATGCAGATGGCGCTGTTGTAGGAAATCATTCTGGCTCACAACCTGATATTCCAGCGAATGGACATATATATTATATTGGAGGTGCAGGTGGTGCAAACTTATCTGGAACGCCAGCTACTGTTGAGGTTAAGGTTACCAGCGATGGAATTCTAACAAACAGAGTAGCTCCAAAGATTGATGTAAGTAATATTCAGGTAAAAGATAATGGTTTTAGTTTTTATACTGTTTCTGCCGAATGCAAGACAGATACAGAAATTAAGACAACACAATTAGATGGAACTTTCATTGTAAAGGATGACAATGGAAATATTATAGATGCAGATTTTTGGAATGCAGATAATTTACCTGATACAATAAAAAAAGAAGGAAAGTTTGTGGTGTCAGATGATTACTTTGATTTGCCTGCCATTCCTAAAACTGCTGAAGTTTATATGTATTATCAATGGCATTAAATAAAAAGCATCCAATATTAAATGTTATTCATACTTTAAAGACATCCATTGAATATCGATGCATACATCGAATGCTTTGATAATATTGTTTAGACTTGACTCACCTTATGACAAATATTAAAAGTAAGATTCATTATAACCTGAAACCGTGATGGAAAACACAAAAATACACATTTAAAGGCATAACAATCGCATAAAAGAAACCAAAAATAGTTCATCCAATAGGTATAATTTATTATATGATATACTTACGATTTACAGAGGAATCTTGACTTTTTATTAAAAAGGCATTTAACCCCTTAACTAAAGGGCAAATGCCTTTTTGTACGAGAAAACCCCCAGATAGTCTGGGGGTTTCACCCAAAAAAAGGCGATTAGAAAGTCGCCTTATCCATTAGGATTTATCTTATTCAATATTGATATACATTAACGCTTTGTTATCTTGCCTCTGTGAACGGTCAAGTATTGACCATTTTCTACTGTTACTATCCGATTTCCCCTGAAATTATCATTTGCAACTATATCTTTGCGATTTGCATCATTTGTAATAGCATAATATGCCATGCTGTCACCTGTACAAGTGATTGTATAAGTTCCTGCAGGAATATCAACACCTACTTTAAACTGTCCATCTCCATCAGTACTCAAATCAGGCGCATTAGCTGCCGGATATAAATCCGCTCTATGCAATGTAACATATTGATTATCTGAAATCGTTAAATATGAGAATGTATTGAAATTATTATTTACAATAATATTTTTTCCATTCGCATCAGTTGTTACACTATAATAACCACTAATTTTATCATTCGAGATTGCTATATATTCTCCGGCTGGAATATCCTTACCCGCCTGATACATTCCTTCGCTATACTTGATGATTTTCTTTGGTATTTTTGTATATACATAATTTGTAGAAGAACTTATAATTTGTTTTCCATTCACATTCTTGTATGCATATACTCTATAATAATAGTATCCGCCAATATTTAAGTTTGAGTCTGTAAATGAAGTTCCGCTTACAATATAGCGGTAACTCATTTTTGTTTCGCCTGGAGCTTGTCTGTAGATGATATAGCCATCAACTTGATTTACCTTGTTCCATGTTAATTTTATTGTATTGGTTGAAGGTTTAGAAATTTTTAAATTTGAAACGGGATTAGGAACTGGTTTCGCGTATTTATACTCTATGGAAGTTCCTACAATGTTTTTTCCATTGACTATTTTATATGGATATACTCGATAATAATTGAATTCTCCACATTTTGCGGTGGTATCTGTAAATGTCGTATTTGTTGTTATCGTTCTATATTCAAATTTTCCATTTCCTACTTGACGATAAATGATGTATCCATCTATGTTTGAAACACCTTTCCATGTCAGTTT
>CAJTIT010000062.1 GCA_910576345.1 Erysipelotrichales bacterium
TCATGGATTACCCAGTTGACTTTAGCTGTTGTAATCTCGCCACCTTCACCAGAACCGCCTCCAGCACCACCAGAGTCATCCGCTGAAATTGAGTCGTCTTTTCCTGCATCCTCATCTACTTTATTGTCAGAATCGGTAACAGATTTTGGGGAAAATACAGTCTTTTTATCTTCCTTGATTTCTCCGTTTTTCGATAAGATTCCGGTAATGGTTGCCGCTGCACTTGATGTTGCGCTAGCGTTTACGTACCAATCGACAGCTTTTCCGTAATTGGAAGTTGGTAAAATGACACCTTTTTCATTGACAGCACCAACCGTAATTGCTTTTTCAATATTGGCTGGTACATACTTAGATGCATCTGAGCCATTGTTTCCTGCTGATACGACAACTTTGATTCCTTTTGCGATTGCTTCATTGATCTTAGATGTAATCAATGTTGTATCTTCGTTTTCAGGACTGCTCAAAGATAAGTTGATGATGCTTACTTTGGAATCAATGGCATACTGTAAAGCCGATACGACAGAAGCGGTCGTACCATTTCCTTTATCATCCAATGCTTTCAAAGAAATCACTTTCGCATCTTTATTCTGTGAACGAATAGATATCAACATTCTGGATGCATGCCCGTTGTTGTCAGAAGCATCTCCATCCACAAAAGAAATCGCATCCAGAGTAGAACCATCTGATCCTGTATCGATCAAGGCAATCACATTTTGTCCTGAATAATCCTTAACCGATGTTTCATTGGCTTTCGCAATCGCTTCGTCCACTTTTTCTGTTTCTACTACATCTGCCGTGGTTTCTCCTTCATCCATACTGAATAAACATTCACTATCTACTTTAGCACCTGCATTTTCCAGTTGCTTTTTCGCTTGATTAGCGTCTTGTTGAGAAGCATATTCAAGCACATACAGATTTCCGTATTGGGACGTGATGGATTCTTGATCCTGAGGATTTCCTTCTACGACCAATCGAATTTTTTCATTGCTTTCTTTTTCATCCGCTTCTTTCTCCGGGTGATTTTCTGTTTCGATTGTCGTTAATTTTTCGGTTTCCTCATTCTTCTTGTCAGCAACAGGCAACTCAGCTTCTTTGGCTTCGGCTTGCTTGTCACTGAAAGTTACAATGATTTCCGATGATTCACTAGGAGTCGTATAATCAAGTTCCAATTTTTGATTTCCATACTCATATTCCTGAGTCACACCATCAATCGAAACATCCGATACGATTTGTTTTTGCCCGTCACATTTCAACTCTAGTTTTGTTCCTTCCTTGAAAGAATCTTCAAGCGGAGAGGATTCAAGAGCAAACTGCGATTTCCCAGCGTCCACATCAGTCACCAATACATTTCCTTCACCGACTACGTTCACTTTTACCACCGGCGGCACATCTTCATTTGCCAAAACCGGGATGGATGCTGTTGGAAGTATAGAACCCAACATCATCGCACTGGTAAACAATAGCGATGAAAAACGTTTTAAGTTTCTCATAAAATCTCCTTTCTTTATAAAAAAGTGAGCATTACGCTCTAGTTTCATTGTACTTTATTTTTTGGCGGTTTCAACCGCCGTCGTTTGATTTTCCTAATAATCATATATTCTCTCCCTTTCTATTTGCGAAACAAAAAAAAGTGATGAACAATGTCACCACTTTAATCTGTTTCTGAGTGTATACTACTGGACTTACATGTTTGATTTTGGGCTTTTCAAGCAATGCCAGTAAAACACAAAAAAAGAGGATTTCTCCTCTTTCCTATATTTATTTCATGATACCATTTTAGCATGTTTTCGTGTAAAGTCAATGTGCAAATCTATTTTCTAGTTCCGCAGAAACAAGTATAACCAATTAACACTTCTTCATCATAGGCTTTTTCATCAATCACATAACGAGTTCCATATTCTGTAGAATGTTCAATTGTTTCAGTACCTGTTTGAACTTGAATTACTTCTGTATGATGTGCTCCGTTTTCCCCCTTTAACGCATGTTGTTTAGCATGTTCAGCAGCAAATCCTGTAATATCTGCTCCACAAGTATTACAAATACTACGAATTTGGTTTTCGTAGATTGGCACATTTTCTGTCCACGCTTCTTTTACAACATACTGTTCATTGTGTCCTTGTTCTGGATGGTGAATCGTTTCATATTCTGCTGACCAATCATGAGTATGTGGGATATATGGGATTTCCATTACACCATACCATCCGATTCCTTCCGCTTTCCAACCAATCGAAACAAGGAAATCATTTTCTTCCTTACTGGTGGTATAATTATGCGTTCCCGTCTTAGCATTTGGATTGTATTGACGATACAATGGAACACCTTGGCTTTCATCAGAATACCATCCAATACCTTCATATTTCCATCCAACCTTCACTAAGTGATCTTTCTCACTCGCATCCAAAGTATAGTGATGATCGCCGGCATTCGGATTGTATAAACGATATACCGGAATGCTTGATTGTTTCGGAGCGTTCCAACCGATGCCTTCATATTTCCAACCAACTGAGGACAAATGATTTTTTTCAGAAACATCCCCTGTATAAAAATGCTCACCAGAGTTAGGATTGTATAAACGATGCATCGCAATCAAGTCCATTTCTGCTTTCACAGGTGTTGTACCAAAAAAACAACAAACAAACATAATCAGTAAAACCAATGTTGTATACTTTTTCATTGTTTCTATCCCTTTTCTTTGCTTACTTCTTACCTTATTTCTATCTTTTATTTTGTTGCTCCGCAAGAACACTTAAATCCTGCTGGTACTTGTTCATCATAAGCTGCTTGATCGACTACATAACGTGTTCCATACTCTGCCGGATGATTGATGGTATTGGTTCCAGTTTGAACTTGAATTACCTCTGTATGATGTGCTCCGTTTTCTCCATTTAACGCATGTTGTTTAGCATGTTCAGCCGCAAATCCTGTAATATCTGCTCCACAAGTATTACAAATACTGCGAATTTTATTTTCGTAGATTGGTACACTTTCTGTCCATGCTTCCTTAATGACATATTGTTCGTTATGCCCTTTTTCTGGATGGTGAACAGTCGTATATTGCTGTACCCAGTTGTGCGTATGGCTTGGTGTGTTTGGTTTTTGTGAACCTTGATTACTGTTACCACCTGTGCTTGGCTTCGATGTATTGCTTCCTGTATTTGTTGAGGAACCATTGTTTCCAGCATTATTGCCCGATACGGTACTGTTATTTCCACTAGAAACTGAACCTGTGGTTTCACTATTGGAATTGCCGGTCGAAGGTTTTTGTTCTTCACCTTTTGACTCTTCCTCTTTCTTTACAGATTCTTCTTGTTTCTTATCCTCGTTTACGGTTTCGTTTGTGATAACATCGTGTCCCTCTTTTTTCAATTCCTCAGCTTTTTCAGGAGATACAACTTCGATCTGTACTTTCTTTTCTACCGAATCCATTTTGGAATCAACCGGAACGATTGTATAGACAATTTCATATGTACCTTCTTTTTCATAATTTACGTTCGATGTATCAACCAAAACTTCTTTGACAACTTTTTTGTCATACGTGATTCCTTTCAGGAAGTCATTTCCTTTTGTCTTCACTTCCATGTACAGTTTATCCAATTCCAAACCTTTCACGTCTTCAAGCAAATCTGCTTTTTTCGTTTCCACTGTTTTATCTTCTTTGTTGGAATTGTTAGCCCAAATAACAGTTCCAATACCAGCTCCGCCAATTAAAACAACGCCTGCGACGATTAAAGCAATCATCTTTTTCTTCTTTTTCTGTTCCATAAATATACACTCCTTCGTTAATCACATTATACTATAAGATTGCAAGTTTTTTACACATATTTTGTACATTTTTTTTAAATTTCATAATCGTCAGCAATTTCTGGGCTTTCATCTTCCTTTGATTTTATCAGTACCAATTCCTTAACATCGTTTCCTTCATACTTTCTCAAATCCGAAAGTATTTCTTTTAAACGTGCGATCGTTTCTGTATCTTCTGCTGTCACTTCCTCGATACTGCCATCAAATCTACTATCCAATTCAGTATATTCATCAAAATCAATTGTCGGATCATCTAAAAGCTCAATGTAACGAGTCCAAAAATCAAAATCAATCATATCCGCTCTCATTAAATAACAAGTATAAAGCTGTTCTTGATATTTTTGAATATGCGGATCATTTTCATCCACTGAATCCGGTTTGAAATATTCTATCGCTCTTTGAAAATTACGTTGTAATAAGTAGTTCATAATTTACACCTCTCCATTCATTTTACAAAAAAGGAACTGAGTTCCTTTTTTATTTCGATTCCCTTTTCAGCCTTTTAAATCTTTTGTCTAAAGAACAAAAGACAGCAAAAGAAAAAAAAGAAATCAAAAGAATCACAAA
>CAJTIT010000063.1 GCA_910576345.1 Erysipelotrichales bacterium
AGGAAACAATATGCCAACAATCGAAGAAGTATTGCAAGGTAAAACCTTTCAAAAGGTATCAAAAGAAGAATTTGCTTTACAACAAAAAACATTAAGGGAACAGTTGTGGGAAGTTGCAAATAAGCAGTATATGGAAAGTGTCTCATCTCCTGCGAAGTTTCAGCATTATTTAAATATACAGAGCATGAGTAGTCATAAGCCAACCAACATCATGATCGGTATGAGTCGTTATCCAAACTTGGGTGAAATGCACGAAATGCAAACATGGGAAAAAATGGGAAAGACTTATATAAAAAAAGGAGAGCGAGCATTTTATATTTTTAAAGGAGATAAGAATGGATTTTACAACCCCGTCAAGGTGTTTGAGGAATCGCAGTTACAACGTCACCCAAATCCCAAAAATATCTTGCAATTTTCACCAAGTGAACAAATAAACCTAATTGCTGGAGGTACTAAAGTATTAAGCATGGTGGAAAAAGTACAAGAGGGTGAATTGAATGTTTATTATAATCCTCAAAGTAACTTAATTGAGGTGGATAAAACATTAGATATTCAGAAGGTTATACAGGGTATGGTTCGAGAGTATTGTCATAAATCGTATGCCGAACACTACCAGTATGATAGAGAGGAGGCTTCATTCACATGTGATTGCGCCGCATATATGATGTGCAAAAAACTTGGTATCGAGCCTGATTGTACTTTTTTGAATAATGTACAGCCTTATTTCCATGGCGCAGATGCAAAAGAGGTTCGTGAGGAGTTAGAGGCTGTTCATAAAACATATAAAAGTTTTAATGACAGAGTCGATAAAAACATCTATCTTGAAAACCTTAAAAATAAAGAGAAAGAGGTCGAACAAGAAAAATGAGGTAAAAAGATATGAATAGAAACGGTAAAACAAATGATATATACCTATTCATGCTAATCATGATTGTACCGATTTCATGGGGGGCGCTATTAAGCGCTCCCTATCTTGATAAAGGCATGTTTCAGTTTTTAAGCAGCATAAACATCATGCTTGAAAATCCTTTTAGGATTCAATGGTGTCAAAATACACTGAAAACTCTATTGATATTTTTGCTGATATACTTCTTTGTTTGTGTGTATTTCATCAGTGAAATAAAAAACACACGCAGAAAAGAAGAGTATGGCAGTGCGAAGTGGGCTGATTCCAAAAAGGTCAACAAAAAATATCAATCAAGCGATTCCATGCAAGATAAGATTTTAACACAGCGGATAAGAATGGGACTTGACGGTAAAATACATAGACGGAACCTCAATACCATTATAGTCGGTGGATCGGGTTCAGGAAAGACAAGGTTCTATGCGAAGCCTAATCTTATGCAATGCAATACAAGTTTTGTTGTGCTAGACCCTAAAGGTGAACTTTTGAAAAGTACAGGAAAACTATTAGAGAAACAAGGATATGGAATTAAGGTTATCAATTTAATTGATTTTGATAAATCCGACCAGTACAATCCTTTTTGCTACATTCAAAATGATAATGATATTTTGAAAATGATAAATGGTTTAATCCGCTGTACAACTCCAAAAAACTCGCAAACAACTGATCCTTTTTGGGAAAAAAGTGAGATTGCATTATTAGAGGCATTGTGCCTTTACTTATATCATGAAGCACCGCCAGACGAACAGAATTTCAGTATGGTAATGGAAATGCTGAGTTATGCAGAAGTTAATGAGGAAGACAGTGATTATCATTCTCCGCTTGATATATTGTTCGAGCGGTTGTCTATGCACAAGCCGAATAGTTTGGCAGTGAAACAATACAAAATCTTTAAACAGGCAACCGGGAAAACCGCAAAATCTATATTGGTTTCTGTCGGTGTCCGCCTTGCGACTTTTAACTTAGAAAGTATCGCAAAAATCACAAACTCAGATAATTTAGAACTTACTCAACTCGGAGAAAAAAAGATTGCCTTATTCGCAGTCATTCCTGATAATGACATGACGTTTAACTTTTTAATCAGTATGTTATACACTCAATTATTTCAAATGTTATATTATCAAGCCGATGTTGTCCACAACGGAGAATTGCCTGTACCTGTCCATTTCCTAATGGACGAATTTGCTAACGTAGCACTGCCCGATGATTTTGAAAAATTACTGGCTACGATGAGGTCAAGAGGTATATTTGTCAGTATTATCATTCAAAACTTGGCGCAGATAAAAGCATTATTCAAAGACAACTGGGAAAGTATCGTAGGTAATTGCGATACTTTAATTTATTTAGGAGGCAATGAACAAAGTACGCATAAATTTGTCAGTGAATACCTCGGTAAAGAAACACTCGATACGAATACTTATGGTCGTTCGTATGGGCGAAGTGGTAACTATTCCACGAATTATCAACAAGCAGGGCGTGAATTATTGACACCCGATGAGGTACGTTTATTAAACAACGATTATGCGCTTGTGTTTATACGAGGCGAGCGAGCCGTTATGGATCAAAAATACGATATTTTGAAACATCCAAGATTGAGTGATACCACTGATGGCGGAGCAGGAAACTATCACCACAATAATCATCAGATTTTTATTGACGATTGGTACAATATTCTACTTCCTGATTTTGATACCTTAAATATTTTCAGTGAGGAAGATTTACAAGAAGTTTTTGAAAAAGAAAAACAAAATGGAGGAACTAAAAATGAAATTTAATTATAAAAAAATGTGCATGTATGCTTATATTATGTTCGTTATGGTATGTAACTTTGCCGTGCAGGTTATGGCAAAAGAAGGAGGAGGTGATCCACTTGTAGCGATTGATAATTTGAGTACATTTATATTTTCAGTGATTCGTGCGATTGGAATTGTAATTTTAGGCTTAGGTGTCGTTCAGTTTGGTATGGCATTGAAATCGCATGATCCGAGTCAGCGAGCAAATGGACTGTTGGGCATCGCAGGTGGCTTGATGATAACATTCGCAAAAAATATTATTGATTTAATCATCGGCTAAGAGCAAACAAAAAAAGAAAAGAGGTGATAAAACATGATTGGTGCGATTATAGACCAATTACGAGAAGCATTAGAAACTTGGAATGAAAAGTTGGCGGAAATATGGGTGTTATTGACACAATCGCCATCGGAGTTTAAAGGTGGTCATATATGGAGTGTTATCGAAGATGTACATGGCGCTTTGACAGCGATAGGGTTAAGTTTATTAGTCCTATTTTTTGTTATAGGTATGGTGCAAACATGTTTGAGTTATCAAGAAGTAAAGCGACCGGAGCAGGCAGTTAAACTATTCTTACGTTTCGTTATTTCAAGAGCGATTGTTGTTTACGGTTTAGATATCATGTTAAAGATATATGAAATCGTACAAGGTATGTTATCTGCGGTTATTGCCAAAGTTGGATTGACTCCTGCGAATAATATCTTATTACCAGACGAAGTAATAACGGCAATAGAAGATTGCGGATTTTTTGAAAGCATAGCATTATACGCACTCTCTTTAATTGGCGGATTATTCATTACGGTTATAGCATTCGTGATTATATTGACTGTTTATGGGAGATTTTTTAAATTGTTTTTGTACACAGCCGTTTCTCCTGTACCTCTTTCTACGTCTGCAAGTGAAAAGACGCAGCATATCGCTGTATCGTTTATTAAATCTTATACAGGAGTATGCTTAGAAGGATTGATCGTAATGTTATCGTGTGTGATATACACTGCTTTTGCAACGAGTCCTCCGGGAGTGAACACGGATTCAAGTGCGAGTGGTATGGTATGGGTATATTTAGGAGAATTGATTTTTAATATGTTGATATTGGTTGGCATTGTGAAAGCAAGCGACCACACGGTAAAAGAAATGATGGGTTTATAAGGAGGAAAAAAATATGGAAAGACTTGAATTAACCATCGAAGATATGTTTTTTGATTTAGAATATTTAGATAGTGAATACCGAGAAGCATTAGCAAAAGGTCTTATGGACTTGAAATATTTAAGCGATTCCCCGTTGAAGTTGACTTATGGAAATTCAAAACAGCAAAGGGAGTTAGAGAACGTATATTCCAAGCCTTTAAATGCGAATCAAATTAGAGAACTTATGTCGTTTATAGACAAAGAAATGAAAGATGATTTTCAATATTTCTCTTTTAAAAGAGTCCATTCAAGATATTTGGAATGGGCAAAGCAGATAGAATCATATGATAAGGCGCAAAAGAAAAAATTAGATACA
>CAJTIT010000064.1 GCA_910576345.1 Erysipelotrichales bacterium
AGTTTAATAGCAGCATTCTTCTTATTACCGTTGGAATCCACAAGTTTTTTGATAACAACATACTTAAATTGTTCATTCATTCTAAGATCAACCTTTCTCATAATGACCTCGCTTTCTTATGAGGTCTTATTTTATAACATCTTTTAGGACAAAATCAATTTCGATACATTAAGACATTATCATTTTCGATTCATATAAAGTCAAGCATAGAAGTATAATAGGGTTGTTTTTGTGTTTTCCATAAGCTATAATACTCTTGTGAAAAAACATTAAGGAGTGATGTTTGTTGCGTTTTGTGGATAGAAAATGGGGCAAGGTTTTATTATTATGCGTGTTATGTTTCGTGTTATTTTGTTTGAGTGTATCACCGGTGTTTGCAGACGTTGGAAACAATAATCGCTATGACAGTGGTGGATCTTACAGCAGTGGGGACAGCTTTGGCGATTCGGGATTTCTGTTTTATATGTTATTTCAGATCTTTCGCTTATTTGGACCGATCGGTTTTGTGATTGTCATAGTCATTATTGTGATTGGATTTATATTGTCATCTTCCAAAAAAAAATCACAGCCAATCCAAACTGCCATGGCTTCTTCGATTCCGTCTTTGCCAAAGGAAGAAGATGTTGTTGCGCAGATTCAAAAAGAGGATGTGAATTTTTCTGCGGATGAATTCAAACAGTTTGCATCTGAATGCTTTGTGACTTTACAAAGTGCTTGGACCAAAAGAGAGTGGAGACCGGTTCGTCCCTTTGAAAGCGATGCATTGTTTAATATGCATCAACGGCAATTACAGGAATATATCGATCAAAAGAGGATCAATGTGGTGGAGCGTGTAAATGTCTCCTCAACCCGGATTATTGCGCATGAGATACAAGGAGATAAAGAAGTGGTCTTTATGCAGTTGGAGGCATGTATGAAAGACTATGTCATTGATGAATCTTCGAAAAAAATTATCGAAGGCGATTCAAACAGAGATTTTCATAATTTGTATCGTATGGAGTTTATTCGCACATCTGGTGTGAAAACGCAAGCTGGCAAACATTTAAGCACGACGAATTGTCCAAATTGCGGTGCCCCGACAACGGTGACATCCAGTGGTGAGTGTGAGTATTGTTCCTCCGTTATTACTTCCGGGAATTATACTTGGGTATTGAATGAATTAACTGTGATGAAACGATTATCATAAATGATTAGAAAGGAAACGGTATAGTTGAAACTATATCATAAAATGGTGAGAATATGGGTTTAATCAAAGCAGCTTTATCATCTGCAAATTCAACTTTTAAAGATGAATGGTTGGAATTTGTGACTTGTGAGGATATCGGAAATAATGTGTTGATGACACGTGGAAAAATTACAAGATCTGGAAAAAATCGTGGGTCAGAAAATGTATTAAGTAATGGTTCAAGAATTGTAGTACCGGAAGGATTTGCGATGATGATTGTCGATCAAGGAAAGGTAACTGAATTCAGCGCAGAAGCTGGTGAATTTATCTACGACAGCGGCAGTGAACCAAGTTTATTTTATGGGAAATTGAATACTTCTATCAAAGAGTCTATCAAGCAGTTTGGCAGACGTTTCAAATTTGGCGGTGAAATTCCCAAAGATACAAGAGTGTATTATGTGAATCTGCGCGAAATTACCGGAAATAAATTTGGAACGGCACAGCCGGTTCCTTTTGATGATCCTAAATATCAGTCAATAGAGATTCGCTATTATGGTATGTATTCTTTAAAAGTAAGCGATCCCATTGTTTTGATTCAAAATTTAATTGGCGTCAATGCAGAACGAGTAAGTATTGAAGGCTATATTCCACAATTAAAATCAGAGTTCATTATGTCGTTGACAAGTGCAATGGCTAAAATGGCATATGAGAAAAATATTTCTTTTAATAAGCTTCCGATGTATCAAGAAGATTTAAGTTTCTATATGAATGATAAGCTGGATGAAACATGGAATGCGACAAGAGGATTGGAAATTGTTACGGTTGCGTTGGAATCTATTTCTGTGGATGAAGAAGTTAAAGAAAAAATAAAAGAATATGATAAGATGTATTTTGCGGAAGCACATGGTCAAGGTATGATGACAGCAGCGACTGCCGATTCCATGCGAATGGCCGCAAACAATGAAGGCGGCAATGCCGGTATGTTCATGGGTATGGGCGTTGGAGGAATGGTATCTGGCGCAATGCAGGCAGGAAGTCAAATGGCTTATGCGTCACAGCCATCACAATCATCCCAACAAGCAAGTGCACTACATACTTGGGTTTGTGCTTGCGGAAAAGAAAATACAGGGAAATTTTGTAGTGAATGTGGTAAGGAGCGTCCACAGAATCAGAAAAAGTTCTGCAGTGAATGCGGACAGGAAGTAAGTGGAAAATTCTGTTCCAATTGTGGTAATAAAATTTAATAAGGTGAAAGAAGAATATTCTGTGTTTCATAAATTAATTACCATAAATTCATAAAGACTGTTATTTTAGAACCATGATTTCAAAGCAGTAGCGCTGTACGTAAAATCATGGTTCTTTTCTAAATATTATTTGAGAAAATGTTCAAGAAATAAAAAAACGCTTGATTAAGCGCTTAATTTTATTACTGGCAGGGGTGGCAGGAATTGAACCCGCGTCTGTGGTTTTGGAGACCATCATACTACCATTGTACTACACCCCTATGAATTAACTGCTTATTTATATTATCATAACCTTTGAGATTTATCAACAAGAAATTTAATAACCTGCATATTCTTATTAATTAATGACATGATTATCGGTCTAGTAAGAACTTGATCAACTATTATAATAGCAGAATAAGAAAAACAACGATATGTAAATCTGAATACTTTAATCTAAATTTAACAAATATAATCTTTGATTTTTACTTTGAATTAATGTGATGATGTGAATAAATTAGACGATGAAATATGTATACGCAAAAAAACAAAAAATGGTATAATAAAAATAAATTTGGAGCGATGATAAAAAGTAACGGGGAAGACATGCAGCATAGAGGTGCAGATGAAAAGATTGCATAGATGCATAAATGGAAAAGAACTATTGAAATTGTGAAATCTAAAATAGAATAAAAAATATGAAGTTTATGAATGAAAATAAATCGGATATAATATATAACATGATGAAGTGCAGAATCAAAAGATAGGAGAATCTTATTATGGATCATACAACCACAAAAGAATTATTCAAATGGATTAAAAATAGTCCAACACCTTTTCATGCGATTGCATATATGAAACAACAATTACAAGCGGAAGGATATCAAGAGCTATTTGAACATAAAGAATGGAATATACATCCAAGCGGCAAATATTTTGTGACCAGAAATCAATCCAGTATTATTGCGTTTCAGATCGGCACCGATTTACAAGACTACAGTTTTCATATCAGTGCATCTCATAGCGATTCACCAACATTCAAGATAAAAGAAAACGCACAGATTGAAATCAAAGGAAAATATACACAGCTGAATACAGAAGGATATGGCGGGATGATTTGTGCTTCATGGATGGATCGACCTCTTTCTATTGCCGGTCGTATTATATACAAACAAAATGATCGATTGTATACAAAATTGGTTGATGTGAATAAAGATTTGGTGCTTATACCAAGTGTTGCCATTCACATGAATCGTAATGTGAACGATGGATTCAAATGGAATAAGCAAGTAGATATGCTTCCACTATATGGTGGAAAAGAAACGCTTCACAATACGCTGAAACAACAGATTGCAAAGGAAGCAGATGTAGAAGAATCTGCTATTTATGGCATGGATTTGTATCTTTACAATCGGATGGAGCCATCCATATGGGGCGCCAATCAAGAGTTTATTTCAGCGCCGCGTTTCGACGATTTGCAAGGTGCCTTCACAACCTTTCAAGGATTTATCAATGGAACACATGCGAAAAATATAGCTGTGTTTGCCTGCTTTGACAACGAAGAAGTTGGATCGTTAACCAAACAAGGCGCAGAATCAACCTTCTTATATGATACATTGACACGTATCAATGTGGCGCTTGGTAAAACAAAAGAAGATTATCATCGAGCGTTAGCATCCGGTATGATGCTGAGTGTGGACAATG
>CAJTIT010000065.1:0-1759 GCA_910576345.1 Erysipelotrichales bacterium
GAAACAATATGCCAACAATCGAAGAAGTATTGCAAGGTAAAACCTTTCAAAAGGTATCAAAAGAAGAATTTGCTTTACAACAAAAAACATTAAGGGAACAGTTGTGGGAAGTTGCAAATAAGCAGTATATGGAAAGTGTGTCATCTCCTGCGAAGTTTCAGCATTATTTAAATATACAGAGTATGAGTAGTCATAAGCCAACCAATATCATGATCGGTATGAGCCGTTATCCGAACTTGGGTGAAATGCACGAAATGCAAACATGGGAAAAAATGGGAAAGACTTATATCAAAAAAGGAGAGCGAGCATTTCATATTTTTAAAGGAGATAAGAATGGATTTTACAACCCCGTCAAGGTGTTTGAAGAATCGCAGTTACAACGCCGCCCAAAACCCAAAAATATCTTGCAATTTTCACCGAGTGAACAAATAAACCTAATTGCCGGAGGTACTAAAGTATTAAGCATGGTGGAAAAAGTACAAGAGGGTGAATTGAATGTTTATTATAATCCTCAAAGTAACTTAATTGAGGTGGATAAAACATTAGATATTCAGAAGGTTATACAGGGTATGGTTCGAGAGTATTGTCATAAATCGTATGCCGAACACTACCAGTATGATAGAGAGGAGGCTTCATTCACATGTGATTGCGCCGCATATATGATGTGCAAAAAACTTGGTATCGAGCCTGATTGTACTTTTTTGAATAATGTACAGCCTTATTTCCATGGCGCAGATGCAAAAGAGGTTCGTGAGGAGTTAGAGGCTGTTCATAAAACATATAAAAGTTTTAATGACAGAGTCGATAAAAACATCTATCTTGAAAACCTTAAAAATAAAGAGAAAGAGGTCGAACAAGAAAAATGAGGTAAAAGACATGAATAGAAACGGTAAAACAAATGATATATACCTATTCATGCTAATCATGATTGTACCGATTTCATGGGGGGCGCTATTAAGCGCTCCCTATCTTGATAAAGGCATGTTTCAGTTTTTAAGCAGCATAAACATCATGCTTGAGAATCCTTTTAGGATTCAATGGTGTCAAAATACACTGAAAACTCTATTAATATTTTTGCTGATATACTTCTTTGTTTGTGTGTATTTCATCAGTGAAATAAAAAACACACGCAGAAAAGAAGAATATGGCAGTGCGAAGTGGGCTGATTCCAAAAAGGTCAACAAAAAATATCAATCAAGCGATTCCATGCAAGATAAGATTTTAACACAGCGGATAAGAATGGGACTTGACGGTAAAATCCATAGACGGAACCTCAATACCATTATAGTCGGTGGATCGGGTTCAGGAAAGACAAGGTTCTATGCGAAGCCTAATCTTATGCAATGCAATACAAGTTTTGTTGTGCTAGACCCTAAAGGTGAACTTTTGAAAAGTACAGGAAAACTATTAGAGAAACAAGGATATGGAATTAAGGTTATCAATTTAATTGATTTTGATAAATCCGACCAGTACAATCCTTTTTGCTACATTCAAAATGATAATGATATTTTGAAAATGATAAATGGTTTAATCCGCTGTACAACTCCAAAAAACTCGCAAACAACTGATCCTTTTTGGGAAAAAAGTGAGATTGCATTATTAGAGGCATTGTGCCTTTACTTATATCATGAAGCACCGCCAGACGAACAGAATTTCAGTATGGTAATGGAAATGCTTAGTTATGCAGAAGTTAATGAGGAAGACAGTGATTATCATTCTCCGCTTGATATATTGTTCGAGCGGTTGTCTATGCACAAGC
>CAJTIT010000065.1:1951-3905 GCA_910576345.1 Erysipelotrichales bacterium
TTAATTTATTTAGGAGGCAATGAACAAAGTACGCATAAATTTGTCAGTGAATACCTCGGTAAAGAAACACTCGATACGAATACTTATGGTCGTTCGTATGGGCGAAGTGGTAACTATTCCACGAATTATCAACAAGCAGGGCGTGAATTATTGACACCCGATGAGGTACGTTTATTAAACAACGATTATGCGCTTGTGTTTATACGAGGCGAGCGAGCCGTTATGGATCAAAAATACGATATTTTGAAACATCCAAGATTGAGTGATACCACTGATGGCGGAGCAGGAAACTATCACCACAATAATCATCAGATTTTTATTGACGATTGGTACAATATTCTACTTCCTGATTTTGATACCTTAAATATTTTCAGTGAGGAAGATTTACAAGAAGTTTTTGAAAAAGAAAAACAAAATGGAGGAACTAAAAATGAAATTTAATTATAAAAAAATGTGCATGTATGCTTATATTATGTTCGTTATGGTATGTAACTTTGCCGTGCAGGTTATGGCAAAAGAAGGAGGAGGTGATCCACTCGTAGCGATTGATAATTTGAGTACATTTATATTTTCAGTGATTCGTGCGATTGGAATTGTAATTTTAGGCTTAGGTGTCGTTCAGTTTGGTATGGCATTGAAATCGCATGACCCCAGTCAGCGAGCAAATGGACTGTTGGGCATCGCAGGTGGCTTGATGATAACATTCGCAAAAAATATTATTGATTTAATCATCGGCTAAGAGCAAATAAAAAAAGAAAAGAGGTGATAAAACATGATTGGTGCGATTATAGACCAATTACGAGAAGCATTGGAAACTTGGAATGAAAAGTTGGCGGAAATATGGGTGTTATTGACACAATCGCCATCGGAGTTTAAAGGTGGTCATATATGGAGTGTTATCGAAGATGTACATGGCGCTTTGACAGCGATAGGGTTAAGTTTATTAGTCCTATTTTTTGTTATAGGTATGGTGCAAACATGTTTGAGTTATCAAGAAGTAAAGCGACCGGAGCAGGCAGTTAAACTATTCTTACGTTTCGTTATTTCAAGAGCGATTGTTGTTTACGGTTTAGATATCATGTTAAAGATATATGAAATCGTACAAGGTATGTTATCTGCGGTTATTGCCAAAGTTGGATTGACTCCTGCGAATAATATCTTATTACCAGACGAAGTAATAACGGCAATAGAAGATTGCGGATTTTTTGAAAGCATAGCATTATACGCACTCTCTTTAATTGGCGGATTATTCATCACAATTATAGCATTCGTGATTATATTGACTGTTTATGGGCGGTTTTTTAAATTGTTTTTATATACCGCGGTTTCCCCTGTGCCTCTTTCTACGTCTGCAAGTGAAAAGACGCAGCATATCGCTGTATCGTTTATTAAATCTTATACAGGAGTATGCTTAGAGGGATTGATCGTAATGTTATCGTGTGTGATATACACTGCTTTTGCAACGAGTCCTCCGGGAGTGAACACGGATTCAAGTGCGAGTGGTATGGTATGGGTATATTTAGGAGAATTGATTTTTAATATGTTGATATTGGTTGGCATTGTGAAAGCAAGCGACCACACGGTAAAAGAAATGATGGGTTTATAAGGAGGAAAAAAATATGCAAGGAATGAAATTAACCGTCGAAGATATGTTTTATGACTTGGAGTTTTTAGACAGTGCTTATCAATTGGCATTGGTGAAAGGTCTAATGGACTTAAATTATTTGAGCGATTCGCCTTTAAGATTAAATTTAGGTAATTCAAAACATAAAAGGGAGTTAAAGAACGCATTTTTAAAACCTTTAAAGGCAAGCCAAATAAGAGAACTTATGTCGTTTATAGACAAAGAAATGAAAGATGATTTTCAATATTTCTCTTTTAAAAGAGTCCATTCAAGATATTTGGAATGGGCAAAGCAGATAGAATCATATGATAAGGCGCAAAAGAAAAAATT
>CAJTIT010000066.1:0-1492 GCA_910576345.1 Erysipelotrichales bacterium
AATACCTTTTATAAGATTTCCATCTTCGTCTTCAAAATCATTATCTGGATGATCAATTTCAAAATAAAAATTTGTGACATCATAATAAACGATATTCGTAGAACGATTAAAAGAATCGATCAAAGATTTATTGATACGATTGATTAAGCTTTTCTTATAATCAAAAAGGAAATCAAGAGTATTGATGTTAGAATAAAAAGTGTACAAAACTAATAGAGAACATTAATAACATCTGGTACAATGTTAAATGAGAGGATTTGAAGGAGGAATAAGCGTGACCAAAAAAACAAGAAAATCATTTGACAATGAATTCAGAAATAATGCAGTTAGGTATGTACAAGAACACGATGATTTAACGATAAAGGTGGCAGCTGCTAATCTTGGTGTTGGAAAAAGCACATTAACAAGATGGATGAGCGAAGCAAAGCATTCTGAAACAGGTACGGTTGAAATGCGTGGAACCGGCAACTATGCATCTGATGAGGCAAAGGAGATCGCTCAGTTAAAACGTGAATTGCGTGATACGAAGGATGCCCTAGAAATCCTAAAAAAAGCTATCAGCATACTAGGGAAATAACTGGAGTTTCTTATGGACTAATTGAAGATGCCGCAGAAAAACGAGATGATTTTTCTGTAACTGGTGTGCTGAGTAAATTAGGCATTTCAAAATCAGGCTATTATAGTTGGAGAAAGCGAGAAAAGAGCGCTCGTGAGATAAGAAAAGAACGTGTGGTTAAGGATATCAAAGAAATCTATCAGAAGTCATATCAGAACTACGGAGCCCCTAAAATAGCCCATATATTGAGAGAACAGGGAGAGGTCATATCTGAACGCACTGTGGGCAAATACATGCATGAAAACGGTCTTAAAGCGCAATATATTAGGCATAGAACAAAAACAACACGGGACTGTGATTTTTCAACAAAATTACATAACATATTAAAACGAGATTTTAATCCAGAAAAACCGAACACAGCATGGTGTACAGATATTACATACATCTGGACATTAGATGACGGCTTTGTATATCTCACAAGCATAATGGATCTGTATTCACGAAAAATTATCAGCTGGAAACTGAGTAAAACAATGGAGGTGGAAGAAGTCTTAGAGTGTCTGAGGATAGCCAAAATAAGGAGACAAATGGATCATCCGGTGGTGATCCATAGCGATCGCGGTGTGCAATTTGTATCAAAGCGATATCAGGAATTAACAAAAGGTATGGAGTGTAGTTATTCAAGAAAAGGCAATCCATGGGATAACGCATGTATTGAATCGTTTCATTCTCTTATTAAAAGAGAATGGCTGAATAGGCAGCGCATTATGAATTACGAAGAAGCGTATCACTTAGTATTTGAATATGTGGAAACATTTTATAACACAGTGCGTATTCATAGCCATTGTGAATATCAATCTCCAAATGATTATGAAAGTAACTATGATTTTCAAAAAAAGATCAATTAAATGTGTCCACTATCTTGACATAGTACCA
>CAJTIT010000066.1:1543-3747 GCA_910576345.1 Erysipelotrichales bacterium
TTGTAAGTCCATGATATACTTCGATTACTCGTGTATCTTCCATATCTAATTCGGATGTCACAATCTGATAATATCCAAAGGATCTCTTATATCGATTGATTTTATCTTTATCTATCATCACTTTTATTTTGCTTGAATCCAGTATTTCTCCTGTAATATCATTCATACATTCTTTTTTCAAGAATTTTCTTATGCTTTTTGACTGTGATTTTGTAATTCTAAAGTTTTCTGGATTTTGTTCTAATCTGTCTATGAAATTTAAAAAAGTTTTATTTTCTGCCATCTGCTTTTTATAGAATTTCTCACTCCAGTATACGATAACTTTTTCTACGATAGTCCGCATTTTACCATCGTTATCCTTTACTGTTCTTTTTATGATACGGGATTTATGTTTGAAAGCCGAGTTCCCAATATAGCCTTCTTCTTCATAAATCCATTTCTTTTCTTCCTTATTTGTTTTTTCGATACTTTTACTAATGATATATCCATTGTTTGTGTTAATAAGATGAAATGTGTTATTGCCTCGATACATACCACGATCGCCAACGAAAATGAAGCGTTTCATATTCAAAGGTTCAACAGAGTTCTTTAGAGCTTCTGTAACAGTAAGATGGTCTAAAGTGTTGCCAGGGAACGTTTCAATTGAGATAGGTACGCCCTGTTCATCCATAAAAAGACCCATTTGCACAATTGGAAGTTTTCTTTCTTCTTTACATACCCCCATCTTACGAATACCTTTTATAAGATTTCCATCTTCGTCTTCAAAATCATTATCTGGATGATCAATTTCAAAATAAAAATTTGTGACATCATAATAAACGATATTCGTAGAACGATTAAAAGAATCGATCAAAGATTTATTGATACGATTGATTAAGCTTTTCTTATAATCAAAAAGGAAATCAAGAGTATCATAAATATTGTATTCGTATAGGTTTTTTATGACAGGAAGATAATAGTCATTGTTCTGTGAAACAGTTTGGATCTTAGAACTAGGATTCAGTATTCTTCCATAAATCAATAAGCGGAAAAAACCTAAAAGATCAAATTCATAATGGGTAAGTTGTTTGTAACGTCTAAAGAAGGAAATGAGACCAAGTTCCTCTAGAATTCTTTCGATAAGGCAATGAGAAAATAATTTAGGATGACCAACACAATCAGGATCCCCCTCAAAGATATCTAGGGAATACTTATGAGGAATAGGTTGAGAAGAACAATAAGGCAAAAGTTCAGGAATTAAAGGAGAAGAATTCTTAAAAGACTCTTTAAGACGTTGAACATAGTTAGGAAGACCATCATCAAATTTTTTGAGAGGACCGATATTATAGATAGATTTTTTACGAACAGTCCGAACGCCCTTGGAATTCGTATAGCGATGACTTTCGACGAGACGAAGATAATCGATACCATTATTAGAAAATTTTTCAACGAACAAGGAAAACACCTCCTATATATACTTATGNACTACATAAATAATAACACAAATCATAAAAAAAAGCAATAAAAAAACCGCAAAAAATGCGATAAAATAAGGACTATAACTAAGTTAATGATTTAATATTCATAATTTTAGGTGGCAAACTCGGGAAGAAGTTGGATCGTTAACCAAACAAGGCGCAGAATCAACCTTCTTATATGATACATTGACACGTATCAATGTGGCGCTTGGTAAAACAAAAGAAGATTATCATCGAGCGTTAGCATCCGGTATGATGCTGAGTGTGGACAATGCACATGCGCTTCATCCAAATCATCCAGAATATGCAGATGCGACCAATAGTGTTTATATGAATGAAGGAATCGTCATAAAAACACATGCCGGACAGAAATATACCAGTGATGCACACGCTATCGCGTTGTTTAAAGACATATGCGATTATGCACATGTACCATATCAATTTTATGCCAATCGCAGCGATATGGTAGGAGGAAGCACCTTAGGAAACCTTGTACAGCGTCTAGTCTCACTTTCAACCATTGATATTGGTCTGGCGCAGCTTGCCATGCATTCAGCTTATGAAACGGCCGGTATAAAAGATATGGATGATATGATTCATGCAGTGCAAGTCTTCTATCATACCCATTTTCAATTAGAAAGTGATCATACGATTTCTATCATACGATCAGAAACCAACAAACTCTTTTAAGCGAAAGAGTTTTTTTAGAAAGATGTAATGAAAAAATGTCAAAAACAAACGTAAAAT
>CAJTIT010000067.1 GCA_910576345.1 Erysipelotrichales bacterium
CAGCTTCATGAATCTGGCAACCTGATCGTCTTCCAAAGCCAAACGATTTAAATATCCTATTTCAGTACCATTTCTGCTTTTGGAATCGTTGCCGACTTGAATCAAACTGCCACAGGAGATTAAAGATTTGTTTAAAAGTTTCAATCTTTTTTGCAAAAGCGGTGCATAATCCTCACAGACTTTTTCACCTTTTTTCTGTGTCTGCTCGACATCGATATTACAATCAAACAACTTAATTGTATCTTTCATTTTGCACCTACTTTCTAAAAAACTTTTAACTTATCCTTCTTGAAAAAAATCGTAATCTGCCGAGTATAAGATCATGATTCGATGTTCACTTCGCAGATAGATAAAATAATGGAGTTTTACATCTTCCAGACCTTCATTGAAATCACTGTTTAGCTCTTCCATAAATTCATCGTATCTTGTCAGCCACTTTTCTTCATCCCAAAGTGGTCTTTGCTCGGAAAAGTAAACTCGAAACTTTGAGAACGTTTCACACGCTAAATCACTCATGGCACGTTCGATAAACGACCGTGTATTCTTATCCTCTGCAAAATATTTATAACCGCCATCCATATAGATTAAATTGTGTGGTTTCATCGCATATTCCATGCACATGCGAACAGAGTTCCATGCTGTCAATTTAAAGCCTACGGCATTTTCATTTAAAATATCACGAACATTTCTTAACATAGCAATTTACCTTCCCTTCTCCTTTAAGAACTGCGTTCCTAAATCCCTAGAATTTCGTTTTCGAAAGAAGATCCGACTTGAAAACTATAAATTGAATCTTCTCCATCAAACGCATAATAAACAGTATTACCTTTCACATCGACGATAGTGAAAAACTGTTTGTACCTATCTGATTCGGAATCAATGATTTTGTATCTATCATATTTCTTGTACATTCTTATCTCCCTATATGACTTGTTTTTGTATACCATCCACATTATGGCATATCTGGATGAAGATAACAAGTTTTTTATTATAGCGTTTTCGTCAGGCTGATATGATACTAAAATCAGCACCAATTTTAGGTGCCGACTTTTTTATAAACCAACCTTATCCATTTTTTCAAGCACATCAGTCATCGCATCAATTGTATAATCAAGACGTCCGGGATTTTCAATCAAGCTATCCAAAACATTTTTTACACATTCAATCACGATCTCGTATTTTGCAGTGTTTTGATCCATGTTCTCCATGTTTTCTTCCACAGCAATACTTTCTTTTAAAATCTCATTCAAGCATTCTTGAATACGTGATGTTTCAACCTCATTTAGTACACGATTTTCTTTCTTTGCTTTACTTAAAATTCCTTTTACAATTCTTACATTTGTTCTAACTTCCATCAATATCAATCTCCTTTTCTTTAATATTTTCTACTTTTTCAACGCATTGTTTCAGAATATCAAGCACTGTTTCTTTCTCGATGTCGCCAGTTTCTAAGACAACTGTGCAGTTATCCGACGGATCAACTTGAATCGTAATTTCGATTTTGGTTTTCTTTTCGTTCATTCAATAAAACCAGTTTCTTCATCTTTACACCCCTTTCCGGTTTTGCAACCCGCAAATATTGTATAAAATGAAGATTTTTCCTTTCTACCTTTTGTTACTCTTTTTGGAAATTTTTGGAACTGAGTTCCTTTTTTTCTTCCTCGGCATATTTTCTTATTTCATCGTCAGTCAAATCAACGTATTTTAAAAGTCGTTTGGAACTAATTCCGTTTAGTGTTGTCTTTCCCTCTTTTTGTGCATCTGACATTTCTTTCGATAAAATAAATAATGCCTTTTCATATCCACATGGGATAAAATTTCGAACATCGCTAATGGTCGCATATCCTTTATGAAGGATTGAATATCTTATGATATTCCTTTGAGTATTTTTTTTTGTGTTCCTGCTCACTTTGCATAATCATCTACCTTTCTACCTCAAAATAGTAGCACTTTTTTTGTCTGTGGTCTACAAAAACAAGCCACCAATATATTTTTACGACTTGTTTTTATAGACCAGCATTATTATTTTATGATAGAATAGGAATAGTACATTTAAGAAAGGAGTGTATCAAGTGAAGAATAGTTTGTGTTCAAATTATGATATTCTTGAACAATACATTGAGAGCTATTGCAAAGAGCATCAAATTTCCAGACGGGAATTTGCAAAAGAAATTAAAATTTCTAGACAACAGCTTTTTGCGATTCAAAACAAAACCGTACCGCTCACCAGCTATATGATAAAAAAATTCTCAGATTTTTTTGGAATCCCCTATAGCCTACTCAATAACCAAATTCTTTATGATGAAGACGACACGAGTATTTTCAGTGAAGTGATTGAACTTCTGCTCGATCTGGATGATCGACAGTTAGAAAACGTAAAGGAGTACATTTTAGACAACAAAAATTAGAACATTAAAAACAAGGCAATTTATCTTTCTGAATTAAAAAATGAGAGGAGAGATATTATGCCAGTATACCACGACAAAAAGAGAAACACATATTATATATCCGCTTCCTATACCGTCCGCAAAGGTGTATACAAGAAACTTGTTAGGAGAGGATTTAAAAGAAAAAAAGATGCCATTAGAATGGAACGGATTTTAATGGCAAATATCGAAGACAGTGTACGGAAAATCAATAACATGTCATTGATTTTGGATGACTTATGGAACGATTATTTGAATTACATGAAGTTGACGGGATGGAAAGAAAAGACAGCTGCTACAAATACCAGTAAATATAAAAAGCACATCCAACCGGTGTTCGGTCAAAGAAACGTTCTTCAAATTGAGAAAAAAGAAATCGTAGATTTTCATACAAAACTAATCAATCAAGGATTGTGCAAATCGAGCGTAAACGGTATTCATGCAGTATTCAGCGGTCTTTATTCCTATATCAACGATGTATACGATATTGACTATCACCCTCTAAGTAAAGTTGGATTCGTCAAATTCAATCACGAGGACAAAAAGAAAGAAATCGTCATTTTAGAAACCGATGATTTTATCCGTTTCGTAAATGCTGTAGAAGGCACAAAAATGAAGTTGATTTTCAGAACTTTCTATTCAACGGGTCTTAGAATTTCCGAACTTCAAAATCTCAAATGGACAGACTTCAAAAAGAAATCTTTGTATATCCATAAAATTACAAAATCGAAGAATAGTTATCGAATCGTTCCGATCGACCAAGAATTAAACAAACTTCTTACTGAATTTAAAGAAAAATGCAGTAAAGAAGATACATATACATCGGACGCTTACATTTTCTTCGGAAAAAGTTTCAAAGAAAAAATCCCTGATTATAAAATCAGAGAAATTTTGGAAAAAACATTGGACGCTTGCGGATTGAAACGAATGACACCTCACGACTTCCGACATACGTTCGTATCACTTTTGATCGACGCAGGATATGACGACACCACGATCGCAGAAGTCATTGGCGATTCAGTTTCAACAGTTCGTACAGTCTATGCCCATATGCTTCCGAAAAGAAGAAAATCAATTACCGAATTTATTGACAGTTGCGTGCCGAAAATCAATATTTCGGTATAAAAAAGCTATATTTTTAGTATCATATTTCGTATCACGGCATTTTGAAAGATGGATTTGGCTTATAAACACTACGTTTTAAGCACATTACTAATTATTTACAATA
>CAJTIT010000068.1 GCA_910576345.1 Erysipelotrichales bacterium
GATTCGAGATTTTGTGATTCTTTTGATTTCTTTTTTTTCTTTTGCTGTCTTTTGTTCTTTAGACAAAAGATTTAAAAGGCTGAAAAGGGAATCGAAATAAAAAAGGAACTCAGTTCCTTTTTTGTAAAATGAATGGAGAGGTGTTATTTATGAACTACTTATTACAACGTAATTTTCAAAGAGCGATAGAATATTTCAAACCGGATTCAGTGGATGAAAATGATCCGTATATTCAAAAATATCAAGAACAGCTTTATACTTGTTATTTAATGAGAGCGGATATGATTGATTTTGATTTTTGGACTCGTTACATTGAGCTTTTAGATGATCCGACAATTGATTTCGATGAATATACTGAATTGGATAGTAGATTTGATGGCAGTATCGAGGAAGTGACAGCAGAAGATACAGAAACGATCGCACATTTAAAAGAAATACTTTCGGATTTGAGAAAATATGAAGGAAACGATGTTAAGGAATTGGTACTGATAAAATCAAAGGAAGATGAAAGCCCAGAAATTGCTGACGATTATGAAATTTAAAAAAAATGTACAAAATATGTGTAAAAAACTTGCAATCTTATAGTATAATGTGATTAACGAAGGAGTGTATATTTATGGAACAGAAAAAGAAGAAAAAGATGATTGCTTTAATCGTCGCAGGCGTTGTTTTAATTGGCGGAGCTGGTATTGGAACTGTTATTTGGGCTAACAATTCCAACAAAGAAGATAGAACAGTGGAAACGAAAAAAGCAGATTTGCTTGAAGACGTGAAAGGTCTGGAATTGGATAAACTGTACATGGAAGTGAAGACTAAAGGAAATGACTTCCTGAAAGGAATCACGTATGACAAAAAAGTTGTCAAAGAAGTTTTGGTTGATACATCGAACGTAAATTATGAAAAAGAAGGTACATATGAAATTGTCTATACAATCGTTCCGGTTGATTCCAAAATGGATTCGGTAGAAAAGAAAGTACAAATTGAAGTTGTATCTCCTGAAAAAGCTGAGGAATTGAAAAAAGAGGGACACGATGTTATAACAAACGAAACCGTAAACGAGGATAAGAAACAAGAAGAATCCGAAAAGAAAGAGGAAGAGTCAAAAGGTGAAGAACAAAAACCTTCGACTGGTAATTCCAATAGTGAAACCACAGGTTCAGTTTCTAGTGGAAATAACAATAGTACAGGTTCTAATAGCAGTTCTGGAAGCAATACTGGATCGAAGCCAAGCACTGGAGGCAGCACATCGAAACCAAGTACAGGTGGAAACAGCAATCAAGGTTCTCAAAAACCAAGTACACCAAGCCATACTCATAACTGGGTGCAACAATATACGACTGTTCATCATCCTGAAAAAGGACATAATGAACAATATGTGATTAAAGAAGCATGGACGGAGAGTGTGCCAATTTATGAAACTGTAATGAAGACATTTTGTGGAACATGTGGAGCAGAATTGACTTTAGAAACTGCTGGATCACATGAGGAAAAACATATGCTCAATGGAGAAAACGCTTCAAGATACGAAAAGCCAGTGCAAGTCATTAAAGGATATGAAACAATCAACCATCAAGCGGAATACGGAACACGTTATGTGGTCGATCAAGCCGCTTATGATGAACAGGTTCCGGCTGGATTCAAATGTTCTTGTGGAGCAACTAAGTAATAAAAATATAAGGAAAAGGAAAAATTATGAACTTGACCTTGTGGAGTTAGAAAATAGATTTGCACATTGACTTCACACGAAAACATGCTAAAATGGTATCATGAAATAAATGTAGGAAAGAGGAGAAATCCTCTTTTTTTGTGTTTTACTGGCATTGCTTGAAAAGCCCAAAATCAAACATGTAAGTCCAGTAGTATACACTCAGAAACAGATTAAAGTGGTGACGTTGTTCATCACTTTTTTTTGTTTCGCAAATAGAAAGGGAGAGAATATATGATTATTAGGAAAATCAAACGACGGCGGTTGAAACCGCCAAAAAATAAAGTACAATGAAACTAGAGCGTAATGCTCACTTTTTTATAAAGAAAGGAGATTTTATGAGAAACTTAAAACGTTTTTCATCGCTATTGTTTACCAGTGCGATGATGTTGGGTTCTATACTTCCAACAGCATCCATCCCGGTTTTGGCAAATGAAGATGTGCCACCAGTGGTAAAAGTAAACGTAGTCGGTGAAGGAAATGTATTGGTGACCGATGTGGACGCTGGGAAATCGCAGTTTGCTCTTGAATCCTCTCCACTTGAAGATTCTTTCAAGGAAGGAACAAAACTAGAGTTGAAATGTGACGGGCAAAAACAAATCGTATCGGATGTTTCGATTGATGGTGTGACTCAGGATTATGAGTATGGAAATCAAAAATTGGAACTTGATTATACGACTCCTAGTGAATCATCGGAAATTATTGTAACTTTCAGTGACAAGCAAGCCGAAGCCAAAGAAGCTGAGTTGCCTGTTGCTGACAAGAAGAATGAGGAAACCGAAAAATTAACGACAATCGAAACAGAAAATCACCCGGAGAAAGAAGCGGATGAAAAAGAAAGCAATGAAAAAATTCGATTGGTCGTAGAAGGAAATCCTCAGGATCAAGAATCCATCACGTCCCAATACGGAAATCTGTATGTGCTTGAATATGCTTCTCAACAAGACGCTAATCAAGCGAAAAAGCAACTGGAAAATGCAGGTGCTAAAGTAGATAGTGAATGTTTATTCAGTATGGATGAAGGAGAAACCACGGCAGATGTAGTAGAAACAGAAAAAGTGGACGAAGCGATTGCGAAAGCCAATGAAACATCCGTTAA
Organism: Erysipelotrichales bacterium; assembly: GCA_910576345.1. Lineage (GTDB taxonomy): Bacteria > Bacillota_I > Bacilli_A > Erysipelotrichales > Erysipelotrichaceae > C-19. The sequence goes on from CAJTIT010000068.1 coordinate 2,805, forward strand.
GGATTATACAGGGCAAAATGTGATTGCTTTGATCGACACAGGATCCGATGGTTCTGCGTTGGATGCGATTTCGTTCGTTGATGGTGATGCTTCGGATAACAACGGTCATGCGTCCAGAATGCTGAAAGCTATTCGTTCGCAGGACAAAGATGCAAAAGTGATTTCTTTAAAAGCATTGGACGACAAAGGAAATGGTACAACCGCTTCTGTCGTATCGGCTTTACAGTATGCCATTGATTCTAAAGTAAGCATCATCAACTTATCTTTGAGCAGTCCTGAAAATGAAGATACAACATTGATTACTTCTAAGATCAATGAAGCAATTGAAAAAGGAATCAAAGTTGTTGTATCGGCAGGAAACAACGGTTCGGATGCTTCTAAGTATGTACCAGCCAATATTGAAAAAGCAATTACGGTTGGTGCTGTCAATGAAAAAGGTGTCATTTTACCAACTTCCAATTACGGAAAAGCTGTCGATTGGTACGTAAACGCTAGCGCAACATCAAGTGCAGCGGCAACAATTTCTGGAATCTTATCCAAAAATGGAGAAATCAAAGAAGATAAAAAGACTGTGTTTTCTCCAAAATCTGTTACCGATTCTGACAATAAAGTAGATGAGGATGCAGGAAAAGACGACTCAATTTCAGCGGATGACTCTGGTGGTGCTGGAGGCGGTTCTGGTGAAGGTGGCGAGATTACAACAGCTAAAGTCAACTGGGTAATCCATG
>CAJTIT010000069.1 GCA_910576345.1 Erysipelotrichales bacterium
CCAACCTTAGAGCGAAGATCGAGATTGGAAAGACCGAAAGGTTGGAAGACCCCCATTTCAATCCAATTATAAATGGTCTTTTCACAATAAGAGATCTCCGGATGATTTTGAAGAACGGCATAGACGGACTGACCGTTTTTGATAGGCTTGACAATGACGGAAGCAATATCATGGAGTTCAGAGTAAGTGAGGTTAATGCCTTCTCTGGAATCAACGAGAGAATAACGATATTCAGCATGAGCACGTTGAGCAGAATAGAAGCGTTTGGTAAGCTTACAGGAGCTTTTTTTGTCACAGACGTTACAAACACCTTTGTACTTATCACGGATCTTACAAGGGATAGGAATACGTTTTGGACATTCGCTCTTACAAAAAGCATTGAAACCACAAGAAGCGATATTCTGACAGTCATAAGTACCGATAGCAGAGACACCTTGACGCGAGAACTTGACCTCAAAAGAATGCTTTTTGATTTCTTTACAGATGGAAGATTTATCCATACCAATAACGAGAGCAATAGCAGATTTAGATGAATTATTGTTAAGACCTTGTTCAATGAAATTGCGATATTGTAGGTCTAAATGTTTTGAACCTTTGATATTCATAAGAAAGTCCTCCTTAGCAAATAAAAAAGACCACAATAAGGGCAATATAATGATAAGAAATTGTAAGAGAAAAATCTACATGAAAATAAGTGGAATATTCTGTAAATGCAAATTCAACATTTTACTGATGGTGTGGATTTTACTTTTGCACTCTACTGTTTTTAATGAGAAGCTTTCTTATTGTTTTTATGCTATAATCTTAATCATAAGAGTAGGCATAAATTATAAATAAAGGAGATGATAGAAATGATCGTTACAATTGAATCTATTCAATTTTTAAAAGACACTCCTAATTCAGCGTATCAATCCATTAAAACAGAGTTTTTATATCACTCTAATAAACTGGAAGGCAGCACGTTTACAAGAGAAAATCTTGAAAAATATTTGAATGAGCAGATCGTAGAAGGCTCGCATAAAATCGATGACATATTAGAAACAACCAATTCCATCAAGCTGTTTGATTTTGTGGTGGATACACTAAATGAACCTTTATCGAAGCGTTTGATTTTAGAATTTCATCAAATGTTGAAAGATAAAACGATAGATCATGAGCGAGGCTTCGCAGACTGTTGGAAACGAATTCCGAATCAAATTTCAGGTATTGATTTAAAGCTGGCGCAGCCTTATGAAGTGGATCTATACATCGAGGAATTATTAAAGGAATGGGAGCATTCAGCAAAAGATATAGACGCTGTAATGAGATTTCATGTACAATTTGAAAACATACATCCTTTTCAAGACGGCAATGGCAGAGTTGGGCGTTTTATTATGCTGAAGCAATGCATTGAAAATGAAATTGATTTAATTATGATCGATGATATGTATTCGAAAGAGTATAAACAAGCATTATATCAAGCGCAAAAGCATCGGGATTTTGATGAATTAAAAAAGATCTTTACCATATGTCAACAGCGCTTGGAAGAAAAGCTTGAGTTCTTAAAAGAAACACTTGCTTATGTGCAAGAACATCCTTTGGATATGGATCAAAATCAAACAATGTGAAAATTAATGAAGGGATGTGTAAGAATGTACAGTCGCAAATAAAATGTGTTCATCGCTAAAAAGATGCTTTCGGAAATGATTTATAACAGTGCTTATGTAGAAGGATGTAATGTAACGTTTCCTCAAACACAGACGATCTTGGACGGCATGGTTGTCAACAATGTAAAGATGGATGATATTCAAACAGTGATAAATTTGCGTGATGCGTGGCGTTTTGTTTTAGGACATTTAGATGATGAAATAGACCTGGACTTTATATGCAAGGTCAATGATCATATATCAAGAAACGAGTCGCCGGACTGGGGCGTACTGCGCTATGGAAATGTAGGTGTAAGCGGTACTGACTATCGCCCTGCAATACCTGACAAGGCGGATGTAACCTGAATTGCAAGTAGAAAGTGGAAATAAGAAAAGAGATGAAACATAGAAGCAAGAATCATCATAGAAACCAATGTTAGTTAATTTATGTAAGAAAGATTGTTCAGCAGAAATGTAGCCAAGAATCTTTCTTTTTTTGTTGTTGATCTGCCGATTTATGGAACGAGAAACAGCTATATCAACGGTGTTGATATCCGTACCTTTTTTGATAAATCTACGAATAAGTCCATTACAGTTTTCAATGCTTGCCCGATCACATGAATGGTAAGGTCTGCCGAAGTATACAGACGTCCTTTTTTCTTTGCTGCCGATCTTGCGTTCAATATCAGCATATCTAGCGAATTCAGAACCGTTATCAAAAGTGAAAGATTTGAAAATGGATGAAAAGTGTTCTCCATAGAATCTATGTATCTGATTGATTTTCATGTAAACCTGTTTGGATGATTTTCTGGGAATCGGAATCATAATATAAAACCTTGTTTTACGTTCAATAAGCGTTAAACAGGCACCGTTTTGTCCGTCACGGGGAACCGTTACCAGATCACCCTCCCAATGTCCCAACTCGCTTCTGTCGTCCATTTCAAACGGTCTTTCACTGATAGGAGTACCTTTCTGACGTTTGGGTATGTATTCCTTGTAATTTTTCTTAGGTTTGCGTTTTGTCATTCCGGGAAGATCAATAGGTTTATCGGGATGACGGAGAATCAAGTTGTTTACAGTTTCATCAACGGAGGAGAGCTTGCTAGATTTTACTTCGTTTACAACAAGGTCAATAAAATCTTTCGCTTTATCAAGTTTAGAAATATTAGAAACCTTACGTAGCTTAGTACGCTTATGAAAGGCGGCAGAAGCAGATAATTCCTTATGAGGGATAAGATTAGAATCCAAGATGGAGATGGAAGCATCATTGATAATGGAATAAACATTAGAAACGGAAGTACCAACATCAGAAGCAAGAGAGCGGATCAAAGCAGTTCTGCCGGTATTTCTCTTTTTACCGTGATGGAAAGCATCATGTTTGGTAATTTCACGAATGATGTGTTCACAATGTTTAAAAGAAAGATGTTTAAATTTTGAAGAAGGTGTGATAATATTGTAGTTGTCCATAGAAACGTATCCTTTCTGTTAGGGTAACATAATGATACTGTTTCTATAGACTTTTTTCATCTTTTCTTAATTCCACTTTCATTTTACAATGAGCAAACTTACTTTACGTGTAACGCATCAATGACAAACCTACACGTTTTACAAAAAGAAAACGATGATGGATAACGATATCTATGGTTGCTCATTTTAAAAGCTATAAACCATGTTGAAAGTGTAATTCTGATAGTAAGAAAATAAAAGTGCAAATAAGCCGATAATAAAGGATATCTAAATTATTGTAGGGATAAAAGTAGGCTATAAATTATCATAGGGTCAAGATGAAGGTGAGCTCTAAATTATTGTAGGGTGATCCTTTTTGTTCATTTTCATAAAAAATCCTTTCATAGTAGAATGTAATTGCCAAACAACATTTCTATGAAAGGAG
>CAJTIT010000070.1:0-2254 GCA_910576345.1 Erysipelotrichales bacterium
GCCATTTACTAAATCAGGCGCACCGCTTTTAATTACCACATCCAATGATGTACTGTTGGAAGCACCATTACCATTCAATCCATTTATTTCAAAGTTTTGATAACTGTTATCTCCGTTACTTTCAATAGTATATGTCAAAGGCATGACACCTTGTGGATTTACTGTGATTATACCTACTACTTGACCTGCGTTTACATTCTTACTAAATTCGTAATCGTTACCACTTGTCGCTCCACTTTGCGGTTGTTTGGTATATGTTAATTTATGTGGTTCAACAATTTCTAGTGGTAATAAATCCGATATCATGGAACTTTCTACCGGCAATTGGGAAGAATGATCAAATTCCTCATTGATGACTGCTAACTTATATTTTCCGACTGCTACACCTGTTAAATCTATTGAATAATCATTTGTGCCATTAAAAGTAGTGCTTCCTAATTTATAATATAAAATATCCGTTCCCGCATCATTATATAAGATAACAGACATTTTTGTATTAGTACCTGTGTTCGCATTTACGGTTACATCAATAGTACTATCTTTTATAACTTCTTGAGTACTGACGTTTTTATATTTTATGTCTTGTAAAGTTGCCAATAAAGATGATTGAATTCTTATTTTATTCGCATTTAATTCATTGTTTTCATTCAGATTACTTGTATCAATGGAGTAACTATGCCAGTTACTATCGGTATAAGCTGTATTTGCCGCAAACATAACTTTTGTAGGATCGATTGCACCAAACGGACGTAAATTACTTACTCCCATAGATCCATCATACCATTCATATACGGCACTTATTTTTTCACTTAATGGTATATTAATACCTGTAGATGTACCAAGCGGATTTGTATTTGGATCATTTTGAGGACCTTGTGCTAAAGTCGTCAAATGTGAGGGCCAACCTACTGAAATTGAAGATAAAAAGTTACCTCTTTCATTTAAATAATAAGAAATCCCATTTTTAAAAGCTCGATCAGTCATTGATAATCCCAATACTCCACCAGTACTTATATCTGAATAAGTTGGAATATAGAAACTATTTGTAATCAATCCAACTTCATTTGTATTTAGTACAATTTTATTTATTTCATTATCTAATACTGTATTTGGACAAGCATAACCATAAGGTGTGTTTCTGCCTGAACTATGCCTTACGATGGTACAACCTATCGATGAATCATATTTTCCAATACTATTGATAATCGGCTTACTGCTCATTAGCACATAATCATTCACATTATTTCCAATATCCCATACAATCTCATTATTATTATATTTTGCTAAAACCACTTTCGCTCCTTTTGGAATTTCAAAAGCAGGCGCAGACTGCGCTTTCATGACTTGAAATTCTTTATTCACATACATATATACAGTAAAACAGCCTATTAACATAAACATGAATGCTTTCAGTACTCTCTTTGTCATTTTATTTATTCCCTCCTATTTACATCTACAAATGTAGACATTTCTGAACAGGTGTTTTTTAACTAAAAATGCCTGTTTTTTTGTTCAGAAACATATATTTCAATAACTCTTTCCTTAATTTATTTAAGTCTACTTAATAAGACTTCAATTATTGAAATGTATCTTTCTGCTTATTCCTTTTGAATAATAAATAACTGATCATTCCTAATGTGATAAAAGTGATTCCTATATAGAGATTGGTATTTGTCCCATCCCCTGTGATGGCTCCTCCTATGTTTGGCGTATAGGTGCCTTGTACGCTTGTTTCAATTTCTTTATCTCCAATAATTGATACAATACCTAATTCATCTGTTTCATATGTGAGATAGTTACCTTCTATTTTGTATTCAACTCTTTCATAAGTTCCACTCGCATTCTTTCTGATCAAGATTGGATTTTTGATTCCATCATACGGTATTTTTACTTTTAATGTGCCGTCCGGCTGTACTTCCACGCCATCTTTCAACAGTTTCACATCATATACTTTCTTGATTTCATTTGTTTCTTCTATGAAATCTTTTGCGTCGTTTGCGATTTCTTCTTTTTTACTGTCTGTCACTTCTTCCACTTTTAATGCATAGTTTGGCAAGAATGGGGTGCCATCTGGTTTTTCTACCTTAATGCCATTGTCTTCCAATTCTGTTTTTTGTTTGATGATCATTGTACAGATATTGCCCACTTTTTTATCTGGCTTCCATTCTGTGATTTCGATGATATTTTCATCTGGTTCTCCATCACCATTGGTATCTATATTCGCATTTGCTTGTCCATCTCCTGTTGTATCAAT
>CAJTIT010000070.1:2265-3359 GCA_910576345.1 Erysipelotrichales bacterium
ATTTATTTCATTATCTAATACTGTATTTGGACAAGCATAACCATAAGGTGTGTTTCTGCCTGAACTATGCCTTACGATGGTACAACCTATCGATGAATCATATTTTCCAATACTATTGATAATCGGCTTACTGCTCATTAGCACATAATCATTCACATTATTTCCAATATCCCATACAATCTCATTATTATTATATTTTGCTAAAACCACTTTCGCTCCTTTTGGAATTTCAAAAGCAGGCGCAGACTGCGCTTTCATGACTTGAAATTCTTTATTCACATACATATATACAGTAAAACAGCCTATTAACATAAACATGAATGCTTTCAGTACTCTCTTTGTCATTTTATTTATTCCCTCCTATTTACATCTACAAATGTAGACTTAAATAAATTAAGGAAAGAGTTATTGAAATATATGTTTCTGAACAAAAAAACAGGCATTTTTAGTTAAAAAACACCTGTTCAGAAATGTCTACTTAATAAGACTTCAATTATTGAAATGTATCTTTCTGCTTATTCCTTTTGAATAATAAATAACTGATCATTCCTAATGTGATAAAAGTGATTCCTATATAGAGATTGGTATTTGTCCCATCCCCTGTGATGGCTCCTCCTATGTTTGGCGTATAGGTGCCTTGTACGCTTGTTTCAATTTCTTTATCTCCAATAATTGATACAATACCTAATTCATCTGTTTCATATGTGAGATAGTTACCTTCTATTTTGTATTCAACTCTTTCATAAGTTCCACTCGCATTCTTTCTGATCAAGATTGGATTTTTGATTCCATCATACGGTATTTTTACTTTTAATGTGCCGTCCGGCTGTACTTCCACGCCATCTTTCAACAGTTTCACATCATATACTTTCTTGATTTCATTTGTTTCTTCTATGAAATCTTTTGCGTCGTTTGCGATTTCTTCTTTTTTACTGTCTGTCACTTCTTCCACTTTTAATGCATAGTTTGGCAAGAATGGGGTGCCATCTGGTTTTTCTACCTTAATGCCATTGTCTTCCAATTCTGTTTTTTGTTTGATGATCATTGTACAGATATTGCCCACTTTTTTATCTGGCTTCCATTCTGTGATTTCG
>CAJTIT010000071.1 GCA_910576345.1 Erysipelotrichales bacterium
CTTCTCGAGCGACTAACAAAAATAGGCAGTTATCAATTGCATTCGTCCGTAGAAGCGGATGCACGAAATTATCTTGCTTCGAGAGGTTTTGAAAAAGCCTTAATGTCAGATTTAGATTTTGGCTATATTCCTCAAAAACAGGTCGAGGAATGGATTCGAAAAAAAACCTTTCCTTTAGAAGATTTATTAGCAATCGGTTTTGTGAGAATGGACGATAAATTGAATTATCATCCATTTTTTGGTGATCGGGTATTGATTCCAATTAAGGATGAACGAGGAAATACAGTTGCTTTCAGTGGGCGTGGAATGAAAGGTGAAGAGCCGAAGTATTTACATTCTGCATCGACGGAGCTGTTTAAGAAAAACAATATCTTATACAACTATGACAATGCGAAAAAGTATTCTTACGGGAATGCGATCTATGTTGTCGAAGGTTTTATGGACGTCGCAGGCGGAAAGAAAATCGGAATGCAAAACGTTGTTGCATCCATGGGAACATCACTTAGCGATGAACAACTCTCCATGATTCAAAAGCTGGATTGTGAAATTGTGCTGATGCGGGATAACGACAAAGCCGGAAAAAACGCAATGATAAAGGAAGTGCCTGAGCTTTTGAAAAAAGGCTTTCAAGTTAGCGTTGTCGATCTATCCAAAGTCAAAGAACGAATGCGTTTGAATGATGAAATTGAATCGAAAGACTTATGGGATTTTGCGAATGCTGGTGTAAAAGAAGAAGATATTTCTTCTGTTAAGAAAACTGGAACTGAGTTCCTTTTTGAAAACAAATATCTAACCGAAGAAATGAGCGTCACAAAAATCAAGCAAGCCTATGATAAAGCGAAGGAAGATGGCGTTCTCAACAATACGTTTGACGAATCCATTTTTAAAGAGATCGTCTATGCAAAAAGTGATTTTACGAAAAAAGAATTGGAAGATATTTTACATCCTGCTCCCGTCATGGATAAGAAGGAGATTGATATTTTAAAAGACAATCTATTGAATCGCTATGTGATGGCGAACGTGGAACGTTGTATCAAAAACAATGCCAATCCGACCTATTTAGAATATTTTAGTCTACACGAAAATGAAATCAAGAAACGAGCACTTGCGTTATTTGTCGAAGATCCGTCATCCTATATCAATGACAAGATGGATCGGCTCAATGTTTTGGATTTGGTAAGAGAGTGCATCAGGCGAGATATAGAATGGAAAAAATTTGAGAAAGTACATACTTTCAGTCATGAAAATTTATTTGATAAATGCTATGTCAAAAATGCGAACGGGCAACAAGCAAAACTACAGCTCACAGAAGAACAAAAGCGGTTAGTCATCAAGCAATTTGAAGAAACCTACTCTGCCGAAGAGCGTTCAAAGTATGACAACGTGAATGAAATTTACATCTTGAACAACATCAATGATTACGATGCGATTGTAGGGATTCAAGACAATCCACAGTCACAAGCCTTGGTAGAAGGTTTGAAGGGACGCTTTTTCATGAAAGAGGAAATGCACTATTTTTCTTACGAAAATGTGTTCCCGAAAGAAATGCTTTTTGCGGTGGATCCAAAATTCAAAAACGCTGACGGGACAGGGTATAAGGAAATTTTGATTTTCGACAACAAGAACGATATTTTGAAATTAACAAAAGAAAATGTCGTGAAGCCGGAAATCAAAGAAGAAAAAGAACCTGAAAAACCTATATTGGAAGAACAAAAAAGTGTAGCTAAAAAAACAAAAGATGTACCTGTAGAACACCAAAAGATAAGAGAGTTTACGGTTCATAAATCGTTGATTGCAAAAGAAACAGACAATTCATATTTTGTGAGGATCCCGAACACGGGAGCGAAAAAGTATATGTATTTGAGCAAAAAATATACGAAATGGTTGGCAGAAAACGACATTTTAAAAACGAGTATAAAGGCAGATGCGACCTATAAAGTGTTTGACAAAAGCGGAAATCAAAAAGAAACTTTAAAAGGCGATAAGCTGATGAATTATTGGGAAGATAAGACAAAGAAAAAAAAGGAACTCAGTTCCCAAAAACAAGAAACGACTGAACCGAAAATTGAAAAAAAGGGTGAAACAAAAGCCTTCACGATTCACCGCAGTTTGCTTTACAAAGAAACCGATCATGCTTATTTTGTAAGAATCCCAAACACAGGGGCGAGAAAATACATGTATGTAAGTAAGCAACACACAACGTGGTCGAACTCCGGCGATGTTTTAAAAGCCACCATTGAAACGGGAAAATCTTATCAAATTTATAGTAAGTCGAATGAAAAAATGGAGAAGATAGACGGCACCCAGTTGATGAATTACTGGGAAGAAAAAAGTAAGGACTTGTTCAGAGAAAAAAAGGAACCGAGTTCCTTAACGCAGGAAGTCGTAGAACAAGAAATAGAAAAACAAACTTCAAAAGGCAAACGAAAATTACAATTTCCATTTGTAAAAGAGCTAAAAAAACCGGAAGCAGATGCTTATACGGTATCCGCAAAACGTGTGACTCAAAAAGATGCAACATATTTGAATTTGAAAAGTGCTGTCGATGGATATGTACTGTATGTTCCGAATGGAAGTTTCAATTTCAATGCTTGGAAAAATAAGGTGTCCATTTCTCCGAAAATTGACGGAAGGCATCAAGGACAGATTTTGTCCAATATCATGCTGATGAAACAAGAGGGCAAGGAATTATCTGTCATAGGGAAATTAAGCTATTCGGATTTAGATAAACATATTCCAGATAAACCGATGGAAAAGAGTGCCTATGTAACGGTTCGGGAAGATGATCTGGTTGAACTGCAAGATGGTTTTTATGGCATCCCTATTTATAAGAATCGTACCTATGGATATGTTGCGGTTAACAAAAACGATCTGTTCCGTTTAAATGAAAGCGACATTGTTTTGATGACTACCAAAAACACGGAATATCAAAGCTACAAAAATAATGGGGATTATGTTTCAACGGTTTTAGCAAACGAGATAAACCCAGTGTATCAAGAGTCTTTAAAAGGATCGCTGGATATAGAAAACATTTACAATGATTTTAATGAAAGAGGAGTTGAATACGCATGAGCGCAGATACAAAACACGATGTAGAAAATGTACAAAAATCAATTTGGT
>CAJTIT010000072.1 GCA_910576345.1 Erysipelotrichales bacterium
TATCAATCATACTGATATCTCCGCCTACTTTTGTATACGTCACTTTGGTGCCATGGGATGGATTAGAATTCGCTGTTTCACTCCATGACGTACTTGCATCATTCATGGATTTCTTTGTTTGATTTGCGTCATCAAATGCAACAATCAGATTGGTTTTCTTTACATCAAAGGAGGTACAAACCTTTGTTTTATTATTGATCTGTTCATCAGGATAGCCGTTTGCATCTGTAGAAGTGATACAGAACTTATACGTTCCTGCTTTTAAAGAGCCATTATCTAAATCATTTGCATTTTGTTTGATTTTCACATTCATGGTTGTCGCACTAGACGCACCATTACTGTCCAAACCATCGATTTCAAAGTTTTGATACGTTTGATCTCCATTTGTTTCTATGGAATACGTAATTGGTGTCATTCCAGTAGGGTGCAATGTGATATTACCAACAATATCTCCACCATCTACATTTTTACTATACTCATAATCATTACCGGCAGACGCTCCACTTTGTGGTTTTTTTATAAAATCAATCTGATGAGCATCCACAATAGAAAATGTTTGTTTTTGTGATATCGCTGAACAATCAGCAGGTATTGTTAAGTTTTCATTATATGCTTCATTCACAACCGCACCTTGATATTCTCCTGTTGGTATGTCTTTTAAATCTATAGAAAATTCTTGTATTCCTGTTGAAATCCCTAATGGTTTATAGTATTTAAAATCGCCATTTTTATCAAACAATAATAATGATGCTGTATACGCATTTCCTTCTGAATCTGATCCTTGATTGGTATCAACTGTTAAGGAAAGTTCTCCATCCTTTGTAAATTGATCCGTTTCTTTACCATTCTTATTTTTCAATGATATGATTGCGGCATTCATGTCTGTATTTAATATACGCAATTTCATTCTTTGCCTTGTTGCATAATCTGTTCCTGTATCTACTTCAGAAATAGTAGAATTACCGCCTGGATTGGAAACTGCAAACACTACCTTTTCTGTTTTAATTAAGGTGCCAGGCTGTACACCTTTGGTAACACCATTTCCGGCATCGTAACTTAAATGTCCGTTATGATCAATACTTCCCGGAGAATAATAAGAAGGCGAATAAAGCATTCCATACCATGTATTAGGTACAAAATACATGGACTCTAAATCATGATTATTGATAATACTTTGTGCATAATTTCCAAAATGACCGAAAAGCATACTTAGCATAGGAATACCAATAAAATAAGGATTTTCATTTGCTGGTATATTATCATTGATATCTGGCAGAGCAGGTCCACTATACGAATCAATTTGCTTAATGTACACATCCATAATTTCTTTATCTCTATTATCTGTTTGCGCATTTAATTGTTTGAACAATTCACGATAATTTGATTGAGATGTATATATATTTCCATAAGTTTCTGTCCATGTAATATTTCCTATAGACTGTTCACATAGTGCAAAAGCATCCTGATGAAAGATTCCACCTGTATTAACATAATCCACAACTCTAAAAGGATAAGAATTCGTATAAATATAAAATCGATCATTTCGTTGTAAATCTCCAATTCTTCCAGATATTTTGTTTCCAATAGCATATGCATTCTCACTTGCCATAAGACCTTTATGATTCTGAGTATAACAAACAGAAACAGTAACAAGAAGTGTAAAAAATACCCCAAATATCTTTTTCATAAATTTCATCCTTCCTTTATTCATAAATGTAGACAAAACTAGATAAAGGAAAATGTTGTTGAAATATATGTTTCTGAACAAAAAAACAGGCATTTTTAACTAAAAAACACCTGTTCAGAAATGTCTACTTAACAAGACTTCTCATTATTGAAATGTATCTTTCTGTTTGTATCTTTTGCATATTAGATAACCTATCATTCCTAATGCGATAAAATTTGTACCAATATATAATCTCAGATTCGATTCATCTCCGGTGAGTGCTCCACCGATATTGGGCGTATATGTTCCCATAACACTTGTATGTGTTTCTTTATCTCCTATGATCGATACGATGCCTAATTCATCTGCTTCATATACCATATATCCATTTTCAATCGTATAATGAATTCTTTCATAGCTTCCTTTTGCATTCTTCCTGATTAATACCGGATTTTTAATATTTTCATATGGAATTTTAATCTTTAATGTTCCATCCGGTTGTACTTCTACTCCATCTTTCAATAATTTCACTTCATATACTTTCTTTACTTCTTGTTTTTCTTCTATGAATTCTTTCGCATCTGTTGTGATTTCAGTTTGTTTTGTATTTGTGACATCTTCTACTTTCAATGCGAAGTTTGGTAAGAACGATGTTCCATCCGGTTTCTCTACTTTGACTCCATTATCCTCTAATTCTGTATTCTGCTTGATTACCATCGTACAGATATCGCCTACTTTTTTATCCGGTTTCCATTCTGTGATTTCGATGATATTTTCATCCGGAATTCCATCGTCATTTGTGTCCAAATTCATATCCGCTTTGCCACTTCCTGTGCTATCGATATTTACATTTGGTATTTGATCATCATCTGTATCAATGTTTAGGTCTGCAATACCGTCTTGATCCATATCCAGATTGATATCCGGGCAGTTGTCTCCATTCGTATCAATATTCAGATATGGTTTGATTGTATCCATTGTGTCATATAAGAAGTTTTGATGTTTGTAATCTTTATTGGGTTTCCATGTTTCTATTGTATTAAGGTTGACATCTGCGATGTTGTCTTTGTTTATATCAATGTTGATATCTGCTTTCATATCGCCGTTTGTATCGATATTGATGTTTGGAATGTTGTCATTGTCTGTGTCCACATTGATTTGTGGTTT
>CAJTIT010000073.1 GCA_910576345.1 Erysipelotrichales bacterium
TGGAAATCAGTCTTACATCAATTTCCACTTCTGTTTTAGTTGACTTTACTCTTACATTATGGTTCTCTTTTTGTATCTCCTGTCATGGCGGCGAAAGGAGAATTCTTATGTCTGCTCATAAACATTTAACATTTGAAGATCGTATTATGATTCAAAGAGGTCTTGATAACTCATCCTCACGTAAATCTATTGCTGATACCATCGGTAAGGATAAGTCCACTGTCTGTAAAGAAGTTAAACTTCATTCCTTTTCCAAACGTCACAAACGTTTTGGTGTTTCCCCTAAAGGCACTTATGATTGTATCCATATTGCAGAATGTGGCTTTAATCATTTCTGTACTTCTTCTTGTGATCGTATTCAAGCAATCCCTTGTAAGCGCAGGGATCATACTGTCGGCGTTTGTAATGGCTGTGACTTATGTAATTCCTGTAAACTTACCAAGCGCTTCTATGACGCTCAATTAGCTCATAAGGAATACCTCGAAAATCTTCACGTCTCTAGGGAAGGCATTAATCTTACTACTTCTCAAGCTAAAAAACTTGGTGACCTCATTAAGCCGTATATCGACAATGGTCAATCGATTTACGCTGCGCTAACTGATCATCCGGAGATCACACAATGCGAAAAAACTATCTATAACTATATCAATCAAGGTGTCTTCTCCGTTAATGGGCTTATTAACTTGGATCTTCGATTAAAGCCTTCTAGAAAACCGACAAAAAAAGTGGTATCCAAAGTTCGTAAGGATCGTGCCTATCTAAAAGGGCGCACGTATAAATGCTTTACTGAATATATGGACCTTCATCCTTATTCTTCCGTGGTGGAAATGGATACCGTTTATAATAACGAATCTAAAGGTCCTTTTATTCAGACACTTCAGTTTGTAGATTATAACCTTATGCTTGGTATCTATCATACTGAAAAAACAGCTGTCGCTATGGTAGACGGTCTTAAACAAATCAAAGAAGCTCTTGGCGATAAAGAGTTCCGCCGCCACTTCCAGGTTATCCTAACCGATCGTGGTAGCGAATTTGTCTATGCCAATGAGTTTGAAGCACTGGGCTGTAAAATCTTCTACTGTGATCCGATGCAGTCTTCACAGAAGCCGCATGTAGAGAACAATCATCGTTTATTTCGTTATATATGTCCTAAAGGAACAGACTTGAAACAACTTGGACTTCATTCACAAAAGGACTTGGATCTGCTCTTCTCTCACATCAACTCTTATCCCAGAGAAGTAAAATTCGGTAAAAGTCCGATAGAAGAATTCATGTTCTATCATCCAAATTCCGAATTCTTAATAAAGTTAGGACTTAAAAAAATTGACTCGGATAAGATCATTCTTAAGCCGAGTCTTTTAAACAAATAAAACATAAACCATGACAGGAGAATCATCACCAAGATTATCTAAAAGGCAGAGGAATTTAGTCTTACATCCCAAAAAAACTATTATTCTTCTGTTCCTTTTGTCGTGGTTGAAATATCTCTTACATGACGTCGATAGTATACCATGAACTACGATTTTACTTCAATACTTCCTTAAAAACTTCTCATATTTTCTTTATTTATCGCTTTTGTATCGCTTATTTCCACTATATATTTTTCAACCTTTTGAAGTGGAAGTTACTTTTGTCCTAAAAGATGTTATAAAATAAGACCTCATAAGAAAGCGAGGTCATTATGAGAAAGGTTGATCTTAGAATGAATGAACAATTTAAGTATGTTGTTATCAAAAAACTTGTGGATTCCAACGGTAATAAGAAGAATGCTGCTATTAAACTGAATTGCTCCCTACGCACTGTGAATCGCTTGATCATCAAGTATAAAATGGAAGGTAAACAGGGCTTTGTTCATAAAAACAGAGGCAGAAAACCTGCCACTGCTTTTACGGATGACATCAAAGCCAAAGTCATTGATTTATACAATACCAAATACTTTGGCGCTAATCTCGCTCATTTTTCTCAACTTCTTAATAAACATGAGGGGATTCTTATCAGTGATTCCACCCTTAATCATTGGCTTCGTGATGTGGATATTCTTTCTCCTAAAGCCAGAAGAAAAACCAAACGTCGTCTGGAAGCTGATCTGAGAAATCGTAAAAAAGCCTCTTCTTCCCTAAAACAGAAGGCTGTTATTGAAGATAAACTGGTACTGTTAAATAGATCTGATGTCCACCCAAGACGCCCCAGATGTGCTTATATGGGTGAACTGGTTCAATTGGATGCTTCTCCTCATCTCTGGTTTGGTAACTCCATATCTCACCTGCATTTAGCCATTGACGATGCCACAGGCATGATTTTAGGTGCTTTCTTTGATACCCAGGAAACGCTTCGCGCTTATTATGAGATCACTCATCAAATTCTTAAAACCTATGGTATCCCCGCTAAATTCCTTACCGATCGTAGAACCGTCTTTGAATACAAAAGAAAAAACGCATCCTGTGATGAACAAGATACGTTTACTCAGTTCTCCTATGCCTGTCATCAGCTTGGCATCGAACTGGAATGCACAAGTGTCCCGCAAGCCAAAGGACGCATAGAGCGTCTGAATCAGACCTTACAATCACGTTTGGTCATTGAACTCAGACTTGCGGGCATTACCACCATAGAGGAAGCAAATCAATTCCTACCGACTTATTTGAAGGAATTCAACGCTTTGTTCTCTCTACCTGTTAATCATACAAGAAGTGTGTTTGAAAAGCAACCCTCTGATCGAGAAATTAATCATATTCTCTCT
>CAJTIT010000074.1 GCA_910576345.1 Erysipelotrichales bacterium
TCTGTAAAACTGACATGGAAAGGTGTTTCAAACATAGATGGATACATCATTTATCGTCAAGTAGGAAATGGAAAATTTGAATATAGAACGATAACAACAAATACGACATTTACAGATACCACCGCAAAATGTGGAGAATTCAATTATTATCGAGTATATCCATATAAAGTAGTCAATGGAAAAAACATCGTAGGAACTTCCATAGAGTATAAGTATGCTAAACCAGTCCCTAGTCCAGTTTCTGATTTAAAAATTTCTAAAAACAATTATAAGGGTCTTACACTAAACTGGAAAGGCGTATCAAATGTAGATGGGTATATTATTTATCGTCAGGATGAAGATGGATTCAGTTTCAATTATATTGGAATGACAAAAAATACATCTTATAATGATAATAATATAATGGATCGAGATATACATTTTTATCGTGTATATGCATATAAAAATGTTAACGGAAAAAATGTAGTAAGCACATCTACTTCGTATGTATACGGTCGTGCTCATAATGATCCGGAACTGGTTGGTGGCGTTGGAGATTATCCAGATTATAATTGTACGTATATTCCGGTATATGTCGAAAATAATGGTAATAAGGCTGCAACTTTTTATTCAGAAGGTGCTATTCTAGTAGATGATGATTATGATTTCTACGATAGAGATTTATTTATTACAACTACAGAAACTGGAGGAAAGGCAAATTCAATTACCGTTAGGCCAGGAGAGTCACGTTATATTTATTGCAGAGTTGTCGGAAATCCAACAAGATATAATAGGTTTTCTATGGTTATGATAGAATTTACTTATGATGGGTTAAGATATTATTCCACCTTATCTGATTATTATGGATATAATTATATCCAAATCGATTAAAATATATAAACCGAAATAGGTTTTGATGAAAATATAAAATTTATAAAGATTAGAGGATTAATATCGTTTTTAAAACGATATTGGATCAATAATTTGGAGATTTCAAATATCGTTGAATTATTCAATGATATGAGAAGTCTCTTTTAAAATGTTTAGATTCGAAAAAAGAAATAAATCAAAGACTTGCTACTTTTTTAGCTTTGTAAGGTAATTAATCTTGTTTAAATGGTTGTTAAAAACGATAAATTTTAGAAAAAGTATGTAAAAGATGAAGAATAGGAAAGAATATTAAATGCAATGGCAAAATATATGAGTAAGTATTTGCTAATTGATATGACTTATTTGATAAGATAATGGAGAAAAAATTATGAAAAAACGGATGATTACAGAAAAATTAATAGAGGAATTCAAAAATAATTTAAGAATGGAAGAAAAAAGTTTAGCTACCATAAGTAAATATATTCATGATGTGAATGTTTTTTCAGAATACACAAATGGACAATGCATTACTAAAGATATAGTTATTCAGTACAAAGAATATCTCTTAAAAAATTATGCGATTCGAAGTGTAAATTCTATGTTAGCTTCCATTAATTGCTTATTTGCCTTTTTAGGATGGAATGATTGTAGCGTGAAGTCAATTAAAATACAAAGACAAATATTTCGTTCTGCAGAAAAAGAATTAACAAAGCAAGAGTATTTTAGATTGGTACAAGCAGCAAAATCAAAGGGAAATAAGAGACTTTATCTATTGTTGCAGACAATTTGTGGAACTGGGATTCGTGTAAGTGAATTGAAATTCATTACAGTTGAGGCTGTGAAAAGTGGACAAGCAATAGTTTCAAATAAAGGTAAGACACGTTCAGTTTTCATCGTTCGCAATCTTCAGAACAAGTTAATGCATTATATAAAAGAAATTGGAATAACAACAGGAATTGTATTTCGAACTAGTAAAGGTAATCCTATTAGCAGGAGCAATATTTGGAAGGATATGAAAAACTTATGTACACAGGCAAACGTTAATCCAAACAAGGTATTTCCACACAATCTAAGACATTTATTTGCACGTACATTTTATAGTATTGAAAAAGATATTGCAAAACTTGCAGATATCTTGGGTCATAGTGGTATAGATACTACAAGGATTTATATTATGGCCACTGGATGTGAACATCAGCAGCGAATGGAAAATTTAAGACTGATTATATAAAGTTAAATAAAAGATTAATATATAACATAATCCGTATTATGTACTATTTGCCTATCCATTATCATAGATATCATACCATATTAAGGTAACAAAAACAATCTTTGAAAGTTAATAAGCCATAATATAAAGCAGAAATAAATAAGCTCAGAATATAGAAAAAAATCTTATTTTTACATTTTCTGTTTAAAGTAAAAAGAAGTTTTTTAATGCTCTTTTTTTATATTATAAAATTTTACGAAATCAGATAATAAGTATTAATAAACTTTCCTTCAATACATAATACGGATTATGTTATATAACTGCCTAATCATCATATGAAAGAAATAAATAAAAATTATTTCGTAGATTGCGGGGTGATATTAGAGATAGATAGTAAATTGTAATACAATATTTTAGTTACGAAAGCCAACTATATAGAAGTCAATAGGTTTTCATGAAAAAGTTTGAAAATATAAAGCCATGACTTTAGTTGGCAAAAGATCTTTGAAAAGTGAATCAGTGTACACTGAAAACAACTAACGATGTAGCCTGTTAAAAAA
>CAJTIT010000075.1 GCA_910576345.1 Erysipelotrichales bacterium
AATTGATAAAAGGCACAACGGCACCGCCATATCGTATCAGCCCGCAACCCTCTTTCGCATTCGTGATATAGTTCATCTGCTCACTACTTATATTCAACAGTTCCCCTAATTGCTCCCGATCCTGATATGATTGATTGAGCATGATGACTAATTCGCTGTTGGACAGCATAGTGCTGCCTTTTTCACTGTTTAATAAATAACGAACATTTTGCGTAATTCCTGTCGGATAAGCGTCTCTTTTTCTGAATTGCCTCCATGCACAATCCAAAAACTCCGCCGCTGTTTCATTCTCAAAAATGACATGAATTTCGTCATAAAAAAGATGGGTGCGTCTGCCCATCTGCCAATTTCGATTTACTCGATTTATCATAGTGTCCGTAATTACACTTAAACCGAATTTCTTCAACTGCTTTTGCATTTTTCTGATATCAAACGAAGTGATTCGATTGGTACGTTCCACATTCGTCGGCTGTGCAAAAATATTAAGGTTTCCCTCAGTAAATAGTTCTAATTTCAAAGCAAGGCTTTTTGCTTGACGTTCCGGTTGCTCCAGCATAATCATTCTAAGAATCTTCAATGTTGGAATTTCTTTGGTTTCTTCACATCGCCGATAGGTTTCTGTTACACAGCGATCAATTATACTTTCTTCCTCCTCGCTGATACCGTTTTTACTATTTTGGTCAAGCAAACTCATGATAAACTGTGATTTATCCCCAACAGGATTCCCGCTTTCTCCATAACCTTCTTCCATATCCATTGCATTTAAATGGTCGTTACTTCCTGCATATAATTCATGAACCTGTCCACCGAGTTCACGCACCAAGGCACTATATTCTCCCTCCGGATCGCATATGATAATGTCATCCTTTGTTGCCAATGCAATAAATTCAATCAATTCTTTTGTTAAGAATGATTTTCCCGAACCGGGGACACCGAAAACAAAGGTATTAGGATTTTGTAGAAGTTCTCTATTGCACATAATCAGATTATTCGTGATTGCATTTTGTCCTAACCATATTCCCTTTTTATCCATGATTTCTTGCGCTCTGAACGGAATAAAAACCGCAACACTTTCCGTCAATAAAGTCCGCATGATATTTAATTTGTTTCTGCCGATAGGTAAACATGAGGTCAAACCGTCAAGTTGACGGCTTGAAAAAGCAAGCGGTGTCAATTCACACATAAATTTTCGGGCGATACTCATGAGTGTTTCACTATCTCGCTCTAGTTCCTCTAAACTGTCTGCTAAATGAGTTACAGTGATACATGCAAACATCATCTTTTGATCCCTCGTTGTCAAGTCATCTAAGTATTCCTTACTTTCCTTTCGCTGTAATTCCATATCATAAGGAATGACCGCAGAAAAGTTATTGTTTGCATTTTGACGTCGTTGCCAATTTGTGATGTTTGTTTCTACACCTAACAGTTTTCGCTCAATTTCTTTCACTGCTTCATCCGTTGGCACACTGATTAAGTCCATTGAATACATCATATTCTTGTTTAGATTACACAATTCAGAAATGAAATTATCCTTGATATAATTCGCATAATTGTTTAAATATAAAACTCGACCATATTTTTCGTCGAGTTGAAAATATTTGTGTTTAAATATCGGAGCAATCGGACAAATTGCGTCCTTAAATGAATGCCCTTTGTATGCCGAGTCATTCATATCAAATTGAAAATGCTCCTCTTGTCCGCTCCGATAAAAATCATGTAGCAGTTTCAATCGCTCTTGTGTGTCCAATGCTTGAAAACGTGTTCCCAATTTTGAAAAATGCTTGCTCAGTTCACTATGATATCTGTTGAATGCAGAACGTGCTTCTATGATATTGTTTCTGTAAATCGTAATTGTAATATACTTCTCTTGTACAATTTCATCGGTATCTTTGATTTTATCATACAACATCGTATTGTATTCCTCTCGATATTCATCTAACGGATCATTCTGTAATTTAATCAGCACGTTATCTTTGAAATCCGACAAGTCGATTTTACGATTGTTGATTGTGATTTTAACCAATGCGCTGCTATCGAATGAGTTCAGTAATTCACTGTAATCAAGAAACAATCCCATCTTATCGTCTTTAGAAGCAATCGAATAATTGATATCTTCAAAACGAAAAACCTTTGAGTAGTTTTTGCCTTTTTGAAAGATACCGTCCTTATATATCACATCAATATCAATTACATCTTGTGCTGAACGTGGGACTCTGAATTTTTCCTTATTTTGCTTTCTTAACTTTGATAGACTTTTTATCATGTTTCATATCCTCCTTTATGTTTTTTT
>CAJTIT010000076.1 GCA_910576345.1 Erysipelotrichales bacterium
ATAAAAGGCACAACGGCACCGCCATATCGTATCAGCCCGCAACCCTCTTTCGCATTCGTGATATAGTTCATCTGCTCACTACTTATATTCAACAGTTCCCCTAATTGCTCCCGATCCTGATATGATTGATTGAGCATGATAACTAATTCGCTGTTGGATAACATTGTGCTGCCTTTCTCACTGTTTAATAAATAACGAACATTTTGCGTAATTCCTGTTGGATAAGCGTCTCTTTTTCTGAATTGCCTCCATGCACAATCCAAAAACTCCGCCGCAGTTTCATTCTCAAATATAACGTGAATTTCGTCATAAAAAAGATGGGTGCGTCTGCCCATCTGCCAATTTCGATTTACTCGATTTATCATAGTGTCCGTAATTACACTTAAACCGAATTTCTTCAACTGCTTTTGCATTTTTCTGATATCAAACGAAGTGATTCGATTGGTACGTTCCACATTCGTCGGCTGTGCAAAAATATTAAGGTTTCCCTCAGTAAATAATTCTAATTTCAAAGCAAGGCTTTTTGCTTGACGTTCCGGTTGTTCCAGCATAATCATTCTAAGAATCTTCAATGTTGGAATTTCTTTGGTTTCCTCACATCGCCGATAGGTTTCTGTTACACAGCGATCAATTATACTTTCTTCCTCCTCGCTGATACCGTTTTTACTATTTTGGTCAAGCAAACTCATGATAAACTGTGATTTATCCCCAACAGGATTCCCGCTTTCTCCATAACCTTCTTCCATATCCATTGCATTTAAATGGTCGTTACTTCCTGCATATAATTCATGAACCTGTCCCCCGAGTTCACGCACCAAGGCACTGTATTCCCCTTCGGGGTCGCATATGATAATGTCATCCTTTGTTGCCAATGCAATAAATTCAATCAATTCTTTTGTTAAGAATGATTTTCCCGAACCGGGGACACCGAAAACAAAGGTATTAGGATTTTGTAGAAGTTCTCTATTGCACATAATCAGATTATTCGTGATTGCATTTTGTCCTAACCATATTCCCTTTTTATCCATGATTTCTTGCGCTCTGAACGGAATAAAAACCGCAACACTTTCCGTCAATAAAGTCCGCATGATATTTAATTTGTTTCTGCCGATAGGTAAACATGAGGTCAAACCGTCAAGTTGACGGCTTGAAAAAGCAAGCGGTGTCAATTCACACATAAATTTTCGGGCGATACTCATGAGTGTTTCACTATCTCGCTCTAGTTCCTCTAAACTGTCTGCTAAATGAGTTACAGTGATACATGCAAACATCATTTTCTGATCCCTCGTTGTCAAGTCATCTAAGTATTCCTTACTTTCCTTTCGCTGTAATTCCATATCATAAGGAATGACCGCAGAAAAGTTATTGTTTGCGTTTTGCCGTCTTTGCCAATTTGTGATGTTGGTTTCGACACCTAACAGTTTTCGCTCAATTTCTTTCACTGCTTCATCCGTTGGCACACTGATTAAATCCATTGAATACATCATATTCTTGTTTAGATTACACAATTCAGAAATGAAATTATCCTTGATATAATTCGCATAATTGTTTAAATATAAAACTCGACCATATTTTTCGTCGAGTTGAAAGTATTTGTGTTTGAATATTGGAGCAATCGGACAAATTGCGTCCTTAAATGAATGCCCTTTGTATGCCGAGTCATTCATATCAAATTGAAAATGCTCCTCTTGTCCGCTCCGATAAAAATCATGTAACAGTTTCAACCGCTCTTGTGTGTCCAATGCTTGAAAACGTGTTCCCAATTTTGAAAAATGCTTGCTCAGTTCACTATGATATCTGTTGAATGCAGAACGTGCTTCTGTGATATTGTTTCTGTATATCGTAATTGTAATATACTTCTCTTGTACGATTTCATCGGTATCTTTGATTTTATCATACAACATCGTATTGTATTCCTCTCGATATTCATCTAACGGATCATTCTGCAATTTAATCAGCACGTTATCTTTGAAATCCGACAAGTCGATTTTACGATTGTTGATTGTGATTTTAACCAATGCGCTGCTATCGAATGAGTTCAGTAATTCACTGTAGTCTAAGAATAAACCCATTTTATCATTTTTAGAAGCAATGGAGTAATTGATATCTTCAAAACGAAAAACCTTTGAGTAGTTTTTACCTTTTTGAAAGATACCGTCCTTATATATCACATCAATATCAATTACATCTTGTGCTGAACGTGGGACTCTGAATTTTTCCTTATTTTGCTTTCTTAACTTTGATAGACTTTTTATCATGTTTCATATCCTCCTTTATGTTTTT
>CAJTIT010000077.1 GCA_910576345.1 Erysipelotrichales bacterium
GAGGTCGGCTCTGTATCTTTTCCTTGTTCTTCTATCTTTATTTGTCTTTCATGTTCATGCTTTCGTTGCACTTGCTTTTGTAAAAATACAGGATAGTGTTCTAGTTCTTGTTTACTTAAATAGCGATTAGTCGCTATGAGTTCACTAATCCGTTTTGCGACTTTATCCCATTTTAAAGTAACCTTGATTTCTTCTTTTCCTATTTCTTTTTTTCTGCTGATTGTAATCCCTTTACCATCGTGCCATTCATCAATGCAGCCGTATGCAGGATTGCTTCCACCAATTCCATATTCCTGCTTAAGAAAATCAATATTCTCTTTTTTAGTTAAATGCTTTTGCATATGTTGAAAGATACGATATTTACCATCTTGCACATCACTGCCACGAATGAGAATACGATCAATTTCATCTTGAGAAAAAAACACACCATTTTTGAAAGACTTTTCGTTTTCATAAACTGCATTTCTTAGTTCATCAGCAGTGGGAATTTGGACAGTCGGATCATAGTACCGTGATATAATGAAACCGTCAACCAAGTTTGCAACTAATTTCCAATTATACTTTACGCTTGTTTCTTGATTATCATATGTTCCAAAATAAAGATGAAGTGAATCTTCTTCTTTTATAAAACCAAGAGGAACACCATCTACTTTCCATTCTACTGTGTGCTTCGGGAAACATTCTTTAATGAAAGTGGCTTGTTCCTTTTTATCTGTATGTTCTTGAAAGAATGAAATAATCTCCGTCGACGATTTCAGTAGTTCATTTCTATATGTGAGTAAATGGAAAATAGCATTTGAATTAAGTACATTCATTTTATAGGCTCGTTGAACCCCTGACATCTTTTCCCATTTTGGAAGTAAATATTCACCGCTCTCAATCAGTTTAGCAACTTCCTTTTGAAGAACCATAAACGATAAAAATGATTTAGATTCTTTCCTTAAATAACTTCCCTCCCATATATCAAGACCATTACCATATTTTCTGCACCCTATATAACTAAAGTCATAATTCTGTGGGGCATTAAAAGTCTGGATAAGTTTGTCATCATAACACTCTGCTAAGAAATTTGCTCTTTCTTCATCGTCTATATGTTCTATAAAATATTGCGCAATTTCTTCTTTCTTTTTGGTAAGTCCAATATCTTCACAAAGTAATGTTGATAAATACTGTAAATTAAAAGGCGGTAATACATCTGTATTTCCGCCTTTGTCAATTAGTTGTAGACCACTTGTGTCAAGACCATTTCTTGCACTCGATTCTTCAAATTGTTCATGTAGCCGACCCATTCCATTTGCGCTGTTGCTTTGTCCGGTATCAGGTTCTTCTCGCTCTCCAACATTTGATTCATCAACAGTTCTTCCAATTCTTCCGCCTCTTGCTGAATCTCTTTGAGATGATTGTTCATTTGATTTTGAGTCAGTAGTTTGAAATATAAGTCCGGTTTGTCCTCCTCTAGGTATTTCATTCTCGCTTTCATGTACATTTCTGTAAGTGTAATCTTCTCCATTTGTAAGTCCGGAAGTTGTACGTCCCCTACCTGCTTGTAATTGATTTTCATTTGAATTACTCCTCTCTGTACTATCATTATGAACCATTTTTACCGTTTTAGCAAGTTTCGTACGGGATAAATTCTCATTGATAGATTTTAACTCGTTTATAGCGTATTTATTGTATTCTTGCACTGTATGACCTATAAAGGCAATCGTGTCCATATCAAACATTTTGATAGCCGAAAAATCATCCTTATTGAAATAATTTTCTACATCTTTAATATCACACCGTATCATCGCAGCATAAGCAATACTGTTGACGATTAACTGATTGATATCCGCAATTACTTTTGTTTGATACTTGTATTCAGTATTTTTATCTGATATTTTTTTTATAAGGCGTTCAGAAATAACAATCTCATCTGAAAAAGTAGCAATCATCTCTTTTAATGCTTCATAAAGACTAGCATGTTCTAATTCAGGTGCATATTTATCAATTAAATAGTTTCGCAGTTCTTCATGTACATCACTTCTTATCTCCCATAAATTAAATGGTTTTTTTTCTCTACTAACCGTATCCGACACATCAAACACATGCTCTAAATACATAGTATTTTTACCTTGTACTATCAGTGCTATACCTTTACTTCCTCGCTTGACATTACGGTGTAATTTCTTTGCCCATATATCATAAGTAGTACAGGCTCTTGCAGTAGGTCTTTGCGCATATATGAGTAATTGTTGCTCGAATGAATACTTA
>CAJTIT010000078.1 GCA_910576345.1 Erysipelotrichales bacterium
AAGTATTCATTCGAGCAACAATTACTCATATATGCGCAAAGACCTACTGCAAGAGCCTGTACTACTTATGATATATGGGCAAAGAAATTACACCGTAATGTCAAGCGAGGAAGTAAAGGTATAGCACTGATAGTGCAAGGTAAAAATACTATGTATTTAGAGCATGTGTTTGATGTGTCGGATACGGTTAGTAGAGAAAAAAAACCATTTAATTTATGGGAGATAAGAAGTGATGTACATGAAGAACTGCGAAACTATTTAATTGATAAATATGCACCTGAATTAGAACATGCTAGTCTTTATGAAGCATTAAAAGAGATGATTGCTACTTTTTCAGATGAGATTGTTATTTCTGAACGCCTTATAAAAAAAATATCAGATAAAAATACTGAATACAAGTATCAAACAAAAGTAATTGCGGATATCAATCAGTTAATCGTCAACAGTATTGCTTATGCTGCGATGATACGGTGTGATATTAAAGATGTAGAAAATTATTTCAATAAGGATGATTTTTCGGCTATCAAAATGCTTGATATGGACACGATTGCCTTTATAGGTCATACAGTGCAAGAATACAATAAATACGCTATAAACGAGTTAAAATCTATCAATGAGAATTTATCCCGTGCGAAACTTGCTAAAACGGTAAAAATGGTTCATAATGATAGTACAGAGAGGAGTAATTCAAATGAAAATCAATTACAAGCAGGTAGGGGACGTACAACTTCCGGACTTACAAATGGAGAAGATTACACTTACAGAAATGTACATGAAAGCGAGAATGAAATACCTAGAGGAGGACAAACCGGACTTATATTTCAAACTACTGACTCAAAATCAAATGAACAATCATCTCAAAGAGATTCAGCAAGAGGCGGAAGAATTGGAAGAACTGTTGATGAATCAAATGTTGGAGAGCGAGAAGAACCTGATACCGGACAAAGCAACAGCGCAAATGGAATGGGTCGGCTACATGAACAATTTGAAGAATCGAGTGCAGGAAATGGTCTTGGCACAAGTGGTCTACAACTAATTGACAAAGGCGGAAATACAGATGTATTACCGCCTTTTAATTTACAGTATTTATCAACATTACTTTGTGAAGATATTGGACTTACCAAAAAGAAAGAAGAAATTGCGCAATATTTTATAGAACATATAGACGATGAAGAAAGAGCAAATTTCTTAGCAGAGTGTTATGATGACAAACTTATCCAGACTTTTAAAGCCCCACAGAATTATGACTTTAGTTATATAGGGTGCAGAAAATATGGTAATGGTCTTGATATATGGGAGGGAAGTTATTTAAGGAAAGAATCTAAATCATTTTTATCGTTTATGGTTCTTCAAAAGGAAGTTGCTAAACTGATTGAGAGCGGTGAATATTTACTTCCAAAATGGGAAAAGATGTCAGGGGTTCAACGAGCCTATAAAATGAATGTACTTAATTCAAATGCTATTTTCCATTTACTCACATATAGAAATGAACTACTGAAATCGTCGACNATTTCATTCTTTCAAGAACATACAGATAAAAAGGAACAAGCCACTTTCATTAAAGAATGTTTCCCGAAGCACACAGTAGAATGGAAAGTAGATGGTGTTCCTCTTGGTTTTATAAAAGAAGAAGATTCACTTCATCTTTATTTTGGAACATATGATAATCAAGAAACAAGCGTAAAGTATAATTGGAAATTAGTTGCAAACTTGGTTGACGGTTTCATTATATCACGGTACTATGATCCGACTGTCCAAATTCCCACTGCTGATGAACTAAGAAATGCAGTTTATGAAAACGAAAAGTCTTTCAAAAATGGTGTGTTTTTTTCTCAAGATGAAATTGATCGTATTCTCATTCGTGGCAGTGATGTGCAAGATGGTAAATATCGTATCTTTCAACATATGCAAAAGCATTTAACTAAAAAAGAGAATATTGATTTTCTTAAGCAGGAATATGGAGTTGGTGGAAGCAATCCTGCATACGGCTGCATTGATGAATGGCACGATGGTAAAGGGATTACAATCAGCAGAAAAAAAGAAATAGGAAAAGAAGAAATCAAGGTTACTTTAAAATGGGATAAAGTCGCAAAACGAATTAGTGAACTCATAGCGACTAATCGCTATTTAAGTAAACAAGAACTAGAACACTATCCTGTATTTTTACAAAAGCAAGTGCAACGAAAGCATGAACATGAAAGACAAATAAAGATAGAAGAACAAGGAAAAGATACAGAGCCGACCTC
>CAJTIT010000079.1 GCA_910576345.1 Erysipelotrichales bacterium
TTTTACCTCATTTTTCTTGTTCGACCTCTTTCTCTTTATTTTTAAGGTTTTCAAGATAGATGTTTTTATCGACTCTGTCATTAAAACTTTTATATGTTTTATGAACAGCCTCTAACTCCTCACGAACCTCTTTTGCATCTGCGCCATGGAAATAAGGCTGTACATTATTCAAAAAAGTACAATCAGGCTCGATACCAAGTTTTTTGCACATCATATATGCGGCGCAATCACATGTGAATGAAGCCTCCTCTCTATCATACTGGTAGTGTTCGGCATACGATTTATGACAATACTCTCGAACCATACCCTGTATAACCTTCTGAATATCTAATGTTTTATCCACCTCAATTAAGTTACTTTGAGGATTATAATAAACATTCAATTCACCCTCTTGTACTTTTTCCACCATGCTTAATACTTTAGTACCTCCNNNNACACTTTCCATATACTGCTTATTTGCAACTTCCCACAACTGTTCCCTTAATGTTTTTTGTTGTAAAGCAAATTCTTCTTTTGATACCTTTTGAAAGGTTTTACCTTGCAATACTTCTTCGATTGTTGGCATATTGTTTCCTCCTATTTTTCTTGATATGCTTTGCTCTTTGTATTTGTTGTTGCTTTTGTTGCTTTTGTTGTTTTTGCTTAATATCGCTCAATTCTTTTCTTACCGATGGTTTCTCAGATACATTCGTTGAAACTTTCAAGGAATGCCCGGACAGATCTTTCGTGGTATCCATCCGGGCTTTCTTGGGGTCTTGTTTCATTGCCTTTTCCATTAAAGCCCTGATTGTATCATTATGCTCTGTTTCATTCATCATCGGCACTTGTTTATCAACGGTTGCTTGTTCCTTCTCAATCATTGAGTTTATGGCTTTCGTATCTAATGTGCCTATTTCCAAACGATTGGCTATTCTTGCGACCTTATTGGCGTCCTTTGCTTTTATCATGATGTCGCATATGCCGTCCTCGCCCTTTTCTTTCATAATCACATGATACAATACCCCATACCTCTTTGCCTCCTTATAAAAGGAATGCAGGTCTTTGCGGTGTATCGCAAATATTTTTAATTCTTCTTCAGACTTCAAGAATGACTTTAAATTTGTCTTGCCTTTGACTTTTTTCTGTTCAGCAATTACAGAGTATAGAAAGACTGATAATGACTTTAAAGTTTTTCCACCTGCCTTTGCAGATAGTCCAGCCGCAAATTGTATGCCTTGAAGTGTCATCCTTGTAAGTTGGTCAGCGGTTTCTCCAGTGACGCTCATTTTGTTCACGCTCCTTATCTTGTTTTGTTACATTAAGTTTTTCTTTGATTACGATAGATCGTGCTTTGATACCCTCATATAGCACCACCTCCTTTCTAAGTTTTCTAATATCCTCACTTAAGTTCGTAATTTCCTTTTTTATGTTCTCTATCTGAATCGGATCGCTGCAACGTCTTAACTTGTTATAGGATTTAGTCCTCGCCCTCATCAATGTACTCATGGTATTTTTTGCTTGCAGCATACAATTTTCCAAGTCTGTCATTGTATGAATTTTCTTTTTGCACATGAGGGTAACTTCCTGCGTAATTTTTTCAAGATAGATCAAGTCCTGCTTAAAATAAAAATGCACCTTACGATTTGGTACATTTTTAGGTATTACTCCCATTCGATACTGATACTTGATGTATAATGCTCGTATTCCTGTAATTCTGCGAGCATGTGTAACCTTGCCTTTCATCTTTATCGGTTTACTCTTACGCCTTGATGATACATTGCGGTTTTTCAATATTCGCTCTTTTATCATATCCTCAGCATATCGCTGATCTTTTGTTAAATTGCATAATCGAAAAAACTTATTACTTCCCGGCGGACATACCGCAATATGCTTCACATTGGTTTTTATCAAATATCCCATTTCTTTTAAGTGGTGCATAAATTGCGAATAGGTAAGAGCATTCGTAATCGCATATTCCACATCGCAACATATCAGCGCTCGTCTGGTCGGCTGATTCTGCTTTTCTGCTTTCCAAGCCGCATACGGCTGTCCGATATTCTTTTTCTGTTTGATAACTGATAAACAATATTTTTCGCAAAGAGTATCATTCAATTTCTGCATTGCCCTGTA
>CAJTIT010000080.1 GCA_910576345.1 Erysipelotrichales bacterium
TTTCTTTCACTCCCCTAGTTTTAGGTTCAGGAAGAAAATCTAAATTGTCTTTACGAATTTTATATTTGAGTTCTCCATTTTTCATAACTCTATAAGTCACAGTCCATACTTGCATTTCAGGGATCAAATCGAAGTTTGAGTATTCGATTTTTTTATCTGTTTCAAAATAACCAAATGCTACCCGACCGATCGAATCAATGAATTTAGGTTCATCGTAGTTAATGATCCTGTCGTTTCCTTCTGGTTTAGGCGTACAACCAATAAATAATGGTCTCAGTGTGCTGTAGTATTTCATAGTGTTGTTCTCCTTGATGATTCTTTTATCACCGACACAAGCTGTTTGCTTGTGTTTCGTCTTAATCTTCCAAGACTCATCAGGGTGATTTTTAATCAAATTGTACAGGGCAGATGCGATATATAACTTCTACCTTTCCATCCAGTTCATAGACAAACCGTTTATAGGGCGGTTCGTAGTAAAAGGAACAAACAACTGGAAGTTCTTCTTCGTCAAATTCTTCACGAACCAATTGACGAATTTCATTGTATGCTTCTTTTTTTGTGTCATACAACTTATTTCCGGAAATTCTAGTTTGGAATTTTGATGGTGACCACGGATATGTTTCAGTCACGATGTATTTTGTCATTTTGTTGTTCTCCTTTAGGATTTTTTATCCTTTTCTATCTGTCTTTATTGTACTACATAATGTGTAGTAACACAAGTTTTTTTCAAAAAAAGTCGCCTATTTTGGCAATATTTAAAACGGTTTTTATTGTTTTTCAATATAGCAAAATCAGGTAAAACACTAGAGTATTGCGGATGTTGTAAATCCTGTAGTATAGTTAAAAAAAGGAGAAAAAATATGGAAACGTTAAAAATTAAAACAGTGGACATTTCACAAAGAAAAAACTATGAAGTAGAAGACATCATAAAAGATCTGGAAGAAACTCAGGAAGGTATCTTTTTTGTAAGAGGCAGTAGTCCTTCACTGACTGCTTTTGGTATGAATGAGAACGGCATCGAAGCAGACATAAGTATTATTCCGGTCTGTTACGGAAATGGCAAAGAAACAGAAACGAACGTAGACTTTAGAAACGTAGCTCTCAAAGACCTATATCACAAATATACGGTTCTGACTGGAAAACGCCCAGCCAAATCATGGGATCGTTCAAAGACTTTTCTAAAATGGTTGGAACAGATCGACTACATAAAAACAGATTACGTCATACTAAATACGTCATACTAATATACAAATTAGAAAAAACACACCCTGTCCTGTGACAGAGTGTGTTTTAATCATAAGAGCTATCCAATTTTTACTTGCTTTCTTTTATCGCCTTTTGGGCGATTTCTTTAGCTTCTTTAAAACTTTTCCCTCGAAGCCATTCAATAAGTCCCTTTCTTGATTCAGAAAAAACACTTCTGTCATCAAATGGACACGTGAAGCATTCATGATCGCATTCGTCCATCAGGATATAGCAAAATGTCTCGTAAGACCAAAGATTGTCGATGATATGATTCAATCTCTCTTTATTTGCTTCGATTTGCTCAGGCATTGTTCAATTCAATTCCGAAATAATCTTTCAAAATTCTTTCTTCACCGATTTCAGAGATTGCTTTGTCGAGATCGTTTTTCGACGCAAAATAAATATCATTTCCTTTAAAGTTTAAGGTACATGATTTTCTAATTCGCCTCAATGCCACATCCGTATCCACATACCAGTTCCTCTTGGCGAGCGTAAACTCATACCCGCCAGCAAGCCGTTCCAATTCCGCTTGCACCTCGTCGTGTTTCTGCCGTTTTAGGATACTCTGGACAGCTTCTCTATTCTCAGCATTATCTTCTTCGATATATGGAAACGACCAAATATCTTCTGTGCATGGGCGAATCAAATCGTCTTCAGAAAGTTGTTTTTTTGTTTTTTCGTTGTTCATATTTTTTCTCCCTTAAGATTTTTCTTCTTAACTTCATCTTACAAAATAACTAGTAGAAATGCAATCAGCTCTATTATTTTTTAGCTTTCCATTTTCTTTAAAATCGCATGAACAAAATAACGATCGGTGCTGTTCAAAAAAGAAGAAAGTGAACCGCCTACATCAGCACATGTAT
>CAJTIT010000081.1 GCA_910576345.1 Erysipelotrichales bacterium
AAGTTCAACGAGTGGGAACAAGTTGATCCTGAAAATATCGGAATCAAACAATGGAAGCATTTCATGGTTTCCGCTAAAACTCCGAAGACAATGAGCACGATCATCATGACCGCATCCGCTCGTCTTGCGCCATTCAACTTACGAGAAATTGAAAGAATGACAGTCGATGATACGATGGAGTTAGATCGCATTGGAAAGCCATTAGATTTAACCGATAAAAATGAAAAAAGGAAAGATGGAAAGGTTGCCTATTTTTTCGTTACGAATCCAAATGACAAGGCGTTCAACTTTTTGGCGAACCTGATGTACTCTCAAATTTTCAATATTATCGACCAAAATGCGGGTGATAACGGTGGACGTCTTGCGGTTCCTTGTAACCTATACCTTGACGAATTTAGACAACTTGGTACAATCCCAAATTTCTTGGAAAACTGGGCTTATGTTCGTGGTTTGGACTGCGGTATAACGGTAATTTTGCAATCCCTGAGTCAGTTTAAGAAAATTTACAAGGATGAATGGGAAACCGGTCTGGACTGTTGCGATTATTTATTTTTTCTTGGTTCAAGATCGAAAGAAACGCTTGAATATATGAGCACTATGCTCGGAAAGGAGAGTCTATACAAGAAATCGTCAGGACGGTCTTTTGGAAGACAAGGTTCTTCTTCTCAAAATTGGGATATATACGGGCGTGAGCTGGGAACGGTTGACGAGCTGGCACAGCTTCCCAAAGGTTATGGAATTTTGTTGATGTCGGGTACCGATCCATTTTATTCGAAATTATATGATTTGAAAAAACATCCTCGCTATAACGAATTGTGGGAAGCATGGACAGAACAAAAAAGCGATCACAGTACCAAAGAATGGTTAGAGAATCATGACAAATTTTACGACCATCTTGTGCAGATTTCTAAAAAATCAAACGAAGAAATTTTGCAGGAATATATGGAAGCAATCGGTATCAAATGTGAGGTAGGTTTCCAAATGCAAAAGGTAACAACAGACGAGGAAGCCGAGTTTCAAAAGAAAGGCTATGGACGGTTGATTTTTTGACCGTTTTACTCATATATGAAAGGGGTGATATTTTAAGATCATTGATTATAACATGAAGGAAAAAGACAACGTATGTCTTTTTATTTTGGAACAAAAAAGAAAGAAGAGGAAAAAAGATGGAAAAGAAAGTATTAGTAACACAAAATGTTGAACAGAAAGGATTTATGAAAATGAATCAAAAATGGAGAGGAAAAGTAGCAAAAGGCATGGTCGCCATGCAAGCGTTTGCGGGATCGTATCTGTTGATGACAAGCAATGTATATGCCGCCGGAAGTAACACGAGCAGTATTGATTCATTCATTACCTTCATCTGCGATTGGGTGATGAAAATTGGTGGTGTTGTTGCCATGATCGGTGGGATAATGTTTGCTCTTGGTTGGCAACGAGAAGATGCGGAAGGTAAATCCCGTGGCTTAATGACGGTAATGGCTGGATTTATGCTCATTGCAATTGCACAGGCACCTAGCATTTTTGGTCTTTAAAAGCAGTCAAAAAGGTGGAACTCAGTTCCATCTTTTTGTTTTTAACCAAAGAAAGGAGAAAAAATAAAGATGGCGAATTGGTTAGGCAATATCGTTAAGATGCTTTTGGATATTGGATTCAGCTTGTTTGGTTTCCATATCGACTTAAGCAACTTAGCCTCTACCACAAAAAGTCTATGCAATTGGAATGACATTCAAACAAGTACACTTGGTACAATTGCAAAGGATTTAAACGAAGTTTTTGTTCCCATTGGTCTTTCCTTATTGACCGTATTTGTCATGATTGACCTGATAAAAAAGGCGATGGAAATAGATCGCATTTCATGGGAACGAATCGTTATGTCGATAGTTCGCTTTTTAATTTTTAAAGTGCTGATTGAACATTCGTATGAATTTTTGAACATGATTATGAGCGTCGCTGGTGATTTCATAAACAAAACCATTACAGCACTTCACTATTCGACCGCATCATCCGCCGATATTGGAACGA
>CAJTIT010000082.1 GCA_910576345.1 Erysipelotrichales bacterium
GTTCCAATATCGGCGGATGATGCGGTCGAATAGTGAAGTGCTGTAATGGTTTTGTTTATGAAATCACCAGCGACGCTCATAATCATGTTCAAAAATTCATACGAATGTTCAATCAGCACTTTAAAAATTAAAAAGCGAACCATCGACATAACGATTCGTTCCCATGAAATGCGATCTATTTCCATCGCCTTTTTTATCAGGTCAATCATGACAAATACGGTCAATAAGGAAAGACCAATGGGAACAAATACTTCGTTTAAATCCTTTGCAATAGTACCAAGTGTACTTGTTTGAATGTCATTCCAATTGCATAGACTTTTTGTGGTAGAAGCTAAGTTGCTTAAGTCGATATGGAAACCAAACAAGCTGAATCCAATATCCAAAAGCATCTTAACAATATTGCCTAACCAATTCGCCATCTTTATTTTTTCTCCTTTCTTTGGTTAAAAACAAAAAGATGGAACTGAGTTCCACCTTTTTGACTGCTTTTAAAGACCAAAAATGCTAGGTGCCTGTGCAATTGCAATGAGCATAAATCCAGCCATTACCGTCATTAAGCCACGGGATTTACCTTCCGCATCTTCTCGTTGCCAACCAAGAGCAAACATTATCCCACCGATCATGGCAACAACACCACCAATTTTCATCACCCAATCGCAGATGAAGGTAATGAATGAATCAATACTGCTCGTGTTACTTCCGGCGGCATATACATTGCTTGTCATCAACAGATACGATCCCGCAAACGCTTGCATGGCGACCATGCCTTTTGCTACTTTTCCTCTCCATTTCTGATTCATTTTCATAAATCCTTTCTGTTCAACATTTTGTGTTACTAATACTTTCTTTTCCATCTTTTTTCCTCTTCTTTCTTTTTTGTTCCAAAATAAAAAGACATACGTTGTCTTTTTCCTTCATGTTATAATCAATGATCTTAAAATATCACCCCTTTCATATATGAGTAAAACGGTCAAAAAATCAACCGTCCATAGCCTTTCTTTTGAAACTCGGCTTCCTCGTCTGTTGTTACCTTTTCCATTTGGAAACCTACCTCACATTTAATACCGATTGCTTCCATATATTCCCGCAAAATTTCTTCGTTTGATTTTTTAGAAATCTGCACAAGATGGTCGTAAAATTTGTCATGATTCTCTAACCATTCTTTGGTATTGTGATCGCTTTTTTGTTCTGTCCATGCTTCCCACAATTCGTTATAGCGAGGATGTTTTTTCAAATCATATAATTTCGAATAAAATGGATCGGTACCCGACATCAACAAAATTCCATAACCTTTGGGAAGCTGTGCCAGCTCGTCAACCGTTCCCAGCTCACGCCCGTATATATCCCAATTTTGAGAAGAAGAACCTTGTCTTCCAAAAGACCGTCCTGAGGATTTCTTGTACAGACTCTCCTTTCCGAGCATAGTGCTCATATATTCAAGCGTTTCTTTCGATCTTGAACCAAGAAAAAATAAATAATCGCAACAGTCCAGACCGGTTTCCCATTCATCCTTGTAAATTTTCTTAAACTGACTCAGGGATTGCAAAATTACCGTTATACCGCAGTCTAAACCACGAACATAAGCCCAGTTTTCCAAGAAATTTGGGATTGTACCAAGTTGTCTAAATTCGTCAAGGTATAGGTTACAAGGAACCGCAAGACGTCCACCATTATCACCCGCATTTTGGTCGATAATATTGAAAATTTGAGAGTACATCAGGTTCGCCAAAAAGTTGAACGCCTTGTCATTTGGATTCGTAACGAAAAAATAGGCAACCTTTCCATCTTTCCTTTTTTCATTTTTATCGGTTAAATCTAATGGCTTTCCAATGCGATCTAATTCCATCGTATCATCGACTGTCATTCTTTCAATTTCTCTTAAGTTGAATGGCGCAAGACGAGCGGATGCGGTCATGATGATCGTGCTCATTGTCTTCGGAGTTTTAGCGGAAACCATGAAATGCTTCCATTGTTTGATTCCGATATTTTCAGGATCAACTTGTTCCCACTCGTTGAACTT
>CAJTIT010000083.1:0-899 GCA_910576345.1 Erysipelotrichales bacterium
GATCGTCAATACGAACGTATCACAATTCCTTGATAAATATGAACTCACACTAGAAGATTATGATGATGACGATGCACATGTATTCACAGTGGATCCGGATGGCATATTGGAGCGATGGATCGAGATCTATTCACCATTACCACAAGTGAATGGATGGTATAAAACAGCGGTCACATTAAGACCGTCACAAGAAGCGAAGTATTTTGGATATTTCGATATCGCCTTTGTGGAAGATGGTGTGGACGGAGAATTTGGATCGATGGTGGAATTGATCGAAGATACAAATGGGATTCGACCAATTGTGAAGCTAAAGAAAACAGATGGAGAGATCTCTCATGCGAAACAGCTGAATACGAGAATAAAGATCGATCAAACAAAACCAACAGTCAATATTCAAATACCGAATGGATGGTCAAGCATCAAGAAAACGATCGATATACAAGCGAGTGATTTGACAAGTGGAATCGACAATAGCGACAGTGAAAGTGTAAAAGTGAGCTATTTTGACGCATCCAATGTGGAACATCCTATCTCATTGAACAATCGAGGAAATGGAAACTATCAATTCGATGCGACAGAAAATGGCTTGTATAAATTCATCATCAAAGATCGAGCAGGCAATGTATTAGAAACATTCAAGACCATAAGACAGATCGATACGACACCTGCATCCTTGACAGCGACATTGGGATCCTTATCATCAGATGGAGATGTACATGATATACAAGTCACAAGAGTGGAACCGGATAGCGGCATCAATTATATCCAAGTATGGTTTCAAGGAGACGGTGATGAAACAGAAACGATGTTGGGTTATCTGAATCGAAGCCAGCCAACGCAAAGCTATCAAGCACAAATGAATGGAAGATACACATTCAAAATGAAGATCGGCACAGGAG
>CAJTIT010000083.1:1010-1935 GCA_910576345.1 Erysipelotrichales bacterium
AGTACGTGGATCAATCAAGACGTGAAGATCACGTTGAACAATCAAAACGTAAACTTCCAAGAACCAATCACTTATCAATACCGAAAGACAAGTGATGAGAACTGGAACGATATGGAAGATAATACACTGGAAGTGACGACGGATGAATGGATCAAAGAATTATATGAATTCAGAGCTGTTTCCACCGATGTGGAATCAAGACCGGTATCTATCAACGTTTACATCGATAAAGAGCGACCACAACCACCAATCCTTGCCATCAATGAAGATCATCTCTATATCGATGAAGCAGAAATCGCAGGACAAGTACGACCAAAACCAAGTGGTATCGAACAAACATGGGAATACAGTTTGGATGATGGAGCGACATGGATGATACCTGTGGATGAAAAAATCAATATCAATGGCGCAGGAGAGTATGAGATACAGGTAAGGACGAAGGATGAGGCAGGAAACATCAGTGAGATCGAAACATATGAAATAGAGATCCAAGGAAGAAAGACCCAAACGATCGCATTTGATGAAGTACCGACATTGGTAACCTATGGAACAGATGTAAGGATCAGCGCAAAACTGACCAGCGAAGTGGACGAACAAGCAAATACAGAATTGAAATTTACAATACCCCAGACATCATCAAATAAGATAAGGATACAATCGCAAGGATATGACAAAGAGAGCGGAGAAGCATGGGCGATGTTACATCCGTTGAACGGAGACGTATTCTTCGATATCGAGATCTCAAAAGAAGGAGATGAAAGGGTATATGCGGCAGTAAACAAACTGAAGACGATACCGCTTCATAAGGCGCCGTTAACGATCTACCCACAAATCATCTATGGAAAAGTAGTAGGAGATGTGATGCCGACACTGACTTCCTTAGGAAATGGATTGGTAAACAGTGATACGATACCATCCCAACTAA
>CAJTIT010000084.1 GCA_910576345.1 Erysipelotrichales bacterium
GGGGCGGGTTTGGTTCAGCAAGGTAAGAAAGTCTTGTTAATTGACTTTGATCCTCAAGGCAACATGACAAGTGCTTTAGGTGTTAAAGAGCCTGATGAACTAACAAATACAATATCATATCTAATGGATCAAGAACTGAAATCACAACCTATCCTCATGAAAGATACTATTCTTAAGCATAATGAGGGAATGGATTTCATTCCTTGCAATATCAATTTAGCAAGTATAGACGCAAAACTCGTCAATACATTTTCAAGAGAGAAAGTTTTAAAAAGAGTGCTGAGCAGGGTTAAGAATAAATATGACTATATCCTTATTGATTGTCTGCCTACGATCAATTTATTGAATATAAATGCTTTGACTGCGGCAACTGATGTCATAATACCTGTGCAAGCAGAGCATTTATCTATTATGGGATTGCGCTCATTACTTGACAGTGTAAAAAGAGTAAAAAGAGAATTGAACAGAAAACTCAATATTGAGGGCATTGTAATCACAATGACTGATAATCGAACTAACCTATCTAAAATTGTAGAAAAAACTATAAGAGACAATTTAGGAAATTCAATCCATATCTTTGCTGAATCTATACCTCGTTCTGTGCGTGTCGCTGAAAGTAGCCTTGCAGGGTGCAGTGTCGTACAGACAGATCCTCATGGAAAAGCAACAAAGGCTTATCAGAGCATAGTTATGGAGGTCTTGATGAATGAAGAAAAATCAATTAGAAAACTCCATGAAAAATATAGGGATCGCTGATTTTTACAAAACACAAGAGGAATTGGAACAAGGAGAATTAGGGAAATACACTTACATTAAAATTAGTGAAATTGATGATTTTCCCGATCATCCGTATGGACTGCATGAGGATAGCGAGGACATGAAACAATTAAACGAAAGCATTGCTAACAATGGGATTTTGAATCCTGTATTGATACGACCAAAAAATGATAATAGATATGAGATGATTTCGGGACATCGAAGAAAATATGTAGCAGAATTGAATGGTATGCAAGATATTCCATGTATCATAAAAGAATTATCAGATGAACAGGCAACGATTCTCATGATTGACTCGAACATAACACGGGAGAATATACTTCCCTCTGAAAAAGCCAAAGCATATAAAATGCGCTATGAAGCAATGAAACATCAAGGTAAAGCAACTTCTAGCCCACTGGGCGAGAGGCTGTTGTCTATTACTAAAATGAGTCAAGAAGTAGGAGATAGTGAAAGACAAATTAGTCGCTATATACAGTTAAATAATTTAATACCCGAAATCTTGAAATTGGTAGATAACGGTAAAATGAAGTTACGACCCGCAGTAGAGATATCAAGACTATCTGAAAAAGAGCAAGAAGATTTGCACGAAATAATCCAAGTAGAGGGGCGTGTCCCATCTCTTGAGCAAGCGGAAAAAATGAAAAAAACAAGTAGATTAGGCAGACTTACGGATGATCGCATACTGGAAATCATGATTGAGCAAAAGCCGAACGAGCAAGACAGGTATATCATTAAACAAAATGAGGTAAGGAAGTATATTCCAAAGTCGTATACACCGAAACAGGTACAAGACCTCATAATTGAATTGTTGAAACAATGGTATCAAAAAAGACAAAGAGAAATGGAACAAGAGCGTTAAAGAAAGGACGTGAAAATGTATGTCTGATAAAACACAGGGAGTGTACAAACTATTTCAAGATACCGCAAGGGATATCATTTCAGATGAAGAAAAATGGAAATCCTTTTTAAAAGTAATTGCTTGGTCGTATAAGTATTCATTCGAGCAACAATTACTCATATATGCGCAAAGACCTACTGCAAGAGCCTGTACTACTTATGATATATGGGCAAAGAAATTACACCGTAATGTCAAGCGAGGAAGTAAAGGTATAGCACTGATAGT
>CAJTIT010000085.1 GCA_910576345.1 Erysipelotrichales bacterium
CTCGACCTGTTTTTGAGGAATATAGCCAAAATCTAAATCTGACATTAAGGCTTTTTCAAAACCTCTCGAAGCAAGATAATTTCGTGCATCCGCTTCTACGGACGAATGCAATTGATAACTGCCTATTTTTGTTAGTCGCTCGAGAAGATCTAAAAGCGATTTTTCTTTCTCGGTATACGTGCGGGAATTATGTACATATTGATTATCGGTTTTCTTTTTTTCCAACATGGATAAATCGACATTCAAATTGCAAATCTCATTTACTTTTTTCATTGCATCCAAGGTTTCAAACTTTGTGTTCCCAAGCACCTTTTCTTCATATTTTTGGACGAATGTAATCGCATTTCCTTTTTCACCGCAGACAAAGCAATTCCATATCTTGTCATCTTTCGTGATGCTAAGTGATGGGTCGTGATCGGTATGAAATGGACAAATGGTTTTATTTTTATTAACGGAAAGTCCATAAGATTCTAATACAGAACGAACACTTGCTCGTTCAAGTATTTCTTGATACTTTTCTCCAAACAATGTTTTAGGTTTCATTTTTGCCATAATAATTTCTCCTTTCTAAAAAAAGGAACTGAGTTCCTTTTCGCACCTTCATGATAACGATTCCATCTCATAATCTTCTTCCACATCTTCTTCATTCTTCATAAAATCATTATGAATAAATCCCCATTCTTTTGGTTTATTTGTATAAACGAAAACATTATCATCGGTTTTCTTTCGCAACTGCTCAAATTCCGCAAGAGAGCGGACGCCTGCATATCCGATATGATCCGCCCATTTTTTGAATGATTCATAACTGTTGTTCTCGTTATCTTGATATAAATTAAATTCCGAATACACATATTTGCCATCTTCCATGACATTGCCCCGATCCACATAATATAACTCACTAAATTCCCAATCTATTTCTATAGATTCATATTGAATCAACA
Organism: Erysipelotrichales bacterium; assembly: GCA_910576345.1. Classification (GTDB taxonomy): domain Bacteria; phylum Bacillota_I; class Bacilli_A; order Erysipelotrichales; family Erysipelotrichaceae; genus C-19. The sequence continues at coordinate 942 of CAJTIT010000085.1, forward strand.
GATCATGTTCTTTAGAAAACAAGCCTAAATCCAGATTGTTATATTCAAATGCTTCCTTTACGGAACGGTAACAATCAAAGTTCATGGTAAGAAGCAGAGCATCGGTTCCTTCACAATTTTTAAAAATTTCACCATACGATCCAAATGTATTATGGATTCGATGATACAGTTCCATTATATTTTGGCGGTTTCCAAGTGCTTTCAACTCAACTTGACATATGTTTGCCATAACAATAACTCCTTTTTAAAAAAAGGAACTGAGTTCCTCATTCATAAAATTTAAAATCTTAATCCCCCATTTGTTTTTACAGTCCTGCACATATAATGCAATATACAAAACCGCCAAGTGACGATCCTAAAAAAGCTAATAACGGAGTTGGTAAAGAAACTGGTAAAACCAACTCTCCTATGGTAACAAAAAGTATAGCTCCAAAAAGCACATGCACAAACAAGCCGATAGCGTCAATATCTTCTAACTTCATATTCTTCGACTCCTTCTATATCCACCAAAAAAATATGCCTTCAAGAATTTCAAGAATAGCTTCTACTACAAAGGATAATATGGGATGCTTTTTACCAAACTTTTTTGATGAATCATTTTCTATTCTATCCTGAACAATAGCACCCATCTTTTCTTCATATCCCCTTTCTTTTTTGCTTAGCTTTCCCGGCAAAACAAAAAGTGCCACAATAAACATTCCTATCAACGTTATTGTGGATGCCCATTTGAATGCGTTTCTAAGAATCAATAAGAATGGATCCCCTATCAAATAGCCACAAAAACTAAGACCATTAAACAAAAAGGAAA
>CAJTIT010000086.1 GCA_910576345.1 Erysipelotrichales bacterium
TTCCTTTTTGTTTAATGGTCTTAGTTTTTGTGGCTATTTGATAGGGGATCCATTCTTATTGATTCTTAGAAACGCATTCAAATGGGCATCCACAATAACGTTGATAGGAATGTTTATTGTGGCACTTTTTGTTTTGCCGGGAAAGCTACGCAAAAAAGAAAGGGAATATGAAGAAAAGATGGGTGCTATTGTTCAGGATAGACTAGAAAATGATTCATCAAAAAAGTTTGGTAAAAAGCATCCCATATTATCCTTTGTAGTAGAAGCTATTCTTGAAATTCTTGAAGACGTATTTTTTTGGTGGATATAGAAGGAGTCGAAGAATATGAAGTTAGAAGATATTGACGCTATCGGCTTGTTTGTGCATGTGCTTTTTGGAGCTATACTTTTTGTTACCATAGGAGAGTTGGTTTTACCAGTTTCTTTACCAACTCCGTTATTAGCTTTTTTAGGATCGTCACTTGGCGGTTTTGTATATTGCATTATATGTGCAGGACTGTAAAAACAAATGGGGGATTAAGATTTTAAATTTTATGAATGAGGAACTCAGTTCCTTTTTTTAGAAAGGAGTTATTGCTATGGCAAACATATGTCAAGTTGAGTTGAAAGCACTTGGAAACCGCCAAAATATAATGGAACTGTATCATCGAATCCATAATACATTTGGATCGTATGGTGAAATTTTTAAAAATTGTGAAGGAACCGATGCTCTGCTTCTTACCATGAACTTTGATTGTTACCGTTCCGTAAAGGAAGCATTTGAATATAACAATCTGGATTTATGCTTGTTTTCTAAAGAACATGATCTATTGATTCAATATGAATCTATAGAAATAGATTGGGAATTTAGTGAGTTATATTATGTGGATCGGGGCAATGTCATGGAAGATGGCAAATATGTGTACTCTGAATTTAATTTATATCAAGATAACGAGAACAACAGTTATGAATCATTCAAAAAATGGGCGGATCATATCGGATATGCAGGCGTCCGCTCTCTTGCGGAATTTGAGCAGTTGCGAAAGAAAACCGATGATAATGTTTTCGTTTATACAAATAAACCAAAAGAATGGGGATTTATTCATATGAAGAATGAAGAAGATGTGGAAGAAGATTATGAGATGGAATCGTTATCATGAAGGTGCGAAAAGGAACTCAGTTCCTTTTTTTAGAAAGGAGAAATTATTATGGCAAAAATGAAACCTAAAACATTGTTTGGAGAAAAGTATCAAGAAATACTTGAACGAGCAAGTGTTCGTTCTGTATTAGAATCTTATGGGCTTTCCGTTAATAAAAATAAAACCATTTGTCCATTTCATACCGATCACGACCCATCACTTAGCATCACGAAAGATGACAAGATATGGAATTGCTTTGTCTGCGGTGAAAAAGGAAATGCGATTACATTCGTCCAAAAATATGAAGAAAAGGTACTTGGGAACACAAAGTTTGAAACCTTGGATGCAATGAAAAAAGTAAATGAGATTTGCAATTTGAATGTCGATTTATCCATGTTGGAAAAAAAGAAAACCGATAATCAATATGTACATAATTCCCGCACGTATACCGAGAAAGAAAAATCGCTTTTAGAGCTTCTCGAGCGACTAACAAAAATAGGCAGTTATCAATTGCATTCGTCCGTAGAAGCGGATGCACGAAATTATCTTGCTTCGAGAGGTTTTGAAAAAGCCTTAATGTCAGATTTAGATTTTGGCTATATTCCTCAAAAACAGGT
>CAJTIT010000087.1 GCA_910576345.1 Erysipelotrichales bacterium
AGCGCTCGTCTGGTCGGCTGATTCTGCTTTTCTGCTTTCCAAGCCGCATACGGCTGTCCGATATTCTTTTTCTGTTTGATAACTGATAAACAATATTTTTCGCAAAGAGTATCATTCAATTTCTGCATTGCCCTGTAATTTGCTTTGTTATCATAGTAACGCTTGCCGTCTTTGAAAGATACAGAATTGATTGCAAAATGATTGTGGATATGCTCATGGTCTGTATGAGTTGCGACAATGACTTCAAAACGATCTCCCCACATTTCCTTTGCATATTCAACACCAAGTTGATGTGCTAATTCGGGAGTTATCTCACCCGGCTGAAATGACTGGACTGCATGAAAAGCAAGTATCCCTCCGCTCTTTTGATACTGTTGTTTCGTTATCATCATTTCTTCATATGCCATATCGCTATCGCAGTTTATCCCGCTTATGAAATATGGCATTGCACTGGGATCATCTGTATAGTTTTCATTTTTGGTCTTGTTATGATTTGTGATGTAGACTAACAATCGGCGCAAACTATCCTTAATGTCCCATATCTTGATGACAGCCATAGTTGATTTTAATTGCTTTGCTCTGCTCCTGCTTAATTTCCAATATCAGCATTTTTAAGTTTTGGACTTCCAGTGCATATTCCTCAGCATTGATGTTTCCGTTCTTATTCGCAATCATCGCAATCTGATTTAAGTTATTGCTTGTTATCCTTAGAAAATAAAGTACCTTTTGAAAATCATTGCTAGGTCTGGCAGCGGGAATATATCCGTTTATGAGGGAGCGCACATAGGACTCTCTTGATAAGCCTGTTTTCTCTACATCATTATTTAATTGAGTGAGTTCGTCTTGGGACAAGCGTATCAAAAAACTTTTGTTTCGTTTCAGCATAGTATGCCTCCTTTCCAGCGGGGTTTTAGGGGGTTTCCCCCTAACAAGCGAATTATGATATCATAATTCAGTGCTTGCGGCATTTCAAGACATAGTGCAAGCGCAGCATTTACTATTTGAAATACACTTGCTCATCTTTCTTTATTTTCAAGTATTCTTGTTTCTTTTAAAGTCTTAAAATCAGTTGAAATATGGTCGCTTTCGTCTAAAATAATTTCTAGGTTTTTGTATTTCTCTTTGACTATTAGTTCAGCCGCTTCACGATTTTTTGCAATTACTGTAATTTGTTTTTGCAAGGTTTCTGTGATTTCAATTAGATACTTTTTCATGTTCAACTCTCCTTTCTCAATAAGAAAAGAGTAACTCATAATAGAATTACTCGTATCATAATACTAGTTTAACATTCATCAACTATCGTTCTATTTCATTTCTTTTGCATGTGAAGTGTTTCAATTCATCATTGATGTCTTTGTAATGGGCAGGAACATGGTCGATGATTACGCATGAATTGTTCAGCATTTTTTTAATCAATTCTGAGGTGTCTCGTCCTGCCCTATCATTGTCTAAGTACAGATTGATTGTCTTGATTTGCGGATATTGTTTCAAATAATGCTCAAGGGCAATCGGTAGTTTTCTTTCCTTTTCAGGATGGTCGATTCTCATCGCACCGCCTATCGACAAGTGATGTTGCGTTCTCCACGCCTTTCCTTTTAACTGTCTCAAACTTAGATTGGATAATAAATCTATCGGACTTTCATATACATTCAATACATCAGAATCTGACTGGAATGTCAATTTAAAACTATA
>CAJTIT010000088.1 GCA_910576345.1 Erysipelotrichales bacterium
AAGAAAGCTAACTATATAAAAGTCAAGTGTTTTTTATGAAAAAGTTTGAAAATATAAAACATTGAAATTAATAGTTAATTTCTAGCTGGTCTTTGAAAAGTGAATGGAAAATTTGTGTTTAAATCCATGACGAAAACAACCTGTATGAGGATCACTTAAAAATTGGAATGATACGTAACCGGATTATCTCAAAAGTGAAGGATCAAATTGCTGGTTCATTGTCAACAGATGATAAATAACTCTCAACAGTTTTCTGATACAATGGCCTTGCGCACAACGGTGACTCTTGCCCTGTGAACGCTTTAACTGATAGTATTGCTTGAAAACCTCATTATGCTGGATGACAGGCACTATGATTTGGTATAGCGTTTTACGCAAGTATTTAGACCCTTTCTTGGTAATGGCAGTATGTTCAGCTCTATATTGGCTCGATTCATACTCATAAGGGGCTACTCCAGCAACTTTTATGATTTGAGATGGCTTAGAGTAGTTGAAAATATCTCCTAATTCAGATAAAATAGAAGTACCAGAGAAATGTGAAATTCCTGGTATGGATATGATAGGAGAGTTGGTCTTGACAGAGAACTCTTCTATTTTTTTATCTATTTCATCCAATTGTGCATTCATTAGTTCAATCTGAGAGATCAAATGTCTGATTTGTATTTCTTCAGCAAGAGATGCAAAGCCTACAGACTCTTTGGCGGCTTCTTTGAGTTGTTCAGCAGTAAGGGATATACGCTTACCTCTGCCTTCGATTTCAAAGCATTTACGGATACTTCTGATATCTGCATGGGCAATCCTGTCAGCGCTCCCAAAGGTTTTCAGAATATTCATGTAGACTGTACCATACTTGGACTTGAATAGACTATTGAATTCAGGGAAAACAAGATCAATACACTTCTGTAAACGGTTTGTGTAGACATTAATTTCCTCTTTCAGGTTGTGGTGGTGTCTTGTCAGTTGTCGTTGTTCATAGTAATCAAACTTGCTTATCTTAAGGATACGATAAGATTTCTTATGAGCATTTGATGACAGAACATCGCAAATGGTTAAGGTGTCTAGTTTGTCATTCTTAGAGATACCACCTTGCATTTTACGGGTCATATCAGTAGCCACTGGATTGATCAGAGCAACGGCAAAACCCTTGCTTAATAAGTATCTTAATAAAGCAAAGTGATAATGCCCGGTATCTTCCATACCGATCAAAACAGAAGCCTTATCATAAGGCTCTAGTGCTTTAATCAATGAATCAAAGCCATTCTGATTGTTTTTAAAACTTGTGGCATCTACCAGTACTTCTCCTGTACCTCTATTAAGAACACAGAAATAATGGCTGTTCTTGCCAATGTCAATTCCGACTATAATCATGATAATACATCCTTTCAATAAACAATGTGATGTGTTATCCACAACACTTAAACCACAGAACCTGGTGCAATATACGAATTCTTAAAACCCTAAAGGGTAGACTCATCTAACTAATTACTGTTTAGGAATAAGGTGTGGTGAGATCCTTTCTTAAGTAGTCAAAGCCACAAGGATGAAGTATACAAATCCACATTCACATATTCAATATTTTACTAGCAAACTTAACCGTTATCAATCTCGGTTAATAGATTGATGGAAAGGAAAAGGTATACTATGATGACTGTTAAATGAGTCATCTATAATATACCAGG
>CAJTIT010000089.1:0-818 GCA_910576345.1 Erysipelotrichales bacterium
GTCGCTGTGTAATTCAACTCAATCGCTTGACCGTATTGGTTTTGATTGTCGTTATCAAGACCTTCCGGGAACTCACGGTCAACAATCGCTTTCAAGTTAGGAATCGACACTTGGAACGTATTTCCGTTGACATTTTTTTGGATAACAAATTCCGTATTTTGAAGCGTATATGTCTTGTTCAAGCCAGTAATCGTAATTTGTACAGACTCCTGATTGAAAGTCAACGCTTCGCTCATTTTGTCGTGGAATGCCAAATAATACGTGTGGTATCCGTTCATATTCGGAACCGTCGTATTGTACTTATATGGCACGGTTTGACCGATTTCAAAATCGGCGATGTCGTTCCATCCAATCTCGTTATCATCTTCATCAATCTTTTTTGTGACCTGCGGATAATCCGACTTGATGTTTACCGTTGCGGTTGGATTCGCTGTGTTTACCATGCAAAGTGATGCGGCACTATGTCCATTGTTATTTGGTACATTGACTTCATCGACAATGTAGTAGCCATAATCCAAACCGCCAATGGTAATTCCACCTTGTGCGTTCGTCTGTGTGACCGTGACGAGTGATCCGCCTAACTTCTGGTTGACAATTTCATCCCGAAGTTCTTCGACAAAGTAGCGGAAAGCCGAATAACGACCTTCCAGCTCTTGATTCGCTGTCGCTCCTTCTACTTTATGGTTATTCAGAGTTTGAATGTAATCAATTACATCATACTCTGTTACGGATGCTGGTGCTTTATTTAACTTTGCGCCAACAACCTTTTGCAATGCAGATTTGTAACGAGTGTTCCACGTATAGTTGATTGACTCGCC
>CAJTIT010000089.1:1014-1672 GCA_910576345.1 Erysipelotrichales bacterium
TCCTTCGCATTCTCGGCGTTAAAGAGTTTGTACACCTCGAATTTTTTGCCAAACATTGACTGACCTTGATTAGCGTTAATCGTAATGGAAGCATTACCGCCACCTAAGTTTGCATTTCCGTTTGGTGTATTGGAAGTTGCATTAAGTTCGGCGGCGTATGCTGTAGTTACGAGTGGCGAAAATTGCGGTACCATTCCACCAATCACTGAAGCAAGTGCCAATGAAGACACAGCAAAGAGCTTAAAAATGTTTTTATTCCTCATCTTTCATTTCCTTTCTATTTTTGATTCTTTTTCTTCTTTCCTAAAACAAACCACAAAACCATTGCAGTTACACCAACGCCAATAAGAGCAATCGTTCCATTGCTTCCGGTTTCTGGCAGTTGTCCAGTTGTATAGTTCACGACAGTAATCGAAACAACTCTCTCACCGTCTTGACCTTCCAAATGCACACTTCCTGATGTGTTGGCAGTCGTATATTTCTTGCCATCCACATAGAAATCAAATTGCTTTTTCGCTGGGATTGCTTCGGCACGAAGTTCATAAACATGAACGTTTCCGTCTTTATCCACTGGGATGCGATAACCTTGTGGTGCTTTTGTTTCCTTGAAATAATACGTTGTACGATCTTTCAAGTCTTTGAACTGTAAGATGCCCGA
>CAJTIT010000090.1 GCA_910576345.1 Erysipelotrichales bacterium
ATCATGCTCAATCAATCATATCAGGATCGGGAGCAATTAGGGGAACTGTTGAATATAAGTAGTGAGCAGATGAACTATATCACGAATGCGAAAGAGGGTTGCGGGCTGATACGATATGGCGGTGCCGTTGTGCCTTTTATCAATTCATTTCCTAAAAATACAAAACTATATCGTTTGATGACAACCAAACCAAAAGATAATGACTAATAAGGAGGCTATATGAAAAAGAGCAAAGTGAAAAAGAATGAAATACAAAAGTGTCTAGCCTATCTAAAAGAGAATATGGCAAAAAGTGATGATGTTGAACAATTAGTGAAGTACGTCAATAAACTTGACACGGAATATCAATCATTTTTAGCCGACTTCCAAGAACTGAAAAAAAGCGTGAATCGGCTTCAAGAGGGAAAGCCTAAGCGACTGTTCAATTATGCTCTCGGTGCAGTTGAACATCGAGTAAACCATATGAAAAAACAAAGGCAAGAAGTACGAAAAGAAACTTTGTCATATCTTAAATGGAATGTTCATTGCTATAAAAACAAGATTGCAGTGAAAACGAGTGATACTTTAAAGTTAAGCGAAAAGTTAAATGGCTTAAGAGACTCATTAGTAAAAGTATCAAATGCTATCACAGGCTTCACCTTGCAGTTTGGAAGGGTTGTTGAGGACGGTAGGGCTACTAAAAATTCGATTAAAAAACTAATCGGAGTAAAGACGCAAAAGCAAGACGGAGATAAAGTAAATGCGATACATAAACTGCTAATCAATTCTTCTATTTGTGTGATGAAAATGCAAAATCATACAGAGAACGCAATCCGCAGACTTAATAACATGCAACGCCAATCAGTGCATATCAAATTACAACAACAGGCACAAGCAGATAAAAAACATATGGGAAAAGCAAAAGTACAAGTACAAGAAAGAGGTTAAAGAAACTATGAAATTTCTAAACAAGCAACATCAGTCTTTTTATTATAACAGTTTGAATCACAGTAAAGTAAAGGATGTATACCATAAAGCATTGTTTTATACACTTGGAACGTGTGAGGATACAAGAAAACGTATTCAAGAAATTTATGATTTCAACACGAGATGTATCCATACGGAAATACTGGAAAAAGGGTGGCAAACATCAGGCTCTCGTCGAGCCTGTTTGCTTGCATTTAATCTATTTAACGGTTATATGAGTAATGATCCTTGCGACAGTACCCCTTATTATTTGTTCTGCGATAGCAACGCAGAGTATTATTTTGAAGCAATTAAATTGAGATATCCTGAGTACACACAACAGAAACAGCAAGAATATGAAAGATGTTAAAACCAAAGCAGAAGTATCAAAACGCATAAAAAAATTGGAGCGAAAAGAGGAGGTAAAAACTTTTCTCTTTAACTTATCAGTGAATGCAACAGAACGTGTAAAATGCAAAGAGGAGCGGACAGATGACAGATCCGCTCCGGACATGGTTATAAAAGGCGGTACTACATCAGCCAAAGAAGTTTTGTTTCGTGCGAAACAAGCGCAGCTGCGCCACCACAAACAAAAACTGAAAAGCATGAGGGCAACAGAGAATGAAAGGGATAAAAAGATATCTGCTATACAGCAAGAGCAATATCATGAAAACACACAAGATAACGCA
>CAJTIT010000091.1 GCA_910576345.1 Erysipelotrichales bacterium
TCAAATAACAGAAACAAGCCTTTGTATCACAACAATATGGAATACAAAGTTGATACAAGATTCCACAACACAAACACATCTTTGACAGATTTTGCGCTTTCTCAATTAGCTGGGAATGACAATATCCGTATCATTGTATTGAACGAAAAACAACCTATGCCAGCTCAAGGAAATTTGCAACTCAGAAAACGTTCAGCGAATCCAACGTTGACAAACGGAAATGACTGCTATTCTTTGGAAGGTGCAGAGTATGGACTCTATAGTGATGCTCAATGCACTAAATTGGTACATAAATTTAGCACAGACTCTAAAGGACAGGCTGATAAAAACGGCTTCAATGCAGGAACATATTACTTAAAAGAGTTGAAAGCTCCAAAAGGTTACGCACTGGATACGAAAGTCCATACGATTGTGATTAAAGCGGGTGAAACGACGACCTATGGTAGCAACGGAGAATTAGTCGATATTCCGCAATCCGACCCTGTTCCTATTTTACTCGGGAAAGTAGATAAGACGACGAATCAAAACAAACCATCAGGAAGTGCAAGTTTAGAAGGTGCTGAATTTACGGTAAAATTCTTCGCTGGTAAAAATCCGAACATCAATGGAACACCATCAAGAACTTGGGTATTGAGAACAAATAAAAATGGTTTTACCTCTTTATTACCAGAATATAAAGTATCAGGTGACGATTTTTATTATAACAATTCAAACATTCCTACCTTGCCTTTAGGAACTTTAACAATTCAGGAAACCAAAGCTCCACAAGGTTATTACATCAATAACGAAGTGTTTGAAAGAAAGATTACATCGTCTGGAGTATCTGAGTCTGTTACTACCTACAATCGACCTACAGTACCGGAACAAGTCAATGAATTTATTTTGACGAAGGTTCAAATCGGTACAAAGACGCCGATTGAAGGAACTGTTTTCACGCATACGCTTCCAAATGGAAAAACTGAGGAAGTAAGATCGAATGGAAGCGGTCAAATCAAGTTTACAGGTCTTGCGACAGGACAGCATAAATTGAAAGAAAAATCAGTTATGCCGGGCTACGAAGTGAATCCGAACGAATTTGTATTTACCGTCGATCAAAACGGTATCAAATCCGCAACAAACCTGAACGGGAAAAACATGACTTTCAATGCGGGTAACACAAGTGGAACCGCCGCTACTTTGGAAGTAGTTGACACGGTTTCACCATATGATGCGAAACTTATCAAGATCAATGAACATGATAAGAAATTGTCGGGTGCAGAGTTTACGCTTTATTCCGATAAAGCATGTACGAAAGTGGTTGACAAATTGACGACCAATGAGTCGGGCATCTTACAGTTCAAAGACTTGAAAGATCGTACAACGTATTATTTCAAGGAAACAAAAGCACCACAAGGTTATCGCATCCCAGTGGATAAAGACGGAAACGTTCATGTTTATGAACTTCGTGCCGAAGCAATCCCAGCGAAAAAG
>CAJTIT010000092.1 GCA_910576345.1 Erysipelotrichales bacterium
AAGCAGTAAATATAATTACTTTGCTTTGTGTTGTTTGGCATATGAAAAAGGTAGTGGATGTTCATTTTTTGACTTATCCTCTACCTTTTTGAAACCCTATGATAATTTAGAGCTCACTTTGATCTTCTCAAAACCCTACATTAATTTAGAGCGTTTTTTTACAAAACCCTACGATAATTTAGAGCCCCTTTTTTTATCTATAAAAAAATCCAAAGAGGAGAGATCTTTCCCTGTAAGTACAGGTGGGTAATCTGTATGATCCCATTAGGATCCCTGCTCGTAACAGGTCTTCAACACAAGGTCATAACGTCCGATTTCCCTTATCTCTAAGTGTAGGAAAAATTTATACCTCTTTGGACACTTCTAGTATAACATGAATTCGTATAATGTATACTCTTGACTTTTTCGATTTATTTGTTCAATGATATTTTTTTACAAAATTATTCTTTTTCTTCCTTTTGCCACAAATCCAGTTGCCGGATATTGCTGAGCATATACAGAAAATTGCCTTTTGCCATAGGATAGCGTTTATACAGCGTCTGTAACATTTCTTTCATTTCTTGTCGTTGTGTATAACCGTCATTGGGGCAAGTGCTTTTCACAAACGGAATGTGATTGCGTTTTTGTGCGGAAAGAATATCTTCTTCATAACAATATATCATCGGACGTATGAACATCATATCGGTATTGGTCAGATACATTTTCGGCTTGAAAGTCGCAATACGCCCACCGTGAATGGCATTTAACAATACGGTTTCGATCGCATCATCTGCATGATGTCCAAATGCGGTTTTTGTGCAGCCATAACGTTTGGCTGCTTCTATGACCGTCGCTTTTTTAAATTTGGAGCATAAGCTGCATTTCAATTTACCATTTTTGTCTAGGTTTCTTTTTAAAATTTCATATACTTGCGATTGTTCAATATGAAATTCAATACCTAAATCTTCACAATAAGCAATGACTTCTGAAAAATCCATATCAGGAAAACCCAGACTCACATGAATACCCACCACTTGAAAGTTTTTTGATTCAAATTTTGCATACATATGCAAAGCTGTAAGCAGCACCATGGAATCTTTACCGCCGGATATACCAACTGCAATACGATCTCCATCTTCGATCATATGATAATCCAAATCTGCTTTATGAATACAGCGAATAATGTCTTGTAATTTCACTTGTTTCACCTCAAATATGTAAACAACAGTATAGCATATCATTCACCGAAATGTAAAATCAATCAAAAAGAGCTAATACGAAAAGACATAGAAAAAGATAAAAAGAAAAAAATACCAAATCATTTTATGTTATAACCCAAGTTTGCCACTTAAAAAAAGAGAGAAGACATAAAAAAGCTACTATTTATACGATAAACAAGCATAAATACTAGCTTTTCCTATTGAAAATTTATATACCTACATTATAGACTTACGTTGTAATTTTAATGCTCGCTTTTAATGCT
>CAJTIT010000093.1 GCA_910576345.1 Erysipelotrichales bacterium
AACAATATGGAATACAAAGTTGATACAAGATTCCACAACACAAACACATCTTTGACAGATTTTGCGCTTTCTCAATTAGCTGGGAATGACAATATCCGTATCATTGTATTGAACGAAAAACAACCTATGCCAGCACAAGGCAATTTGCATTTGCGTAAAAAATCAGCAAACACTGCTATTACAAATGGAAATAACTGTTATTCTTTGGAAGGTGCAGAATATGGACTTTATAGTGATGCACAGTGCACTAAATTAGTACACAAATTCAGTACAGATGCCAAAGGACAGGCTGACAAAGACGGGTTTAACGCAGGAACGTATTACTTGAAAGAGTTGAAAGCTCCGAAAGGATACGCACTTGATACGAAAGTACATACAATCGTGATTAAAGCGGGTGAGACGACAACCTATGGTGAGAAAGGCGAATTGGTCGATATTCCACAATCTGACCCTGTACATATTTTGCTTGGCAAAGTAGATAAAAAGACAAACCAGAACAAGCCATCCGGAAGTGCCAGCTTGGAAGGTGCAGAATTTACGGTAAAATTCTTCGCCGGTGAAAATCCAAATATCAATGGAACACCAACAAGAACTTGGGTATTGAGAACGGATAAGGATGGATTTGCTTATTTATCCGAGCAATATAAAGTTTCTGGCGATCCACTTTATTATCTTGATGACAACCCGGATCCTACAATGCCTTTAGGAACTGTTACAATCCAAGAAACGAAGGCACCACAAGGTTATTACATTAACAATGAGGTTTTTGTGAGAAAGATTACTTCGTCTGGAACAGCGGCAGGCGTAAATACCTATAATCGTCCTACAGTACCAGAAACACCAAACGAATTTATATTAACAAAAGTTCAAATCGGTACGAAAACGCCGATTGAAGGAACTGTTTTCACGCATACTTTCCCGAATGGAAAAACCGAGGAAGTTAGATCGAATGGAAGCGGTCAAATCAAGTTTACGGGTCTTGCGACAGGACAGCATAAATTGAAAGAAAAATCAGTTATGCCGGGCTACGAAGTGAATCCGAATGAATTTGTTTTCACTGTCGATCAAAACGGTATCAAATCCGCAACAAACCTGAACGGAAAAAACATGACTTTCAATGCAGGTAACACAAATGGAACTGCCGCTACTTTGGAAGTAGTTGACACAGTTTCAACATATGATGCGAAACTTATCAAGATCAATGAACATGATAAGAAATTGTCGGGTGCAGAGTTTACGCTTTATTCCGATAAAGCATGTACGAAAGTGGTTGACAAATTGACGACCAATGATTCGGGCATCTTACAGTTCAAAGACTTGAAAGATCGTACAACGTATTATTTCAAGGAAACAAAAGCACCACAAGGTTATCGCATCCCAGTGGATAAAGACGGAAACGTTCATGTTTATGAACTTCGTGCCGAAGCAATCCCAGCGAAAAA
>CAJTIT010000094.1 GCA_910576345.1 Erysipelotrichales bacterium
ACTTTGTTCTTCCTGTATTTCTTTTTAACAGACTTGATAACAGGATTATTCTTCTTTGCTGTTTTCTTCTCTTTCTTCTCCTTTTTCAACTTCTCCTTCTTTGGTTTCTGCTTCTTTTCTTTCTTCGGTTTCTTTTCCTTCGCTTCCTTCTTTGAGAACATTTTCATCCCTTCTTTCATTCTTCATCTGCGATTCTAAACGCTTACCCAGCTCAATGATATTTTGAATATCAGCATACGATACCGTATCTGGAACCGCCTGCTTTTCTTCGATTTCTTTCAATTTTTCTTTTTCCTGATCCAAATCGCCATACAATTTTTTCGCTTTAGCAAGCTCTCTTTTTTGCCGACGCTCCATCTGCATTTTCTTCTTGGCTTCTTTTTCAGTACGTTTTTTCAGTTTCTTTTCTGCTCTGGTAATTTTTACTTTCTTTTCCTTTTTCTCTTTCTGTTTCGATTTATTTTTCTTCGCCTCTTTTTCCGCTATAATTTCCTTTTCGGTTTTATACTCCAATGGTTTGTAAAAATAGATGTAATGTCTTTTTAAATATAAGAAAAGGCGGTCTGCTTTGAGTCCCTGTAAAGTCAAAAAGCCACAAGAGAGTAACGGACCACCTATCAAAATAACAATCCAGCTTGCCAATTCATCACCGATAATTGGTTTCGTATAAATATAAAGCGGAACGACAATGACCGCAGTTAGAGCAAGAAAAATCCATTGACGGAAAGTAAATCCCCAATATTTTTCCGCAACATCGGAAAGTTCTTTATGCGTTCTAATTTTTATAACGTCCATACTACGCCCCCGTCCATTTCTCAGTTAATTGTGTGATGCCATTGAGTGCTGTTGTAAGAATGCCGTTCATCAAAAGGATTCCGACCATCGCACCGAATGAAACGCCAAATGATGCTGATCCAACAACTCCTGATAGAATACTCTTTAATCCCAGTGCATAAATATGAACGCATACAATCATCAATATTCCTTCAAATGCCAGTGCGACAACTGACATGATAAACTTTTTTCCGGTTGCACTACCATCTTCCCATGTGCCGATCGCTAAAGGAATCGGTGAGAAAGCAAACGCAAGAATAATATTGATAACCCTTTTAAATATTTGTGCAACCACCATTACATAAGTACCGATGATTGGGAAGTACATAACCAAGAATACAAGAAACATCAAAAGCGGTGCAAAGTCCCAAAGTAAAAAGCCTGCTCCTTCTGCTTTTGATACTAAATCACCAATCGTCGTTCCAATATCGGCGGATGATGCGGTCGAATAGTGAAGTGCTGTAATGGTTTTGTTTATGAAATCACCAGCGACGCTCATAATCATGTTCAAAAATTCATACGAATGTTCAATCAGCACTTTAAAAATTAAAAAGCGAAC
>CAJTIT010000095.1 GCA_910576345.1 Erysipelotrichales bacterium
GAAAACACAAGGTCGATTTTAACCGGGCATAGAGGTTTGCCGAACAGCAAACTCTTCACAAGGTTAGATGAACTGAACAAAGGAGATTTGTTCTACATAACAACCGCAGGAGAAAAACTAGCATACAAAATCAATGATATAACTGTGATCGAGCCGACGGATGTGGGAATGCTGGACACCGTGCCGGGAAAAGATCAAGTATCTCTTGTTACATGCACACCTTATGGACTTAACACCCATAGATTGGTCGTAACAGGCGAAAGAGTACCATACAACGAACTTGAACGTGATAGTATAACAAGCGGTGGAATGTCACTACGTGAAATCATCTTCGCATTGTTACCGTTTATTTTCTTGGCTTTAGGACTCGGACACTATGTCACAGATTTTGTGAAAAAACACAAAAGAAAGGAGAAAGGTGATGCTGGTGAATAAACTAAAAACTTTATTATTGACTGCAGGAATCGCTTTGACAATTCCCGTATTCTGCACGAATCCGGTTCTAGCAGAAGAATATAAAAGCGATGACGGCGAACGAACTGCCGATGTAACACTTGTTCCTGAAAAGGATCTGACCGTCGTTCCCGAAGACGGACTCGGTAGTATTACGATCCAATTGGAAGATTCAGCGGATAAACGCTCCAAAGAACACGTTCAATTTGGCGTTGTTCAGGTAGCTAAAATTGAAAAGGGAGAATATATTCTCAACGAACCTTTTACAAATACAGGGCTTGACTTGAACGAAATCAAAAATGCGAACGAAATGGAGCTGTACGCCCGTGAGTTGTCCAAAGAAATCGAAGAAAACTCAGAAGACGTAACCGTACTTGAAACGAATGCCGAAGGAAAAGTTATTTATAACGATGTTCCGGTTGGCGTATATTTGTTTTACGTAATCGACGTTGCGGAATATGAGTTCATTACACCGTTTTTGATTGCGATTCCTACATGGGATGATATTGACGAGCTGATGCTCTATGACATTGATGTGTTTCCAAAACACAATCAGCTTCCAAAAATCGAAGTGAACAAAGTCGATGAAGCAACCGGAAAGAACATCACGAATAGTCAATTTGAATTTACATCATATGAAGACAAAGACTGTAAGAAAAAAATTGATACCGTGCAAGGCAATACCGAAACAGGAACAGCGGTATTTATGGTCGATTATGGTGTGACATACATCAAAGAAACCAAAGCACCACAAGGTTATATTCTTAGCCCGGAAGTCGTTAAAATCGAAGTAAATGACGAAGGTATTTTTGTGAATGATAAGAAAGCAGAATCAGACGATGAACTGCTTTATTCGATCGTTTATCAAAACTCGTTGTTG
>CAJTIT010000096.1 GCA_910576345.1 Erysipelotrichales bacterium
GAAAACACAAGGTCGATTTTAACCGGGCATAGAGGTTTGCCGAACAGCAAACTCTTCACAAGGTTAGATGAACTGAACAAAGGAGATTTGTTCTACATAACAACCGCAGGAGAAAAACTAGCATACAAAATCAATGATATAACTGTGATCGAACCGACGGATGTGGGAATGCTGGACACCGTGCCGGGAAAAGATCAAGTATCTCTTGTTACATGCACACCTTATGGACTTAACACCCATAGATTGGTCGTAACAGGCGAAAGAGTACCATACAACGAACTTGAACGTGATAGTATAACAAGCGGTGGAATGTCACTACGTGAAATCATCTTCGCATTGTTACCGTTTATTTTCTTGGCTTTAGGACTCGGACACTATGTCACAGATTTTGTGAAAAAACACAAAAGAAAGGAGAAAGGTGATGCTGGTGAATAAACTAAAAACCTTATTATTGACCGCAGGAATCGCTTTGACAATTCCCGCATTCTGCACGAATCCGGTTCTAGCAGAAGAATATAAAAGCGATGACGGCGAACGAACTGCCGATGTAACACTTGTTCCTGAAAAGGATCTGACCGTCGTTCCCGAAGACGGACTCGGTAGTATTACGATCCAATTGGAAGATTCAGCGGATAAACGCTCCAAAGAACACGTTCAATTTGGCGTTGTTCAGGTAGCTAAAATTGAAAAGGGAGAATATATTCTCAACGAACCTTTTACAAATACAGGGCTTGACTTGAACGAAATCAAAAATGCGAACGAAATGGAGCTGTACGCCCGTGAGTTGTCCAAAGAAATCGAAGAAAACTCAGAAGACGTAACCGTACTTGAAACGAATGCCGAAGGAAAAGTTATTTATAACGATGTTCCGGTTGGCGTATATTTGTTTTACGTAATCGACGTTGCGGAATATGAGTTCATTACACCGTTTTTGATTGCTATTCCTACATGGGATGACATTGACGAATTGATGCTCTATGACATTGATGTATTCCCAAAACACAATCAGCTTCCGAAAATCGAAGTGAATAAAGTCGATGAAGCGACCGGAAAGAACATCACGAATAGTCAATTTGAATTTACATCATATGAAGACAAAGACTGTAAGAAAAAAATTGATACGGTGCAAGGCAATACCGAAACAGGAACAGCGGTATTTATGGTGGATTATGGTGTAACTTATATCAAAGAAACCAAAGCACCACAAGGTTATATTCTTAGCCCGGAAGTCGTTAAAATCGAAGTAAATGACGAAGGTATTTTTGTGAATGATAAGAAAGCAGAATCAGACGATGAACTGCTTTATTCGATCGTTTATCAAAACTCGTTG
>CAJTIT010000097.1 GCA_910576345.1 Erysipelotrichales bacterium
GCCCGAACAGGTGTTTATATCTTCGGGATGTTGAACTCTTAACGTATCAAAATGTTTTGGTTTTTTGATTAAATGATTTTCGAGAACATCTAATGCTAGATCAAATTCATTTAATTTCTTATCAACCTTTTTTATGTCAGACAGAATTTCTTTATAGGAATGAATACAATCCTTTAATGAAGATTTTAAGTAAACAGCGACTTTTTCATTATTGTAGACGGTTTTTTCATTTTTTATAAGTTTATCATTGTCCGAGATAAATTTTGCTAAGGCATTATAAAAACTATTATCATCCATATGTATTCCCTCCTTATAGGACAATATTAAGTTTACAACAAGTTTTTAAAATCACCTAATGTGGAATTTTGGATGCAAAAATATAATTATTACTATTTTGTTTAAAAAATAATACAAAATTACAATTATTTTTTAAATGATGGAAAAATATGGAATATTCGACAAAATATCCCCTTATTTTTATTTTTCAAGTTTTATAATATGAGTAAATTCGATGAAGTTTGCTATATTATGCTAATCTTTTTATCTTGTCGTATAACTTAGGGGGCAATCATATGTGGGGAGATTATCTATTTACATTAAGTTTTTATCCACCAAATCAACACATTTCAGTGCAATATCCTTTCCGACGGTTTGATATGTTCAAATCGTCATTTTTTTATGCTCGTGCGCCCCCTTTTTCCACTGTTTAAACATAGTTGGAAAAGGAGAAAAACAAATGAAAAATGATTATAACAGAAATACTTTTTGGGTGTTAAAAGATGAAAATGGAACACCTAATTATTACATAAAAGTAAATGGAGTAATGGTGCCAGTTAGTGAGGAAGTTTATAAGGTATGCAGAAACTCTTATATGAAAATAGCATATCAAAACAAGAAAGATACTCATATGTTGATTAGTCTTGATAAAGAAAATGACTGTAATTCTAATTTTAATAATTTGCTTACTGCACCCGATGATACGGAAATCTTGGAAAGCATTAAATTTTGTATCAATGAATTAGAACAACCTTATAAGGATGTATTAGTAAAATATTTCTTTGAAGAAAAAACACTGGTAAAAACGGCTCAAGAAATGGGTGTATCGAAATCGACTATCTCTAATTGGGTAGCAAAGGGAATAAAAAAATTAAAAAAAGTTTTGGAAAAGGTGGAAATTGAATAGTGTCGTTTCTGCTGTGAAAGGTGATAGGGGAAATAGTACCCTATATGATCTTTGACAAATAAACTGTTTTAGTACAGTTTCATAGTGTGTTTCGGACTTTTAAATATCTGTCCGAAAGGAAAGCAGACCGACA
>CAJTIT010000098.1 GCA_910576345.1 Erysipelotrichales bacterium
AATAAATATAATACCAGGATAAAGAATGCTTAAATTTCCTTTTAAACGTGCAAATGAAACAGTGATGAGTCAAAAGGATCTATTTGTGTTTTCAAAAGTGTAGAGATGTTCCCCAAAAAAATGTTTCAATGCTTTTTCTTTTGTCTATAAAACAGCGTGTCACGCACAGAAAGAGGGCGAAATTCAATGAAACAGAAAAAGATGAGTAAATATTAGTCCAAGATAGAGATTTGCCTCAGAATCGTTTCTAGGCGTATTGATTTTGTATGTAGGATAAAAAATGAGTCTGAGATGTGAGAGGTTTTTTCAATGTAATCCAAAATATATTCCAGAATAAAATGATGAGGAATCATTTTATGTCCTCTATATAAGGACTGTTTATATACTTGTTTATATATCTTGTTTATATATCTTGTTTAGGAGGTGTGAAATCTGCTTTATATAAAGGGAAATTTGCATCCATATGTTACCAAAAAATCATAAGTTGTAACAATGTAGAAATCATGCTATGCTTTGTCTGCATAAAGGAGATTTAAAAAATGTTAGACGAAAATTATCAAGTTTCAAAATCGAAGGAACTATTGATTTTATCTGATTTACATTTAGCCATAGGTGAATTAAAAATATTTGATACTTATTTATCAAAAATAGATACAGAGTCTTTAGGAAAAATTGAAAAGAGTTATGAAGAAAAATTAACACAGGCAAATACTAGACAGGAAGTAGAAAAAGTTTTGAAAGAAATGAAACATGAATTAGACAAATGTGGAACGGTAATATTTACGAAAAGTGATTATTGCCGATTATTGGGTATAGAATCTAAAGTATTAAGAAATGAAAAGATGCTGTCGTATATAAAGAATTTACAAAGTGTATTTTATTTGTTTAAAACGGATACTGGATATAAAAAAGTGAATCTTTTTCATTCTTCATCTTATAATGTTAATAATCAGGAAATTACATTGACTTGTAATGTATATGATGATGAAGTTAAAAAATTATTTTTTGATAAAGAAAATTTTCTATACAATAAGTATCGTTTGAAAAACACACTTCATTTGAAAAGCATATATAGTTTTCATATGTATAACTATCTTTTGAATAACATTTATTACAAAAAAGGCTGGGAAGTAAGTGTTGATGAACTTAGAAAAAAACTTGATTGTCAAAAAGATACTTATATGGATTTTCGCTATTTCAATAATAAGGTTTTAAAAAAAATCCAAACAGAAATCAATAAAAAAACAAATCTTTGTTTCCAATATACGGCTATAAAAAAT
>CAJTIT010000099.1 GCA_910576345.1 Erysipelotrichales bacterium
CATGATCTTACCCGTTCTTTGAATCAGGCTAAGAATAAACTCCAAAAATGTATTGATATTGTTTTCCCTGAATTCAATACCGTTTTCGCTACCAAGTATTCCAACACCTATATGGCTGTCTTAAAGGAATGTGGCTCTGCGAAAGCTGTCAGAGATACTCATCTCACTCATTTAAAGAAAATCATTTCTGATGCTTCTAACGGTAAGATCAATTCTCATTATCCTTCACTCCTGAAAGAATCAGCGAAAACTTCCATCGGTGAGGATAATGCGGTTATAACTCTTGAAATAAAACAACTGGTGGCATCTATTGAACTTTTAATAGAACAGCTTGATGCTGTAGACAAAAAAATAGAAGAATTGGCTCGCTCTCTCAACTCTCCTATCTTTACGATCCCCNGCATTGGTTTCATTACCGGGATGTCCATCTTATGTGAATTGGGTCCGATTGATCATTTCAGTTCGTCTTCCAAAGTCGTTGCTTATGCCGGCTTGGATTGTGCTGTTTATCAATCAGGACAATATAACGCAGATAAAACTGCGATTACCAAGCGTGGCTCTCCTCACATAAGACTTTCACTTTATCAAGCAGCACTGCCACTTTGTAGGTTCAATGCTACTTTCAATGCCTATTATAACCGAAAACGTTCAGAAGGTAAATCCCATCGTTGCGCTCAAGGTCATGTTGTCCGTAAATTACTAAGAGTCATTTTTAAGTTGCTTACTGAAAACATGAGTTTTGATCCTGCTTTGTGCAAATAACAATGCTTTCGCATCATACTTTTTTNTTTTTTAACAGGCTACATCGTTAGTTGTTTTCAGTGTACACTGATTCACTTTTCAAAGATCTTTTGCCAACTAAAGTCATGGCTTTATATTTTCAAACTTTTTCATGAAAACCTATTGACTTCTATATAGTTGGCTTTCTTAAAAAGGAGCCAGTTCTTACAAATAAATTTTATCAAAACGGAAGTTTATATGAAAGTTTTCTTTCCTTTCTCTTCTTTCGGAACTTTCATTAATAATTGAGGCTTTCATCACAAAGTAAGAAAAAAAACTAAAAAAAGTGAAAAAAAGATTGACAAGAGTAAGAGAGGTTTGGTATTATTATCAAGCACTTCGGTGCATCGGTCTTTGAAAACCAGACAGAATAAACGTCAATTTCACCCAGTAAACAAAAAAACTGGATAACAAACAAAAAA
>CAJTIT010000100.1 GCA_910576345.1 Erysipelotrichales bacterium
AAAACA
Organism: Erysipelotrichales bacterium; assembly: GCA_910576345.1. Lineage (GTDB taxonomy): Bacteria > Bacillota_I > Bacilli_A > Erysipelotrichales > Erysipelotrichaceae > C-19. The sequence goes on from CAJTIT010000100.1 coordinate 7, forward strand.
CAAATAGATCCTTTTGACTCATCACTGTTTCATTTGCACGTTTAAAAGGAAATTTAAGCATTCTTTATCCTGGTATTATATTTATTCGTCTTTATCAATTCCGTTGAAATTTGCCCCCTTTCTGTGCGTGATACGCTGTTTTATAGACAAAAGAAAAAGCATTGAAACATTTTTTTGGGGAACATCTCTACACTTTTGAAAACACAAATAGATCCTTTTGACTCATCACTGTTTCATTTGCACGTTTAAAAGGAAATTTAAGCATTCTTTATCCTGGTATTATATTTATTCGTCTTTATCAATTCCGTTGAAATTTGCCCCCTTTCTGTGCGTGATACGCTGTTTTATAGACAAAAGAAAAAGCATTGAAAGACTTTTTGAGGAACATCTCTATACTTTTAAAAACACAAATAGATCCTTTTGACTCATCACTGTTTCATTTGCACGTTTAAAAGGAAATTTAAGCATTCTTTATCCTGGTATTATATTTATTCGTCTTTATCAATTCCGTTGAAATTTGCCCCCTTTCTGTGCGTGACACGCTGTTTTATAGACAAAAGAAAAAGCATTGAAAGACTTTTTGAGGAACATCTCTATACTTTTAAAAACACAAATAGATCCTTTTGACTCATCACTGTTTCATTTGCACGTTTAAAAGGAAATTTAAGCATTCTTTATCCTGGTATTATATTTATTCGTCTTTATCAATTCCGTTGAAATTTGCCCCCTTTCTGTGCGTGATACGCTGTTTTATAGACAAAAGAAAAAAAGAGAGGCATTCCTCTCTGGTGAAAAATATCAAGATAATTTATTATAAAGATTTTCTGTTTTTAGATGGAAGCTATAGGTTTTTTTAACAATAAACACTACATTATGCGACCATTCAGCTACATAGTAATAAGCTCTAGGCATGATATTGTATACCGTTCTTCTGGATATTCCTAATCTTTCTGCTATTTCTTGTATAGAATTTTCGTCAAGATATCTATATTTCAAAAACTTACCAGCATGTAGATCAATCTTGATTACATCATCAATCAGCTTCATGAATCTGGCAACCTGATCGTCTTCCAAAGCCAAACGATTTAAATATCCTATTTCAGTACCATTTCTGCTTTTGGAATCGTTGCCGACTTGAATCAAACTGCCACAGGAGATTAAAGATTTGTTTAAAAGTTTCAAT
>CAJTIT010000101.1 GCA_910576345.1 Erysipelotrichales bacterium
GAATGTTTGCAAACAAATCGTTTCCAAAGAAACCTTTTGTGAAAAATACTCAGACATTACAGAAAGTCTTCCATGTAGTGCTAAGGTATATGATGATGGCAATATGATGCTTTGGTATCGTCAACGCTATCGGGAAGAGGCAAGAAAAATCTTTGGTGAGAAAGAGCAGCGAATCGTTGAATATGGTTCGAACGGCGGGGAAACATTGGATCAAAAAAAGAATACGGATGATGCGATCGGCACCATTCGTATTACCGATACGAAAGAAATGGAGAAATTCAGAAGTGAGTATGATGGGAAAGATTACATCGCAATTCATAATCCAGATGGTTCGGTAACGGTATCCATGGCAATGAGCACAGCCAAAGATGTCGCTAAAAATGTATCCTCAAAAAACGCACAAGCCCACGAACAGGCTTCGCAAAAAGGTTTAGAGCGAGGGGATAAAGAAAACGGAAAAGCTGATTCGTGGGCGAAGGATGAAAACCTAGAAAATGATAGTGTATCGTTGAATTTGGAAGATGGTGAGATGGAAAAATGAAACCGAGAAGAAACCAGAAAGACTATGTTCTCATATTGATTTTTATTGCATTTGCATTTTATATCGGTCTAAGAATCGGAACGTGTGTAGAGGTGAATGGCGGTGAATGGTCGATGGAAGCATTGAATCAAGCAAGCGATCAATTATTTTCATTCGCACCTGTCATTTTAAATCAAAAGACATTTTTTATCGGATTTGCTTTAGCACTTCTGACATGGATGTGTTATGAAACATTCGTTTTACAGAATAAGAAAAACAGGCAGGATACCGCTTTTGGAAGTGCCAAATGGAATACACCAGATTTTACTAAAAATTTAAGGGAAAAGATATTTACAAAAAATTGGATATTCACAGAAACAGAGATCTTATCTAAAGATATGAAAGTAACGGGACGAAACCGAAACGTTGCGATCATTGGACGTCCGGGTACCGGAAAAAGTCGTTATTTTCTGATCCCAAATATATTGAGTGCGAACGATGAAACCATCATTGTAACGGATCCGAAAGAAGAACTTCTTCGAGCAACAGGAAATTCCTTGAAGAAAATCGGATACGATATAAAAGTTTTAAATGTAAAATCAAAATGGCGAAGCGATCACTACAACCC
>CAJTIT010000102.1 GCA_910576345.1 Erysipelotrichales bacterium
AAGCGTATCACTTAGTATTTGAATATGTGGAAACATTTTATAACACAGTGCGTATTCATAGCCATTGTGAATATCAATCTCCAAATGATTATGAAAGTAACTATGATTTTCAAAAAAAGATCAATTAAATGTGTCCACTATCTTGACATAGTACCAATTGTCAAGCCTATCAAAAACGGTCAGTCCGTCTATGCCGTTCTTCAAAATCATCCGGAGATCTCTTATTGTGAAAAGACCATTTATAATTGGATTGAAATGGGGGTCTTCCAACCTTTCGGTCTTTCCAATCTCGATCTTCGCTCTAAGGTTGGCAGAAAGATGAAGAAGAAAGATCAAATCAAATATAAGAAACGCGAGGAAAAGGTCTATCTAAAAGGCAGAACTTATGATTGTTTTGAAAAGTTTATTAGGGAACATCCTTCTTCTTCCGTTGTGGAAATGGATACCGTTTATAACGACGTTTCCAATGGTCCATTCATTCAAACTTTCATGTTTGTCTCTTTTGGCATCATGGTGGCTGTTTATCACACAACCAAGAGTGCTGATTCTATGGTGAGTGGTTTGCGTCATATCAAAACCCTTTTAGGAGATGTACTGTTTCAATCTGTCTTTCAGGTCTTATTGACGGATCGTGGTAGCGAATTCTCTGATGCACTAGGTTTTGAAGAATTAGTGGGAAATGTATTCTATTGTGATCCCATGGCATCTTGGCAAAAGCCACATGTGGAGAACAACCATCGCCTATTTCGATTTATTTGCCCAAAAGAAAAAGATCTGAATCTGCTTGGTCTTCAATCCCAAGCTGATCTAGATCTAATCTTTTCCCACATCAATTCCTATCCTCGTCAAGAGAGGTATGGGAAATCACCAATTGATGAATTTGTCTTTTATCATAATAATGCAAATTCAATATTGGAATTACTTCATATCAAGCATATCGACAAAGATAATGTCGTTCTCAATCCAACATTGATAAAGAAGTAATTTAGATATACCACAATAAGAGCAATTTGATTACCTGCATATGTTACTAGAGATTTTACTCTTACTTTGGCTATTACAGTATATCATAAACCTCATCACAATGAAATATTTGATTCATTTCATTTGTTTTCTA
>CAJTIT010000103.1 GCA_910576345.1 Erysipelotrichales bacterium
GTTTTTCTTTTGGTGAAGAATTGACATGTGAAATCACAGTATTCAGGTCACTCTGATCCAATAAACCAAGTTTACGCAGATCCGTGCCGCTCGGACATATATAACGCAATTCAATGTGATTGTTTTCTAGGCTTCCTTTCTGGCAAGATTGGAGAGGATCGCAGTAATAGACACTTGTCCTCCTTGTTTCATCTCCTCTAATCTCCATAGCATCTGCCGCTGTAAATTCACTCCCTCTGTCGGTAAGTAATATTTGCACTTCCGTGTTGAACAACTCAGCACCTATAATGGACTCCAATATATCGATACCGTCCAACATACTCTGTGCGTCTTTACGATCATGTAGCAGAGCGAACAGGAAACCGTATTTAATAAATTTGAATGTCTGAATAAAAGGACCATTCTTAACATCATTATAAACAGTATCCATTTGGACGATGTTCAAATCAGGATGTTGCGAAATCAATGCTTTATAATCGCTATAGAGTCTGCCTTTTAAAAAACGTCGATCTTCACGTTTCTTATATGTAGTAGCTTTTTTCTTGAGAATCTTGCGGCTAACCTTTCTACGAAGATCAAAAACAGAGATGTCAATACCGGCATCTTTGAAGATGTTATCTTCAATGTAAGAATAAAGAGTCTTTTCAGAATAAGGTATTTCAGGATGGGAAGCAAGAATCTGATAGACAGACTGTCCCTGTTTGAGCAGCGGCATGATGATCTTACCAACCATCTTGATATCTTCAATCGTGGTATTGATGCCTAAGCGTGAGTCAATGAGGGAAGAGCGATACTCTTTATGTGCGATATCTGGGGAATAGACGAATTTATCGAAGCGGCACCTATGAAAATTAGTGCAGCCATTACAGGCTCCTGGAGAGCGATCCCTACGTGCACAAACAAAAGAAATAAAGTCAGGACATGCGGAGGAACACAAACGCCCATGAATGCATTTTTTGTAAGCAGAGCATTCCAGAGGAAGTTTACATTTGTAAGAGCAAGAGCGATGAAGCTTGATTTCCTTGCCGATGGTGGACTTGTCTTTTCCTAAGGTGTCAGCAATAGCTTTTTTAGAGGAACCGTTACGGATACCATTTTCAATAATAAA
>CAJTIT010000104.1 GCA_910576345.1 Erysipelotrichales bacterium
TTCTTAGGCTTGTTGTCATGGGAAACAAGATCAAAGGTCTCGGATCTAACTTTATGAGTTGGAACATCCTCCAGCGAAAAGATATGATCCAAGATATTCACATACAAACTTCCATCAAATGCTTCAATGACCATGGCAGTCATTCCCTTCTTCATATATGCTTTATTGCCATTGTGAGTGATAGGTATATAATACTTGTTTTTATAGCGAATACAGTTACCACCATCCAGTTTTCTACAAGAAAGAACAGAGAGAATTTGATTGATTTCCCGATTAGAGGGTTGTTTTTCAAACACACTTCTTGTATGATTAANACGACGATCGGTAAGAAATTTGGCGGGTATACCATAAGTAGTGAGGATTTGTCGAGTGAGTTCATAATAGGCACGAAGAGTTTCCTGTGTATCGAAGAAAGCAGCGAGTATTTTACCGGAGGCATCATCAATGGCTAAATGAAGATGAGAAATAGTGTTACCAAACCAAACATGAGGGGAAGCATCCATTTGAACCAGTTCACCCATATAAGCGCATCTAGGGCGTCTAGGATGGGCATCAGAACGGTTAAGCAATTCAAGTTTATCTTCAATCACAGCCTTCGCTTTTGAGGAATTGGCAGCCTTTTTGCGTCTTCTCAGCTCAGTTTCTAACTGTCTTTTGGTTTTTCTTCTGGCTTTAGGAGACAAGATATCGGATTCACGAAGCCAATGATTGATGGTGGAGTCACTAACTTGAATGCCTTCATGCTTGGCAAGAAGCTGGGAAAAATGCAAGAGATTGGCATCGAAGTACTTCGTGTTGTATAAATCGATGACCTTGGCTTTGATATCGTCAGAGAAAGCAGAGGCAGGCTTTCTGCCTCTGTTCTTGTGAACAAAGCCTTGTTTGCCTTCTTCTTTGTATTTGACGATCAAACGATTCACAGTACGCAAGGAGCAATTAAGTTTAATCGCAGCATTCTTCTTATTGCCATTAGAATCCACAAGCTTTTTGATAACATCATACTTTAATTGTTCATTCATTCTTAGATCAACCTTTCTCATAATGACCTCTCTTTCTCATGAGGTCTTATTTTATAACATACTTTAGGACAAAATCAATTTCG
>CAJTIT010000105.1 GCA_910576345.1 Erysipelotrichales bacterium
TTTAAATCAGCGATATCATCTCCATCGGTATCAATATTGATATCCGGACAACCATCACCATTTGTATCAATATTCAAATATGGTTCTGCTTTTCCAATGGTATCGTATAAGAATTTCTGATGTGTATAATCTTTATCTGGTTTCCATGGATGAATAATCGCAATGTTCACACTAGCTGTTTTGCCATCAAGAGATATATTGATATCTGCTTTCATATCTCCATCGGTATCAATATTGATATTTGGAATGTTGTCATTGTCTGTGTCTACATTGATTTGCGGTTTTACTTTTGTGCCTGTACAATATTCTTCTTTTACTGTAGAACTTACAGTTACACATTTCGTTGGTTTCCAATCTGTTTTCTTTAAAATCACAAGGTTGATATCCGGTTTTCCATCTTGATCGGTATCGATGTTTAAATCCGGTACTCCATCTCCGTCAGAATCGATATTGAGGTCAGGTATGCCATCATAATCTCGATCACCATTGATCACAACCCAGTTTCCACTATCGTCTTTCCATTTGATGTTGAGGTCCGGACAATCATCTCCATCCGGATCATTGAAATCCGGTTTTCCATCGCCGTCCACATCTTTATCCACTTGGCTGTCAATCATTAACTTGCCTTCTTTGAAAATGAAATTGTAATTTGGATAGGTTGTATTCATTGTCTTTGGATTCCCTGTGATCGGATAACTTCCGCTTTTACTGTTTGTCGTTGCACTTGTGGATAACTTGACATCATTCAAATCTACTACATCTTGTACGCCATTCCAACTGACCAGTTGACTTCTAAAATCTTGGAATGTCAGTGGTGGATTGGGTTCTCCTTTTTGTTTCGTTTTATCATCGATGATCACGTTGATATCTTTTGGAAGTACTTCTATCGTTACTACCTTGCTTAATGTCACTTCACTGTCTGCCGTTCTTGTCACTGTGATATTGATCTTCGTCCCACTACTACATTTCAATGCATCGAAGTCTGCCATATTTCCATTCACG
>CAJTIT010000106.1 GCA_910576345.1 Erysipelotrichales bacterium
GTTCTCAAAGAAGGAAGCGAAGGAAAAGAAACCGAAGAAAGAAAAGAAGCAGAAACCAAAGAAGGAGAAGTTGAAAAAGGAGAAGAAAGAGAAGAAAACAGCAAAGAAGAATAATCCTGTTATCAAGTCTGTTAAAAAGAAATACAGGAAGAACAAAGTATTTGTTCCAAAAACCAATCAGCAGCTTATGTCGATGATGTTTGATGAAATTTCTCAAAACATCATGAGAATTGATGACGACACATATTCTATTTGCTTTGAATATACCGACATATCTTTTGCGAAAGCAGACGCTGAGGATGCAGGAGCTATTTTCTTGAAATGGGTGGATTATCTTAACTCATTTACAAAAAACACGCATATTCAGGTTACGAATGCCAGCACGCCGATCAATACAGAAAAATATAAAAAAGACTTTGTTTACGATGAGAGTCAATTGTTGGATGAAAACGAAAAAGAAATTGCCAGAGAATTTAACACCTTGATCGACCATGCGATCGGAACCAACCGAAATACATTGATAACAAAACGATATATCACCGTGTCACAGCACGCAATGAATTTTGATGATGCAAAGTCTATTTTCTTCAATATTTACAGGAGAACAGAAGAAAAATTCAAGGATTTAAAAAGTGATATTCGGATTGTTCCGATGGATGAACGTTTGACGTTGCTTCATGATTTTTGGAACATTCAAACCGCAGATGAAAAAAATATGCACGATATTCTAGGCTATGCGAAGGAAAATGATTTGACGATTTATGATGTTCTTGCACCGAAAGAGTACATCAATGTAACCAATACCGATTATTTGGAAATTACACCGCAAGATATTGCGAACTCGGACGCTGAGGAAACGAAGCACAAAAAGAAGTTTATTCGTTGCCTTTATATTGATCCTGATTTTCCGAATGCGATCACACCTCGCTTTTACAATACACTCACAACGAT
>CAJTIT010000107.1 GCA_910576345.1 Erysipelotrichales bacterium
GTTCTCAAAGAAGGAAGCGAAGGAAAAGAAACCGAAGAAAGAAAAGAAGCAGAAACCAAAGAAGGAGAAGTTGAAAAAGGAGAAGAAAGAGAAGAAAACAGCAAAGAAGAATAATCCTGTTATCAAGTCTGTTAAAAAGAAATACAGGAAGAACAAAGTGTTTGTTCCAAAAACCAATCAGCAGCTTATGTCGATGATGTTTGATGAAATTTCTCAAAACATCATGAGAATTGATGACGACACATATTCTATTTGCTTTGAATATACCGACATATCTTTTGCGAAAGCAGACGCTGAGGATGCAGGAGCTATTTTCTTGAAATGGGTGGATTATCTTAACTCATTTACAAAAAACACGCATATTCAGGTTACGAATGCCAGCACGCCGATCAATACAGAAAAATATAAAAAAGACTTTGTTTACGATGAGAGTCAATTGTTGGATGAAAACGAAAAAGAAATTGCCAGAGAATTTAACACCTTGATCGACCATGCGATCGGAACCAACCGAAATACATTGATAACAAAACGATATATCACCGTGTCACAGCACGCAATGAATTTTGATGATGCAAAGTCTATTTTCTTCAATATTTACAGGAGAACAGAAGAAAAATTCAAGGATTTAAAAAGTGATATTCGGATTGTTCCGATGGATGAACGTTTGACGTTGCTTCATGATTTTTGGAACATTCAAACCGCAGATGAAAAAAATATGCACGATATTCTAGGCTATGCGAAGGAAAATGATTTGACGATTTATGATGTTCTTGCACCGAAAGAGTACATCAATGTAACCAATATCGATTATTTGGAAATTACACCGCAAGATATTGCGAACTCGGACGCTGAGGAAACGAAGCACAAAAAGAAGTTTATTCGTTGCCTTTATATTGATCCTGATTTTCCGAATGCGATCACACCTCGCTTTTACAATACACTCACAAC
>CAJTIT010000108.1 GCA_910576345.1 Erysipelotrichales bacterium
ATCTTGGCGATAAATCAAATAGCCATCTACTCCATCCGTTCCATCCCAGGTTAATCGAATGGATGTAGTTCCTACGGAAACTGCTTTTACATTGGTTACGGTTGTTTTTTTCACATCGGCAACTTCTGTAAAAGCTTTTGTAATATTTGTCTGTGAAACCATGATCATGCTTAAGGAACAGACAACAGTAAATAAAGCAACGAATAGTTTTTTCATGCAATCCTCTCCTTATCGTTAATATTATATCAAAATAATCTAGCTTTGGATATAAAAGTTCATATGGAAAGTTATGAAACCTGAAGTGAAAAGTTAAATTCCACTTCAAAGGGTAAAAAATGGAATTCAGTCTTTCAGTAAATTCTAGTTGAATTTACTCTTACATAATGGCATTGTTTATATGGCTGACAGCGTCACTTTAGAAAGGCTGATTTTTTATGAATGCTATCTCAAACAAAAACAAACACCTCTCTCTTCAAGAACGTTTTATTATTGAAAACGGTATCCGTAACGGTTCCTCTAAAAAAGCTATTGCTGACACCTTAGGAAAAGACAAGTCCACCATCGGCAAGGAAATCAAGCTTCATCGCTCTTGCTCTTACAAATGTAAACTTCCTCTGGAATGCTCTGCTTACAAAAAATGCATTCATGGGCGTTTGTGTTCCTCCGCATGTCCTGACTTTATTTCTTTTGTTTGTGCACGTAGGGATCGCTCTCCAGGAGCCTGTAATGGCTGCACTAATTTTCATAGGTGCCGCTTCGATAAATTCGTCTATTTCCCAGATATCGCACATAAAGAGTATCGCTCTTCCCTCATTGACTCACGCTTAGGCATCAATACCACGATTGAAGATATCAAGATGGTTGGTAAGATCATCATGCCGCTGCTCAAACAGGGACAGTCTGTCTATCAGATTCTTGCTTCCCATCCTGAAATAC
>CAJTIT010000109.1 GCA_910576345.1 Erysipelotrichales bacterium
GAATGTTTGCAAACAAATCGTTTCCAAAGAAACCTTTTGTGAAAAATACTCAGACATTACAGAAAGTCTTCCATGTAGTGCTAAGGTATATGATGATGGCAATATGATGCTTTGGTATCGTCAACGCTATCGGGAAGAGGCAAGAAAAATCTTTGGTGAGAAAGAGCAGCGAATCGTTGAATATGGTTCGAACGGCGGGGAATCATTGGATCAAAAAAAGAATACGGATGATGCGATCGGCACCATTCGTATTACCGATACGAAAGAAATGGAGAAATTCAGAAGTGAGTATGATGGGAAAGATTACATCGCAATTCATAATCCAGATGGTTCGGTAACGGTATCCATGGCAATGAGCACAGCCAAAGATGTCGCTAAAAATGTATCCTCAAAAAACGCACAAGCCCACGAACAGGCTTCGCAAAAAGGTTTAGAGCGAGGGGATAAAGAAAACGGAAAAGCTGATTCGTGGGCGAAGGATGAAAACCTAGAAAATGATAGTGTATCGTTGAATTTAGAAGATGGTGAGATGGAAAAATGAAACCGAGAAGAAACCAGAAAGACTATGTTCTCATATTGATTTTTATTGCATTTGCATTTTATATCGGTCTAAGAATCGGAACGTGTGTAGAGGTGAATGACGGTGAATGGTCGATGGAAGCATTGAATCAAGCAAGCGATCAATTATTTTCATTCGCACCTGTCATTTTAAATCAAAAGACATTTTTTATCGGATTTGCTTTATCACTTCTGACATGGATGTGTTATGAAACATTCGTTTTACAGAATAAGAAAAACAGGCAGGATACCGCTTTTGGAAGTGCCAAATGGAATACACCGGATTTTACTAAAAATTTAAGGGAAAAGATATTTACAAAAAACTGGATTTTCACTGAAACAGAGATCTTATCTAAAGATATGAAAGTAAC
>CAJTIT010000110.1 GCA_910576345.1 Erysipelotrichales bacterium
ATTGCGAAGCGAATACCACATGCTATGCATGTGGTAAAAGAAGTTATACTGTGGAAAAAACAAACCTCCTTCTGTACAATAAAGTTGGCCTGGCAGCTAACAAAAGTAAAGAAGGAGGTTTGTCTAATGAAAGACACAAATAGTTTATCACATACAAGTTATCGCTGTAAATATCATATCGTAATAATCCCCAAGTATCGAAGAATGGTAATATATAATAAGTTAAGAAAAGATATAGGACAAATATTACGGATGTTGATAGAGAGGAAACCGGGATGTAAATTATTGGAAGCTGAGGCATGTCCGGATCATATACATATGCTGTTAGAGATCCCACCAAAATATTCGATATCAGAATTCATGGGATATCTAAAAAGTAAATCGACCTTAATGATATTTGAAAGACATGCGAATATGAAATATAAATTTGGAAATAGGAAATTTTGGTCAAGAGGATATTTTGTGGATACAGTAGGAAAAAATGAAAAAGCAATACGAGAATATATCCAAAACCAGTTGCAGGAAGACAAACTGGCAGATCAAATGAGTATGAAAGAATTTATCGACCCGTTTACGGGTATGCCGGTGAAATAAAACAATGAAAAAGCCTCTTTGAGAGGCAGTTAGAGAAAGCGTTGCGGCTGTCAGGCCTCAATGGTCGAAAAGACCTTACGCAACAATAGGCCCTTATAGGGCTGGTTCATACCACGTCTTTCAGGCGTGGTTTTGATTGCGAAGCGAATACCACATGCTATGCATGTGGTAAAAGAAGTTATACTGTGGAAAAAACAAACCTCCTTCTGTACAATAAAGTTGGCCTGGCAGCTAACAAAAGTAAAGAAGGAGGTTTGTCTAATGAAAGACACAAATAGTTTATCACATACAAGTTATCGCTGTAAATATCATATCGTAATAATCCC
>CAJTIT010000111.1 GCA_910576345.1 Erysipelotrichales bacterium
CACAATATTCCAAATAAGGATAAAAGATTTATGTTTCTTTTATGTCATGTATCGGTTGATATCAAGATGATTATATCTTTATTGTTAGAACAACATACAACAGATTTATATGTTTTGATAGATAACTCATTAAGCATGTATAATCAGCCCATTGAAAAGTTACAACAGATTGCTGAGATTTTAAATGTTAAGGTGCATTTTTATAGCAAAGAGGATATGAGTAAGGTAGGTGATGAATGATGAAAGAAAAGGTAGTACCACTTTGGAAAAAAACTACTCTAACAATTCCCGAAGCGGCGGAGTTGACTGGAATCGGAGAATGTAAGTTAAGAGAAGTTTCTGATGATCCGAATTGTAAATTCGTGCTATTCATCGGTAGAAAAAGATTGCTTAAGCGTAAGGAATTAGAGGAATACATAGAAAGACAATACTCAATCTAACTAGATAAGGAGAATAAAATGGTAAGAAGAAAAGACAAAAAGGGGAGGGTGTTAAAAGATGGAGAAAGTCAGAGAAAAGATGGCACATACCAATACCGATGGACAGACCGATACGGAAAAAGGCATTGTGTATATGGAAAAACTTTAGAAATACTAAGGGACAAGGTTGAAAAATTCAAACGTGATAGCCTTGACGGCATTCGGCGAAGTAATGCCAGTATGACGGTGAATGACCTTTTTGCTTTATGGAAAGAATTAAAAAGAGGAGTTAAACTATCAACAAAATCAAGATATCAAAATGAATATGGATGGTATGTTGAAGAAACTTTTGGAAAACTTAAACTATCTGATATTACAAAATCAGAAGTTAAGAGGCACTATATATATTTGTTAGACAAGAAAAATCTTTCTTTAAATTCTATTGGTAGTGTTCATTCGCTATTGTGCCAATTATTTGACAT
>CAJTIT010000112.1 GCA_910576345.1 Erysipelotrichales bacterium
ATATTCCAAATAAGGATAAAAGATTTATGTTTCTTTTATGTCATGTATCGGTTGATATCAAGATGATTATATCTTTATTGTTAGAACAACATACAACAGATTTATATGTTTTGATAGATAACTCATTAAGCATGTATCATCAGCCCATTGAAAAGTTACAACAGATTGCTGAGATTTTAAATGTTAAGGTGCATTTTTATAGCAAAGAGGATATGAGTAAGGTAGGTGATGAATGATGAAAGAAAAGGTAGTACCACTTTGGAAAAAAACTACTCTAACAATTCCCGAAGCGGCGGAGTTGACTGGAATCGGAGAATGTAAGTTAAGAGAAGTTTCTGATGATCCGAATTGTAAATTCGTGCTATTCATCGGTAGAAAAAGATTGCTTAAGCGTAAGGAATTAGAGGAATACATAGAAAGACAATACTCAATCTAACTAGATAAGGAGAATAAAATGGTAAGAAGAAAAGACAAAAAGGGGAGGGTGTTAAAAGATGGAGAAAGTCAAAGGGCAGACGGAACATACCAATACAGATGGACGGACAAGTATGGTAAAAGGCATTGTGTATATGGAAAAACTTTAGAAATACTAAGGGACAAGGTTGAAAAATTCAAACGTGATAGCCTTGACGGCATTCGGCGAAGTAATGCCAGTATGACGGTGAATGACCTTTTTGCTTTATGGAAAGAATTAAAAAGAGGAGTTAAACTATCAACAAAATCAAGATATCAAAATGAATATGGATGGTATGTTGAAAAGAACTTTGGAAAACTTAAACTATCTGATATTACAAAATCAGAAGTTAAGAGGCACTATATATATTTGTTAGACAAGAAAAATCTTTCTTTAAATTCTATTGGTAGTGTTCATTCGCTATTGTGCCAATTATTTGACAT
>CAJTIT010000113.1 GCA_910576345.1 Erysipelotrichales bacterium
ATTTGTTATCCAAAAAAATGTCAACGGAAATACGTTCCAAGTGTCGATTCCTAACTTGAAAGCGATTGTTGACCGTGAGTTCCCGGAAGGTCTTGATAACGACAATCAAAACCAATACGGTCAAGCGATTGAGTTGAATTACACAGCGACACTCAATGATAAAGCAGCTTCCCAAACTGGACGTCCCGGTTTTGAAAATACGGTACGTGTCGAGTTCTCGAATAACCCGGATTCGGATGGAACAGGCGATACCGGATTTACACCATGGGATACAGTGGTGTGCTTTACATACAAAATTGATGGTCTGAAAATCAATAACCACGATAAGACTTTAGAAGGCGCTAAATTCCGCTTGTACTCGGACAAAGATTGCAAAAACGAAGTCTATGTAAAAGAGTCCCAAGACGGCTATATTGTGATTAACCGTGACTCCCTAGGCGGTGACGATCACACAGGTGGTTCGGTTCCCGGCGATGCTGTCGAAATGGTATCGAATGCCGATGGTATCTTTAAAATTTTCGGACTCGATCAAGGCACATATTGGCTCAAAGAAACTGATTCCCCAGACGGCTATCGTGAGCTGTTGGATCCAATTGAAATTACAATTACACCAACGTTCACAACGGATCGTGACAACTACGTCGCAGGCGCAGGAGCAACCGATCAAACTCTCAAAACTTTAACAGCGACCGCACACATGAAAGAATTTTTGAATGGAGCATTCAACGAAGGCACGTCCAACTTGAAAACAGATGTTGAAACTGGAACAGTCAACATTACAGTGGTAAACCAAGTTGGAACGAAACTTCCAGTTACCGGATCTTCCGCAACTGTGATTATGCTCGGTGCAGGTGTTG
>CAJTIT010000114.1 GCA_910576345.1 Erysipelotrichales bacterium
TTTGTTATCCAAAAAAATGTCAACGGAAATACGTTCCAAGTGTCGATTCCTAACTTGAAAGCGATTGTTGACCGTGAGTTCCCGGAAGGTCTTGATAACGACAATCAAAACCAATACGGTCAAGCGATTGAGTTGAATTACACAGCGACGCTCAATGATAAAGCAGCTTCCCAAACTGGACGTCCCGGTTTTGAAAATACGGTACGTGTCGAGTTCTCGAATAACCCAGATTCGGATGGAACAGGCGATACCGGATTTACACCATGGGATACAGTGGTGTGCTTTACATACAAAATTGATGGTTTGAAAATCAATAACCACGATAAGACTTTAGAAGGCGCTAAATTCCGCTTGTATTCGGACAAAGACTGCAAAAACGAAGTCTATGTAAAAGAGTCCCAAGACGGCTATATTGTGATTAACCGTGACTCCCTAGGCGGTGACGATCACACAGGTGGTTCGGTTCCCGGTGATGCTGTCGAAATGGTATCGAATGCCGATGGTATCTTTAAAATTTTCGGACTCGATCAAGGCACATATTGGCTCAAAGAAACTGATTCCCCAGACGGCTATCGTGAGCTGTTGGATCCAATTGAAATTACAATTACACCAACGTTCACAACGGATCGTGACAACTACGTCGCAGGCGCAGGAGCAACCGATCAAACTCTCAAAACTTTAACGGCAACCGCACACATGAAAGAATTTTTGAATGGAGCATTCAACGAAGGCACGTCCAACTTGAAAACAGATGTTGAAACTGGAACAGTCAACATTACAGTGGTAAACCAAGTTGGAACGAAACTTCCAGTTACCGGATCTTCCGCAACTGTGATTATGCTCGGTGCAGGTGTTG
>CAJTIT010000115.1 GCA_910576345.1 Erysipelotrichales bacterium
CCGACTGATCCTGATGTAATCGGCATATGGAACGGTAGGCATTTAGCCCAAATACATCTTACGAAATTATTGGAAAACTCTGATATTGACTTTGATGAAAATGCGATCAATGAAATTGTATTCGGCGTATATGCGGCTGAGGATATTATCTATCAAGGAAATGTTGTACTCAAAGCAGACAGTTTAATTGGGATTTCCAACATAAACGCAAATGGAGATATTGATGTTATGATATATCATCAAGGCAGATATTATGCCAAAGAACTTGAAACTGCTGATAACTATATTTTGGACAATACAAAATACTATTTTGATTTTGAACTAAGGTAAATTACAAGAATCGGCATTGAAATCAGAACATAAAAATACGAATAAGGAATGAACGATTTATAAGCGCTCATTCCTTTTTAAATTTTATCGGAGGAAACGTGAAAAAAAACATAGTAGCAATTATCATGGCGAAAAATGAAGAAGAAGAAAAACAGCAAATTCAAGAAATTGAGGCAATCGGATATCCATTATACGGAGTATGGCATTTACATCACAATTTTTCTATAAAAGAAATACATTCTATGCTAAGACTTTTTAAAAAATATGGTACACATACAGTCCTGCTGAATGGTTCCTACCTGTCTGATGAAGTCATTCAGGAACTTTCAGATTTAATCAAACAGTGGGAACTGGAAACATTGGTTATCAATCACAATATTCCAAATAAGGATAAAAGATTTATGTTTCTTTTATGTCATGTATCGGTTGATATCAAGATGATTATATCTTTATTGTTAGAACAACATACAACAGATTTATATGTTTTGATAGATAACTCATTAAGCATGTAT
>CAJTIT010000116.1 GCA_910576345.1 Erysipelotrichales bacterium
ACTGCATTATTTCTGAATTCATTGTCAAATGATTTTCTTGTTTTTTTGGTCACGCTTATTCCTCCTTCAAATCCTCTCATTTAACATTGTACCAGATGTTATTAATGTTCTCTATTAGTTTTGTACACTTTTTATTCTAACATCAGAAAGATGAAGAAGAAAGATCAAATCAAATATAAGAAACGCGAGGAAAAGGTCTATCTAAAAGGCAGAACTTATGATTGTTTTGAAAAGTTTATTAGGGAACATCCTTCTTCTTCCGTTGTGGAAATGGATACCGTTTATAACGACGTTTCCAATGGTCCATTCATTCAAACTTTCATGTTTGTCTCTTTTGGCATCATGGTGGCTGTTTATCACACAACCAAGAGCGCTGATTCTATGGTGAGTGGTTTGCGTGTCAAGCGAAAATGAAAATGTCCCAAAAAAAGTTAAACATTAGCACCAAGATTACGGTGCTTTTGTTTCGCAATATAAGCTTGAAAAGAAGCGTGTTTCCAAGGATGAGACATTGGAGGGATATAGACCTTATTAGGCTTATCATCTTTGGTGATAGGATCAAATGTTTTAGACTTAGCTTCACGAAGGGGAATTTCCTCCAAGGCAAAAATATGATCCAAAATATTCACATATAAGCCTCCATCAAAGGCTTCAATCACCATGGCTGTCATCCCTGGTATATTATAGATGACTCATTTAACAGTCATCATAGTATACCTTTTCCTTTCCATCAATCTATTAACCGAGATTGATAACGGTTAAGTTTGCTAGTAAAATATTGAATATGTGAATGTGGATTTGTATACTTCATCCTTGTGGCTT
>CAJTIT010000117.1 GCA_910576345.1 Erysipelotrichales bacterium
TCGATCACAGTTATATCATTGATTTTGTATGCTAGTTTTTCTCCTGCGGTTGTTATGTAGAACAAATCTCCTTTGTTCAGTTCATCTAACCTTGTGAAGAGTTTGCTGTTCGGCAAACCTCTATGCCCGGTTAAAATCGACCTTGTGTTTTCTCCACCAACCGGCAAACTGGAATTTTGCAAATGACCTACACCAATTTTCAGTGTTTCTTCATCCGTCCCATGATAGATAGGAAGATCCACATTGATTTTTGGTATTTCAATTTGTGCCATCACATCAGAATTGCCGAATTTCAATTGTTTTTTATAGTTTGCATCGCTATAAAATTCTATATCGACATCCCCGACCAATCCCCCTTGGGATTGCCAGAGCTTATCGTTATATGCTCTGGCATCCTTGAGGATTTCTTGTCGTTTGGTTTCATCTGAATGATCGACTTCCGATGAATATGTAGAAATGACGTTTCTCTGAATGTACCCTTCATAGATACTTGCACCTAATGGATAGGCACAACAGAAGATCCCTACAACAAACAATATTCGCAGAAATATTTTTCTTGTTTTATTCTTCATTTGGAATCTGCCGTTTTATTATTCAGCAGAATCCTTTCTTTTGTTTTTTGCAATTGCAATGCTGGCTAATACAACACCTGCACCGAGCATAATCACAGTTGCGGAAGATCCGGTAACTGGAAGTTTCGTTCCAACTTGGTTTACCACTGTAATGTTGACTGTTCCAGTTTCAACATCTGTTTTCAAGTTGGACGTGCCTTCGTTGAATGCTCCATTCAAAAATTCTTTCATGTGTGCGGT
>CAJTIT010000118.1 GCA_910576345.1 Erysipelotrichales bacterium
AACATAAACAATGCGATCATAATTCTTTTCCACATAAGCCATCTTTCCTTTCTGTTTCTATTTATAAATGTAGACTTAAATAGAAATAGAAAAAACTTATTGAAATATATGTTTCTGAACAAAAAAACAGGCATTTTTAACTAAAAAACACCTGTTCAGAAATGTCTACTTAACAAGACTTCTCATTATTGAAATGTATCTTTCTGTTTATTGCTTTTTAAAATCATTAGAACTAAGAAACTTATAAACATGAGTAATAGATTGAGATGGATACAGGTTTCATCTCCTGTTAGTGCTCCACCTATATTGGGCGTGTATGTTCCCATAACACTTGTATTGGTTTCTTTATCACCTATGATCGATACAATCCCTAGTTCTTCTGTTTCATATACCAAATATCCTTGTTCAATCGTATAATGGATCTTTTCATAGCTTCCATGATTATTCTTTCTGATTAAGATTGGATTATTGATTCCTTCATACGGTATCTTTACTTTTATCATTCCATCCGGTTGTACTTCCACTCCATCTTTCAACAGTTTTACATCATATACTTTCTTTACTTCTTGTGTTTCTTCTATATATTCTTTCGCATCTGTTGTGATTTCAGATTGTTTTGTATTTGTGACATCTTCTACTTTCAATGCGAAGTTTGGTAAGAACGATGTTCCATCCGGTTTCTCTACTTTGACTCCATTATCCTCTAATTCTGTATTCTGCTTGATTACCATCGTACAGATATCGCCTACTTTTTTATCCGGTTTCCATTCTGTGACTTCGATGATATTTTCATCCGGAA
>CAJTIT010000119.1 GCA_910576345.1 Erysipelotrichales bacterium
GGTCGCTCTATTAGTAATCTCACTATTCTCAATGTCTTAAACGAATTG
Organism: Erysipelotrichales bacterium; assembly: GCA_910576345.1. Classification (GTDB taxonomy): domain Bacteria; phylum Bacillota_I; class Bacilli_A; order Erysipelotrichales; family Erysipelotrichaceae; genus C-19. Next base: position 49 of record CAJTIT010000119.1, read on the forward strand.
AAAGAATCTAACGCTACTTTCGCCAGTGTTGCCAGACATAACTTTATCTCTTCTACCAAAGTTCAAGAAATATTTGATCTCTATGTTCATATCCCCAGAAAATCTTTACCTGATGTCATTTGTATTGATGAAGTATATGCTTTGAAAGATAATCATAGTAAATATGTTTGTTTACTCCTTGATTTTAATTCTCATGAACTTATTGATATGCTACCGGAAAGAAAAAAATTTTCTCTTTTTAAATATTTCGATAAGATCAGTATTGAAGAACGCTCTCATGTTCGCTTCTTTGTCATGGATATGTATTACGTTTATCGTGATGTTATTCTTTCTCGCTTTTCTAATGCTCGTATTGCTGTGGATTCTTTTCATGTTGTCATGAACATTAATAAAGCTTTAGATAACGTGAGAATACACATTATGAAGGGCTTTAAAAAAGATAGTGTTGAATATTACCTACTTAAAAACTTTAAATGGTTGTTACTGGAAAAAGAGGTAAGAGAAAATGAGCGGAAGTTTAACAGGCGTTTAAATCGTTATGTAAACTATCCTCAATTGCTAGATCTTATTTTAAAGATTTCTCCGGAACTGAATGAAGCCTATCTCATTAAAGACCGTTATCTTCTTTTCAACTCCTGCTGTGATTTTCATAACGCTGAAAAGGATTTTAATGATATCCTCTATTTTATTAGTAAATCTAAGATTCCGGAAATGATCGCTATTTATAAAATGCTTAACAATTG
>CAJTIT010000120.1 GCA_910576345.1 Erysipelotrichales bacterium
TCCGATTCGGGTATAGTGGAACGACCTTTCCATTGCTTATGCTCTTTAAACCACTTAATGCCTGTTTCACAATTAGAAAACTTTGGCACAACGCCTTGATCCAGTAATCCCGCCTCATTAAATACCCAAGATACAAAACAGGCACACCATTCTACTCTGTGAGGATAGCCATACCACGACCAGTATGGTTTGCCCCCTACATTGCCTACCTGTGATAATGCGATAGGCACTATCTCGCCGATATGGTAATATTGCAGTACATGAGGTACATAGTCAATATCGCCATAGGTATTTATCTTAAGTTTCGCTTTCATTTCATCAGAATATACGGTCGCATTTGCTTTCGTATATCCTCCGAAATTCTTCACTGCCCAGTCAATATAAGCAATTCCATAATTATATCCTTGAAGTGCCAGTGATATTTGCTTTATATCGCTATTGTTTTTTACGTCTGCTTTTTTCAAGCACTCCGCAAAATATTTGATTCCTATTTCAAGAGAATAATCAGGATCGGTAATGCCATTAGGAAATTTTACGTTGTAAGAGCATTCGCTCGCTTGCATAGGATCGTTACCTATCCCACCACTTTCTTGCATCATGACCGCCTGTATCAAAGGTATGTACTGCTCAACTTCATATTCGCCTGCATAATGAGAAATCTTATCACGATAACTTAACACTTCCTGACTCAAAGGCTGCTTTGAGGTTTCAACAGGCGTATCATTAGAAAGTACACTAAGCAGCGATATAAAAAAGATAAGCACGATTAGCACCATCCCAAACATCCC
>CAJTIT010000121.1 GCA_910576345.1 Erysipelotrichales bacterium
AAACGAGATAAACCCAGTGTATCAAGAGTCTTTAAAAGGATCGCTGGATATAGAAAACATTTACAATGATTTTAATGAAAGAGGAGTTGAATACGCATGAGCGCAGATACAAAACACGATGTAGAAAATGTACAAAAATCAATTTGGTGGGGGCTACGCATCCTTCAATATATTAACCGGCATGTCGTAAAACCTACAAGAGATTGGATCAATAAAAAGATTAAAAACTATAAATACAGACACATGGATCCGATCAAAGCGATCAAGCAGGATGGAATCAATGATTCACTTGTAAAGTCGCCGGAACTAACAGAGCAAGAATTGAAAGAGGGTATTGCCTTCTGTATGGAAAACGATATTCTTGCGGTCGCCTATGAAGTGGATGAACATGGAGAGCCAATGAGTCGTGGAATGTCCATTAAAGAGCAGGAAGACCTTGCGAAAGATGAAATCCAGCTTAGAAAATGGGAAAATCGTGCGGAACGATTTAAAAAAGTTGGAATTGTGAATCAAATGTGCAATCGCAAAGTCGAAGAACTCAAAAATAAGATTGCACAGAAAGAAGAACAAAGAAAATCTGATGGAAATGTAAATCGTCGTTATCGACTTAAGTGCAACGCTAAACATACTGAAACGTTCAACGTATGGTTACAATCTGTCGTGCAGAAAAGAATCGCTGAGCAGGCGAAAGAAAACGGTGGAAATGAAATCATCGACGAAAAAGCAAAAGATGATTTTACCGCACAACCCGACAAATTGGAAGTAACCGAATTGAAAGAAG
>CAJTIT010000122.1 GCA_910576345.1 Erysipelotrichales bacterium
CTTCTTTCAATTCGGTTACTTCCAATTTGTCGGGTTGTGCGGTAAAATCATCTTTTGCTTTTTCGTCGATGATTTCATTTCCACCGTTTTCTTTCGCCTGCTCAGCGATTCTTTTCTGCACGACAGATTGTAACCATACGTTGAACGTTTCAGTATGTTTAGCGTTGCACTTAAGTCGATAACGATGATTTACATTTCCATCAGATTTTCTTTGTTCTTCTTTCTGTGCAATCTTATTTTTGAGTTCTTCGACTTTGCTATTGCACATTTGATTCACGATTCCGACTTTTTTAAATCGTTCCGCACGATTTTCCCATTTTCTAAGCTGGATTTCATCTTTCGCAAGGTCTTCCTGCTCTTTAATGGACATTCCACGACTCATTGGCTCTCCGTGTTCATCCACTTCATAGGCGACCGCAAGAATATCGTTTTCCATACAGAAGGCAATACCCTCTTTCAATTCTTGCTCTGTTAGTTCCGGCGACTTTACAAGTGAATCATTGATTCCATCCTGCTTGATCGCTTTGATCGGATCCATGTGTCTGTATTTATAGTTTTTAATCTTTTTGTTGATCCAATCTCTTGTAGGTTTTACGACATGCCGGTTAATATATTGAAGGATGCGTAGCCCCAACCAAATTGATTTTTGTACATTTTCTACATCGTGTTTTGTATCTGCGCTCATGCGTATTCAACTCCTCTTTCATTAAAATCATTGTAAATGTTTTCTATATCCAGCGATCCTTTTAAAGACTCTTGATACACTGGGTTTATC
>CAJTIT010000123.1 GCA_910576345.1 Erysipelotrichales bacterium
ATCAAAGAAACCAAAGCACCACAAGGTTATATTCTTAGCCCGGAAGTCGTTAAAATCGAAGTAAATGACGAAGGTATTTTTGTGAATGATAAGAAAGCAGAATCAGACGATGAACTGCTTTATTCGATCGTTTATCAAAACTCGTTGTTGCCATTCAACAACGTTCATACCGGTGTGAATACAAACCTCGGTCTTTACGTTGGTCTTGCTTGTGTTGCAGGTGTGAGCATCATTCTCATTTGTAAAATGAGAAAATCGAAAAAAGATTAGTATGATCGAGAGGAGTAATCCTCTCTTTCTTGTTTGGGAGATAGAGTTACGGCTATCTTTCAAACAAGAAATAACTGACATGAAGGGAGGGATGTAAAAACGTATGAAAGATATTTTTGTAAGCAGGAATGCTCCATTTCATTTTAAAGCATATTCTGTGTGGCTCATGGTGCTATGGAGTATCACGTTGATCGTATATACATCGCAAAAGCATCTGGGAGCAGATAGTAAAGCATTAACGCCGGTTATGGTAATCATTTTAATGCTGACTTTCCATTACGGCTCAATAATGTTTAAAAATAGGTACCCACTCGCTTTAGCTGTTTTTTTCAATTTTTCCTTTTTGTTTAATGGTCTTAGTTTTTGTGGCTATTTGATAGGGGATCCATTCTTATTGATTCTTAGAAACGCATTCAAATGGGCATCCACAATAACGTTGATAGGAATGTTTATTGTGGCACTTTTTGTTTTGCCGGGAAAGCTA
>CAJTIT010000124.1 GCA_910576345.1 Erysipelotrichales bacterium
ACGATAGATGAAGCAGGAAATGAAAGTGAAGAGATCACGATAGAAGAAGTCATCGTGAATGATGGAACACCAAAGATCACGATCAAATTGAATGACGATCCTTTAAGAAGCTTTATAAGAACGATCACATTTGGATACTTCTATAAAGACAGTGTGGAAGTGGATATCGAAGTAGAATGGTATGGCATGGCAGAAGGAGACATCTACTATATATTGGATGACAGTGAAACGCCAACAGTACCGGACGATGACGATCCAAGATGGATAACAGGAGATCATACCAATATCGATCCGGATCGAAAGACGATGATCTATGCGAAAGCAGTGAACGGTGAAGGAAAGACCGCAAAGACATCTTCAACTTACTATGTATATGCGGATGAAACACCACCAACGATCACCTTCGACAAGAGCTATGAGAACTGGATCAATGACAATACATTGACCGCAACCATACAAGATGAACTATCGAAAGTAAACAATGAGACGATAGAGACAAGGATCGACCATAGTGAAAAAGGAGAAGTGGAAGTAAGAGGAAGCAGTCTACATTTCACATCGTTACCGGATGGAAGCTATAAGCTACAAGTGAGCGCATCCGACAACAGTGGAAATGAAACAGAAGAAACGATCACGTTAAAAATCGATACGACCCCACCGAACATAAAAGGAGTAAAGGATCAAAGCATCTATCATCAATACTATTTGCCAAGATATATCGCAATCGAAGACCAACACAGTGGA
>CAJTIT010000125.1 GCA_910576345.1 Erysipelotrichales bacterium
TAATACCTGTATCTGTCACTTTTGCGCTTTTCTTTGTGATGATTGTATTTGAACTTGCATTCTCATAGAATTTCAATACTTCGGCTGGTGCCATTCCTACATTCACTGTGACCGGTATTTCTTTTGAACTCCATTTATCTGAAACAATGATATTGAAATTATAGGTGTCTACACCTAGATTGGCATTTGCCTTGATGACTCCGGTACTTGCATTTACTTGGAATAAACTTCCATTACTGTTTGGGTCTTGTTTTATTGCATAAGAATAAGTGGTTGTGGAACCACCAATCGTATCCGGTGTACCAAGTGTACCTTTGATCACTCCTATTGTACCGCCTGTTTTGATATTTGGTTTATCCATAGAGAATGTTGGTATGGTTGTATCACTGGATGCGGAGTCTGGAGTAAGTACTCCGTCAACCTCTCGATAAATGATGATTTCTTTCTCTGCATATGCAGGATTGTAATTATCATTGCCGGTATTTGGATCATCATCAACTGTTGCCTTTATCTTTACCTTTCCAAATGCATTGTTTCCTTTGTAAGTAATCGCTCCGGAATCTTGATCAATATCAATCATACTGATATCTCCGCCTACTTTTGTATACGTCACTTTGGTGCCATGGGATGGATTAGAATTCGCTGTTTCACTCCATGACGTACTTGCATCATTCATGGATTTCTTTGTTTGATTTGCGTCATCAAATG
>CAJTIT010000126.1 GCA_910576345.1 Erysipelotrichales bacterium
GGACGAAACCGAAACGTTGCGATCATTGGACGTCCGGGTACCGGAAAAAGTCGTTATTTTCTGATCCCGAATATATTGAGTGCGAACGATGAAACCATCATTGTAACGGATCCGAAAGAAGAACTTCTTCGAGCAACAGGAAATTCCTTGAAGAAAATCGGATACGATATAAAAGTTTTAAATGTAAAATCAAAATGGCGAAGCGATCACTACAACCCGTTTCGATACATTCGAAAACTTCCAACAGAAGCCTATTTGATTGATTGTGAAAGCGAGGAAGATCGGAAAGAAGTTTTAGAACGGCTGGAAACGACAGGTGGAAATATCGCAGAAGATGACGTAATGTCACTCATTAACACGATTATGAACGCTACTAAAAGTGAAACGATTGAAACCAGCTCCGGGGATCCGTTTTGGGAAAAAGCTGAAATGGTACTCCTACAGGCACTTTTTTATTACGTCATATTTCGTTGTCCCGAAGAGGAACGAAATATGAAAAAGGTTTTGGAGCTGATTCGTTTAGGCGAAATCGACCAAAAGGGACACTCTTTGCTTGGGGACAAGTTCAACGAGTGGGAACAAGTTGATCCTGAAAATATCGGAATCAAACAATGGAAGCATTTCATGGTTTCCGCTAAAACTCCGAAGACAATGAGCACGATCATCATGACCGCATCCGCTCGTCTTGCGCCATTCAACTTA
>CAJTIT010000127.1 GCA_910576345.1 Erysipelotrichales bacterium
CCAAAATCTGTTACCGATTCTGACAATAAAGTAGATGAGGATGCAGGAAAAGACGACTCAATTTCAGCGGATGACTCTGGTGGTGCTGGAGGCGGTTCTGGTGAAGGTGGCGAGATTACAACAGCTAAAGTCAACTGGGTAATCCATGATCATAACGATAATGGATTAGGGTTGGCTGGAACAGAAGGTTCTCCAAACATGGAAGCTGTAAAAGCGGCTATCCGAGGAATGGGACTCGTGATCACAGAAGAAACAGCTCCAGGAACGAATTTTGGAACAGATGCCAAAATCCGAAAAGCTCTTTCTGATGCCATTGCTCAGTGCAGAGCTAATTATAAAAATATGTACGGAAGTGACGAAGGATTTACACCACGTATCGTTGCGGTGGGTGTGGCAAATGCGAAAAGTCCAACAACAGGAAGATGGTTTTATAATGGGACGGCATCGTGGCCTATTGAATCTGCTTGGCAATCGGCTTGGAATAGTGCATCAAATAACAGAAACAAGCCTTTGTATCACAACAATATGGAATACAAAGTTGATACAAGATTCCACAACACAAACACATCTTTGACAGATTTTGCGCTTTCTCAATTAGCTGGGAATGACAATATCCGTATCATTGTATTGAACGAAAAACAACCTATGCCAGC
>CAJTIT010000128.1 GCA_910576345.1 Erysipelotrichales bacterium
CAAATGTGCAGTTTGAAATCAAGGCGCATACGGCGATTAAAGGTGCAGAGGGTACTACCTATTATCGTGCGGGCAAAACGATTGAAACTTTAACCACGGACGGAACGAATATTACTGTTTCATCCCTTTTGCCTATCGGAACTGACGGATACAATGTATATTCGATTCGTGAAGTTAAAACCGAGGACGGTTATGTATTAGATGATACAGTACGATACTTCCGTTTTGATTATGTAGACGATGAAACCGAAGTATTATCGCCGACATGGCTTGATGAAAATGGAAATGTGATTGACAAGCAGGAAGTTATCACGATTGAAAACGAAAAGCAATCAGCGCTTGTACTTACCGCTAAAGAGATTGAAAACTCCGAAATGAGCGATAACACAAATGCGTATAAAGATGTGGTGTTCGGTTGTTTCGCTGAGGTCGTGGACGGATTGGAACAAGGAGCATTGGTCGGAATTTCAAAAGTAAATGATGATTCTTCGATCGACTTCAATTTATCACAGAGCGGCGAATACTATCTGTCAGAGTTGGATACAGAAAATCATCTTGTTTTATCTGATGAAAAATATCCATTCACTTACGTCTATACGGGAGATGTGGTTCACGAAATCGTTGTAAATAACGGCAA
>CAJTIT010000129.1 GCA_910576345.1 Erysipelotrichales bacterium
AGAGAACTTATGTCGTTTATAGACAAAGAAATGAAAGATGATTTTCAATATTTCTCTTTTAAAAGAGTCCATTCAAGATATTTGGAATGGGCAAAGCAGATAGAATCATATGATAAGGCGCAAAAGAAAAAATTAGATACAAAAGATCGGAGTCGATAAAAAATGGAAGTCAAAATAAATAAAGAAATCCGCAATTATACTGAAAGTATTATGTTTGGATTATCGCTCCGGCAATGTATCTATTCAATTCTTGCTTGTATCGTTGCGATGATTGTGTATTTCTCATGTATTCATCGTTTTGGCACAGAAATAACAAGTTGGTTATGTATGCTTGGGGCTGTTCCGTTCGCAGCACTTGGCTTTGTAACCTACCAAGAAATGACCGCCGAAAAAATAGTGAGTGTAGCAATACGCTCACTTTTACTGTCATCACGAAAACTGATAAGCAGACCTACGAATGTTTATTATCTGTCAGTAAAAGATTATATCGAAAAAAACATAAAGGAGGATATGAAACATGATAAAAAGTCTATCAAAGTTAAGAAAGCAAAATAAGGAAAAATTCAGAGTCCCACGTTCAGCACAAGATGTAATTGATATTGATGTGATATATAAGGACGGTATCTTTCAAAAAGG
>CAJTIT010000130.1 GCA_910576345.1 Erysipelotrichales bacterium
TTCGTGCGAAACAAGCGCAGCTGCGCCACCACAAACAAAAACTGAAAAGCATGAGGGCAACAGAGAATGAAAGGGATAAAAAGATATCTGCTATACAGCAAGAGCAATATCATGAAAACACACAAGATAACGCATTGACAGAGATAGCAAAAGACAGGCAATATAATGCGGAAATCAAACAAAAAAGCATGTATAAAAGCGAGGCGAAAACAAAGGCTTATATTAAGAAATCCGCTAAATTAGAAAAGGTTAATCCCACAAGACAGCGCTACGCTAAGGCAAAAAATGCAGAATCGGCGCACAATGCTCAACAAGCAATAAAAAAGAAAACATACATAAAACAAGCGAAAGATAAAATTAAGACTGGTGCTTATCACAAATTCCGTTTTTCCAACATCGTAAAAGGTACTGGGAAAAGTATAATGAAATTAAGTAAAATTCCCTTTCAAATACAACGTATCATCGGTATGGGGATGTTTGGGATGGTGCTAATCGTGCTTATCTTTTTTATATCGCTGCTTAGTGTACTTTCTAATGATACGCCTGTTGAAACCTCAAAGCAGCCTTTGAGTCAGGAAGTGTTAAGTTATCGTGATAAGATTTC
>CAJTIT010000131.1 GCA_910576345.1 Erysipelotrichales bacterium
TTCGTGCGAAACAAGCGCAGCTGCGCCACCACAAACAAAAACTGAAAAGCATGAGGGCAACAGAGAATGAAAGGGATAAAAAGATATCTGCTATACAGCAAGAGCAATATCATGAAAACACACAAGATAACGCAATGGCAGAGATAGCAAAAGACAGGCAATATAATGCGGAAATCAAACAAAAAAGCATACATAAAAGCGAGGCGAAAACAAAGGCTTATATTAAGAAATCCGCTAAATTAGAAAAGGTTAATCCCACAAGACAGCGCTATGCTAAGGCTAAAAATGCAGAATTGGCGAACCATGCTCAACAAGCAATAAAAAAGAAAACATACATAAAACAAGCGAAAGATAAAATTAAGACTGGTGCTTATCACAAATTCCGTTTTTCCAACATCGTAAAAGGTACTGGGAAAAGTATAATGAAATTAAGTAAAATTCCCTTTCAAATACAACGTATCATCGGTATCGGGATGTTTGGGATGGTGCTAATCGTGCTTATCTTTTTTATATCGCTGCTTAGTGTACTTTCTAATGATACGCCTGTTGAAACCTCAAAGCAGCCTTTGAGTCAGGAAGTGTTAAGTTATCGTGATAAGATTTC
>CAJTIT010000132.1 GCA_910576345.1 Erysipelotrichales bacterium
CAATGGAAAGAAAGACGGAACAGAATTTGATACGATGAATCTTGTAAAAAATGAATTGGAAGATAACGGAATCATTGTCACAAAACCAGATGGCACACCATTTTTACCAAACTTCACATTAAAAGTTGAAGATGTGACAGAAGAATACATGGATGAAACAAGTGATAATGCAAAAGAATTTATAAAAGAAGCTGCGGAAGTTAAGAAAGTATATGATGTAAAACTTTTAAAAGATGGCGTAGAAGTACAACCAGATGGTATTTTAAAAGTAAAGATACCTTATGAAAATATCAATAATCCTATTCTTATTAAAAAGAATACAAATGGAACTTATGAAAAGATAGAATACAAAATAGAAGATGGTTATCTAATTTATGAAACGGATGAATTAGGCATTGTATCCATCATAGGTGATAAAGAAAGTAACACAAGCGTCATGGGAACCTATACACCAAACATAGGTGGTGCCATTACAGGAGATGAAACAAATACCAATATTTATATGGGAATCAGTCTCATCACATTAGGAATTTTAAGCTATTTATTATTTAAAAGAAATAAGCAGAAAGATACATTTCAATAAA
>CAJTIT010000133.1 GCA_910576345.1 Erysipelotrichales bacterium
AAAACACAAATAGATCCTTTTGACTCATCACTGTTTCATTTGCACGTTTAAAAGGAAATTTAAGCATTCTTTATCCTGGTATTATATTTATTCGTCTTTATCAATTCCGTTGAAATTTGCCCCCTTTCTGTGCGTGATACGCTGTTTTATAGACAAAAGAAAAAAAGAGAGGCATTCCTCTCTGGTGAAAAATATCAAGATAATTTATTATAAAGATTTTCTATTTTTAGATGGAAGCTATAGGTTTTTTTAACAATAAACACTACATTATGCGACCATTCAGCTACATAGTAATAAGCTCTAGGCATGATATTGTATACCGTTCTTCTGGATATTCCTAATCTTTCTGCTATTTCTTGTATAGAATTTTCGTCAAGATATCTATATTTCAAAAACTTACCAGCATGTAGATCAATCTTGATTACATCATCAACCAGCTTCATGAATCTGGCAACCTGATCGTCTTCCAAAGCCAAACGATTTAAATATCCTATTTCAGTACCATTTCTGCTTTTGGAATCGTTGCCGACTTGAATCAAACTGCCACAGGAGATTAAAGATTTGTTTAAAAGTTTC
>CAJTIT010000134.1 GCA_910576345.1 Erysipelotrichales bacterium
AAAAAAGGCTGGGAAGTAAGTGTTGATGAACTTAGAAAAAAACTTGATTGTCAAAAAGATACTTATATGGATTTTCGCTATTTCAATAATAAGGTTTTAAAAAAAATCCAAACAGAAATCAATAAAAAAACAAATCTTTGTTTCCAATATACGGCTATAAAAAATTGCAAAAGCAAAAAAAAGGTAGAGAAAATTCATATTGATTGTCAATTTCAAGATACAGAAGGTGTAATAACAACCGAATATGAGGAAACCAAGATCTTGACAAAAGATGAGGCATTTCAATTATACAGTGGATGCCTTGGTTCATTTATGGCAGAATTAAATAGACCACTGAGCGATAAAGAAATCGAAAATATTGGTGTGTGGTGTCAGAAATATGATGAAAGGCGTGTCATATGTGCATTGAATGAAGCAATCGTATATGGCAAAAAAGATTTTGATTATATTGGAGCAATCCTAAAATCGTGGAAAGAAAAAGGGTTGAGCGTGGAAGATATTGAAAAGGGTAAAAGATAATGGAGGAAATATGACTAAAACCGTTTTACATAATGAGGATAT
>CAJTIT010000135.1 GCA_910576345.1 Erysipelotrichales bacterium
GACATCAGGTAAAGATTTTCTGGGGATATGAACATAGAGATCAAATATTTCTTGAACTTTGGTAGAAGAGATAAAGTTATGTCTGGCAACACTGGCGAAAGTAGCGTTAGATTCTTTCAATTCGTTTAAGACATTGAGAATAGTGAGATTACTAATAGAGCGACCACTTGAAGAAAAAGGATTGTTTTCAAAAAAAGATCTGCCACAAAAATCACAAACAAATCTTCTTGCCTTATAATGAATCAAACACTGTTGTCTATTAAGTAAAGAATGTTTAATGTGTTTGATTTTATACTCTTTAATGTGAGAAGTAAAATGACCACAAGAAGGGCAAGCATGAGGTTTCACCTTTAAGGAAAGATGAATCATAAAAATACCGTTTTGGTTAGAAGAAGAGATATCAGAAACAATGTCTTGAGGAATCCCCAGCATATCTGATAAAATAAACATGGTTAAAACCACTCCTTTCATAGAAATGTTGTTTGGCAATTACATTCTACTATGAAAGGATTTTTTATGAAAATGAACAAAAAGGATCACCCTACAATAATTTAGAG
>CAJTIT010000136.1 GCA_910576345.1 Erysipelotrichales bacterium
TTATGTAAAACGGTTTTAGTCATATTTCCTCCATTATCTTTTACCCTTTTCAATATCTTCCACGCTCAACCCTTTTTCTTTCCACGATTTTAGGATTGCTCCAATATAATCAAAATCTTTTTTGCCATATACGACTGCTTCATTCAATGCACATATGACACGCCTTTCATCATATTTCTGACACCACACACCAATATTTTCGATTTCTTTATCGCTCAGTGGTCTATTTAATTCTGCCATAAATGAACCAAGGCATCCACTGTATAATTGAAATGCCTCATCTTTTGTCAAGATCTTGGTTTCCTCATATTCGGTTGTTATTACACCTTCTGTATCTTGAAATTGACAATCAATATGAATTTTCTCTACCTTTTTTTTGCGATTTTTTATAGCCGTATATTGGAAACAAAGATTTGTTTTTTTATTGATTTCTGTTTGGATTTTTTTTAAAACCTTATTATTGAAATAGCGAAAATCCATATAAGTATCTTTTTGACAATCAAGTTTTTTTCTAAGTTCATCAACACTTACTTCCCAGCCTTTTTT
>CAJTIT010000137.1 GCA_910576345.1 Erysipelotrichales bacterium
CAGAATAAAATGATGAGGAATCATTTTATGTCCTCTATATAAGGACTGTTTATATACTTGTTTATATATCTTGTTTATATATCTTGTTTAGGAGGTGTGAAATCTGCTTTATATAAAGGGAAATTTGCATCCATATGTTACCAAAAAATCACCTATATGTTGCCAAAAAATCACCTTATGTTGCCAAAAAATCACCATATGTTACCAAAAAATCACCTATATGTTACCAAAAAATCACCTTATGTTACCAAAAAATCACCTTATGTTACCAAAAAATCACCTATATGTTACCAAAAAATCACCTATATGTTACCAAAAAATCACCTTATGTTGCCAAAAAATCACCTTATGTTGCCAAAAAATCACCTTATGTTGCCAAAAAATCACCTTATGTTACCAAAAAGAAATAAGTTGTAACAATGTAGAAATCATGCTATGCTTTGTCTGCATAAAGGAGATTTAAAAAATGTTAGACGAAAATTATCAAGTTTCAAAATCGAAGGAACTATTGATTTTATCTGATTTACATTTAGCCA
>CAJTIT010000138.1 GCA_910576345.1 Erysipelotrichales bacterium
TTTATATGGATATACTCGATAATAATTGAATTCTCCACATTTTGCGGTGGTATCTGTAAATGTCGTATTTGTTGTTATCGTTCTATATTCAAATTTTCCATTTCCTACTTGACGATAAATGATGTATCCATCTATGTTTGAAACACCTTTCCATGTCAGTTTTACAGAATTTGTTCCTGCGCTAACTGCTTTTAGATTCGTGGCTGATGCCGGTACTGCTTTTGCATACACATATGGTGCAGGTATTCCAGTTTCCATTTTTCCATTGATTTCTTTATATGGAAATATCCAATAGAAGTTGTATTCCCCTGTTTCTGCAGTTGTATCCGTATAAGTAGAAGTAGTAGCTCCTCTTACCATGCCCCGATAGCCATATTTCCCTTTACTATCTTGGCGATAAATCAAATAGCCATCTACTCCATCCGTTCCATCCCAGGTTAATCGAATGGATGTAGTTCCTACGGAAACTGCTTTTACATTGGTTACGGTTGTTTTTTTCACATCGGCAACTTCTGTAAAAGCTTTTGTAA
>CAJTIT010000139.1 GCA_910576345.1 Erysipelotrichales bacterium
ACTTCTCGCATTTTCTCTGTTTCCCAATCACTCTCATTGATTTCGCCTAAATAAAACATTTTATTTTCTGCTTGAATCTGCGGAGGATTGTTATATTTAATTGTTATCGTTGCGCTTTCACGTACTGTTTGACTGGCGCTGTCTGTTACTTGATACATGACGGTATAAGTCCCGGCACGATTAAGAATAACATTATCTGAAACAATCGTGATTGCTGATGTTAGATTGCCGTCCTCGTTGTCATCGGCAGTGATACCCTGCAAACGAAGTTCGGACAGCCATTGGTCTTTGGAAACCTCGTTCTGATAATATTCTTTATCAATAGTGGTAAGTGACGGTGCTTTATCCCATTGTGCATAAAGGTTGATGACTCCACCATGTGTCGCTGTAAGGTTTTTGACTGACTTTTCATCCGTATATGCAGTACCGCTTCCGTCTGCTTTCGTGTTCCACCCCATAAATTTCCAACCAGTACGCTTATATGCGTTTTTCCTCAATGTTTTAGAAACGTCATA
>CAJTIT010000140.1 GCA_910576345.1 Erysipelotrichales bacterium
GCTTGATAGGTTTGTACCAATTGGGTTGAATCTAATGTTTCTAATGGTGTATTTGAATATGCATCAGTCGCATTCTCTTTATAATATACCACATAGCTTTTTACACCAGAATCTCCTACTGTCGCTGTCACATCGATCGTCTGTGTACTTTCATCTGTACTTAATGCGCCGAGTACTGCCGTTATGGTCGGAGCTGTCTTATCGATCTTTGCGACTGTGATATCTGTTTCCAATTCATTGTCTGCTTGATCGCTTACAGTTAAGTGATAGGTTCCATTATCGGATATGAAAGAATACGTATTCGTACTTTCTTGTGTCAATGTGATTTCATTTCCATCGCCATCTTTTACATGTAGCTCCTTGATCCCACTTCTTGCATCTTGAATTTGGATCGTTACTTTCTTATCTGTTTTCATCCAGTCATTTTCATGTTCGATTTCTATATTGGCATTTGGTTTCGTCTTATCGATTTTCACATATCGAAGTGATTTGTATCCACTCGTTTCCGTTGC
>CAJTIT010000141.1 GCA_910576345.1 Erysipelotrichales bacterium
CAGAATAAAATGATGAGGAATCATTTTATGTCCTCTATATAAGGACTGTTTATATACTTGTTTATATATCTTGTTTATATATCTTGTTTAGGAGGTGTGAAATCTGCTTTATATAAAGGGAAATTTGCATCCATATGTTACCAAAAAATCACCTATATGTTACCAAAAAATCACCTATATGTTACCAAAAAATCACCTTATGTTACCAAAAAATCACCTTATGTTACCAAAAAATCACCTTATGTTACCAAAAAATCACCTATATGTTACCAAAAAATCACCTATATGTTACCAAAAAATCACCTTATGTTACCAAAAAATCACCTTATGTTACCAAAAAATCACCTATATGTTACCAAAAAATCACCTATATGTTACCAAAAAGAAATAAGTTGTAACAATGTAGAAATCATGCTATGCTTTGTCTGCATAAAGGAGATTTAAAAAATGTTAGACGAAAATTATCAAGTTTCAAAATCGAAGGAACTATTGATTTTATCTGATTTACATTT
>CAJTIT010000142.1 GCA_910576345.1 Erysipelotrichales bacterium
CCTTCATGACTTGAAATTCTTTATTCACATACATATATACAGCAAAACAGCCTATCAACATAAACATGAATCCTTTCAGTACTCTCTTTGTCATTTTGTTCATTCCTTCCTATTTACATCTACAAATGTAGACAAAGCAAGACAAAGGAATTTATTATTGAAATATATGTTTCTGAACAAAAAAACAGGTATTTTTGATTAAAAAACACCTGTTCAGAAATGTCTACTTAATAAGACTTTCCATTATTGAAATGTATCTTTCTGCTTATTTCTTTTGAATAATAAATAACTGATCATTCCCAATGTGATGAAACTGATTCCTAAATAGAAATTTATATTCGTTTCATCTCCTGTGATGGCTCCTCCTATGTTTGGCGTATAGGTGCCTTGTACGCTTGTTTCAATTTCTTTATCTCCAATAATTGATACAATACCTAATTCATCTGTTTCATATGTGAGATAGTTACCTTCTATTTTGTATTCAACTCTTTCATAAGTTCCACTCGCATT
>CAJTIT010000143.1 GCA_910576345.1 Erysipelotrichales bacterium
GTACAAAAATTAACTGATGCATATAACGTACTTATTAAGAAAGATACGGAAACACCTGTTGAAGTTAACAAAGACGCATTAAAAAACCAGATTGATTTGGCAATTACTTTGAACAAGGATGATTACACATCGGAAAGTTGGGCTGTATTCACCTTGGCACTGGTAGAAGCCAATACAGTATTCAATGATGAAAACGTTTCACAAAATGCTGTAAATACAGCTTTAAATAATTTAAAAGAAGCACAAGATGCACTTGTGAAAACAGGAACAGATTCAAAACCAGAACAACCAGGTCAACCGGAAAATCCGGATACAAATAAACCTTCAAACCCAACAACTCCAGAAGACCCTACACCGGGAAAACCGGTTGCACCTGAAAATCCTGATGATGGTAACCAAAACCCAAACAAACCTAGCCAAAGTGTTTCCGCAGAAAAGGAAACAAGTGAAGCATTGAAAAATACAAGTGCCGATAAGAATATGCAATGGTATGC
>CAJTIT010000144.1 GCA_910576345.1 Erysipelotrichales bacterium
ATAATACTGACAAATATACCTCTTGACCTCATCGTAGCCAGTAATTTTTCAAAATCATCGGGCAGTGCTACGTTAGCAAATTCGTCCATTAGGAAATGGACAGGTACAGGCAATTCTCCGTTGTGGACAACATCGGCTTGATAATATAACATTTGAAATAATTGAGTGTATAACATACTGATTAAAAAGTTAAACGTCATGTCATTATCAGGAATGACTGCGAATAAGGCAATCTTTTTTTCTCCGAGTTGAGTAAGTTCTAAATTATCTGAGTTTGTGATTTTTGCGATACTTTCTAAGTTAAAAGTCGCAAGGCGGACACCGACAGAAACCAATATAGATTTTGCGGTTTTCCCGGTTGCCTGTTTAAAGATTTTGTATTGTTTCACTGCCAAACTATTCGGCTTGTGCATAGACAACCGCTCGAACAATATATCAAGCGGAGAATGATAATCACTGTCTTCCTCATTAACTTCTGCATAACT
>CAJTIT010000145.1 GCA_910576345.1 Erysipelotrichales bacterium
ACCGTTGATGATTATCCAATTTCCATTATCGTCTTTCCATTTGATATTGAGGTCCGGACATCCATCGCCATCCGGATCATTGAAATCCGGTTTCCCATCACCATCCACATCTTTATCAATGTTACTGTCCACCATCAACTTGCCTTCTTTGAAGATGAAATTGTAATTTGGATACGTTGTGTTCATTTCTTTTGTATTGCCTGTGATCGGATAGCTTCCTGCTTTACTATCTTTTGTCGCTGTGGTACTTAGTTTGACAATACCACTGTCTACCACATCTTGTACGCCATTCCAGCTAACCAGTTGACTTGTGAAATCTTGAAATGTAAGTTCCGGATTGTCTTCCCCTTTTTGTTTCGTTTTATCATCGATTGTGATATTGATGTCTTTTGGTAATACTTCGATTGTGATCTTCTTACTTAATGTCACTTCACTGTCTGCCGTTCTTGTCACTGTGATATTGATTTTTGACCCAT
>CAJTIT010000146.1 GCA_910576345.1 Erysipelotrichales bacterium
CTTGAACTTGGAACATACTATGTTCGTGAAAAATCAACCTTGCAGCACTATGTGTTGAATGATGAAGTGTTCAAGGTAGAATTGACAGAACATGGACAGGTCGAAACGATTGAGTTAGAAAACAACCTTGTAAAAGCGGATATCGGCTTGCATAAGGTAGACGGAACTAACCATGCGATTGCCTTGCAGGGTGCTGAATTTACCATGTATGCGGACAAAGAGTGTACCGAGAAACTTGATGAAGCAATTACTAATCAATTAGGTAATGCTATTTTTAAGGATATTAAGTTTGGTACAACAGTTTACATCAAGGAAACAAAAGCGCCTAGCGGCTATGAGTTGTCGAATGAGGTCATCAAGGTAACTATCGACGATGAATGGATGAAAAAAGACATTCAAAATCGAGTGATTGAAGTTATGAATTACAAAATTCCGACAACACCGAATACAGGAGATGATACAAACATGCTT
>CAJTIT010000147.1 GCA_910576345.1 Erysipelotrichales bacterium
TTTGTGACAGGTGCTTTATAGTTATTTCCTTGTGTTTGGTTACTTGCCTGTGTTTCTTCTTTTGGTTTTTCTTTAACGATTACCGAATACTCCTTTTCTGCTTTGTTTCCGTTCTTATCAAATGCGGTTACTTTTAATTTGTATGTTCCCGCTTTACCGGTATCAACCTTGCCGGAGATTGAATAACCGTCTTTTGACAGATCCTTTTGATCGCTGAATTTGATGTCTCCATCCACAGGATCTTTTATTGATTTCACATTCGTTTTTGCGTCGAATTTATCTCCTGTGGTTATTTCAACTTTTTCTTTCTTTAATTGGATAACGGGAAATTGCGTATCTTTTACGGAAATCGTGATTTCTTTTGTGGTTTCTTTGCCATCCTTGTTCGTAAAAACAACCGTGACTTTCTGATCTCCGATTTTCTTACTGTCCAAATCCTTGATTTCCTTTACCGAAATATCTTT
>CAJTIT010000148.1 GCA_910576345.1 Erysipelotrichales bacterium
TCCATATTCCTGCTTAAGAAAATCAATATTCTCTTTTTTAGTTAAATGCTTTTGCATATGTTGAAAGATACGATATTTACCATCTTGCACATCACTGCCACGAATGAGAATACGATCAATTTCATCTTGAGAAAAAAACACACCATTTTTGAAAGACTTTTCGTTTTCATAAACTGCATTTCTTAGTTCATCAGCAGTGGGAATTTGGACAGTCGGATCATAGTACCGTGATATAATGAAACCGTCAACCAAGTTTGCAACTAATTTCCAATTATACTTTACGCTTGTTTCTTGATTATCATATGTTCCAAAATAAAGATGAAGTGAATCTTCTTCTTTTATAAAACCAAGAGGAACACCATCTACTTTCCATTCTACTGTGTGCTTCGGGAAACATTCTTTAATGAAAGTGGCTTGTTCCTTTTTATCTGTATGTTCTTGAAAGAATGAAAT
>CAJTIT010000149.1 GCA_910576345.1 Erysipelotrichales bacterium
ATGAATAATCCGCCAATTAAAGAGAGTGCGTATAATGCTATGCTTTCAAAAAATCCGCAATCTTCTATTGCCGTTATTACTTCGTCTGGTAATAAGATATTATTCGCAGGAGTCAATCCAACTTTGGCAATAACCGCAGATAACATACCTTGTACGATTTCATATATCTTTAACATGATATCTAAACCGTAAACAACAATCGCTCTTGAAATAACGAAACGTAAGAATAGTTTAACTGCCTGCTCCGGTCGCTTTACTTCTTGATAACTCAAACATGTTTGCACCATACCTATAACAAAAAATAGGACTAATAAACTTAACCCTATCGCTGTCAAAGCGCCATGTACATCTTCGATAACACTCCATATATGACCACCTTTAAACTCCGATGGCGATTGTGTCAATAACACCCATATTTCCGCCAACTTTTCATTCCAAGTTTC
>CAJTIT010000150.1 GCA_910576345.1 Erysipelotrichales bacterium
TGCAAATGAAAATGCACTTCAAAGCCAAGTAGTTCAAGCATTAAACGATTTAACTGCGGCAATCGAAAATTTGGAACCGGTAACATCGGAGGAAGTAGATAAAGCAGCTTTAGAACAAGCGATTCGTAATGCAGAAGCATTAAAGAAAGAAGATTATATTGAAGAACACTGGAATACGTTTACAGAAGTATTGAAACAAGCAAAAGAAGTTGCCAAAAAAGAAGATGTCAGTCAAGAGGCAGTGAATCAAGCAACAGCGAGCTTAACAGACGCAATCGAAGAAGTGAAGAAACATCCGGTTGAAACAAAACCGGAACTAAACAAAGCAGTTTTACAGGAAGCAATTACCAAGGCTGAAAAAGTAAACAAAGAAGAATATACAGAAGAAAGTTATGCAAAATTCGCAAAAGCAATCGAAGATGCAAAAAATGTATTAGACAGTG
>CAJTIT010000151.1 GCA_910576345.1 Erysipelotrichales bacterium
TCGCATATGATAATGTCATCCTTTGTTGCCAATGCAATAAATTCAATCAATTCTTTTGTTAAGAATGATTTTCCCGAACCGGGGACACCGAAAACAAAGGTATTAGGATTTTGTAGAAGTTCTCTATTGCACATAATCAGATTATTCGTGATTGCATTTTGTCCTAACCATATTCCCTTTTTATCCATGATTTCTTGCGCTCTGAACGGAATAAAAACCGCAACACTTTCCGTCAATAAAGTCCGCATGATATTTAATTTGTTTCTGCCGATAGGTAAACATGAGGTCAAACCGTCAAGTTGACGGCTTGAAAAAGCAAGCGGTGTCAATTCACACATAAATTTTCGGGCGATACTCATGAGTGTTTCACTATCTCGCTCTAGTTCCTCTAAACTGTCTGCTAAATGAGTTACAGTGATACATGCAAACATCAT
>CAJTIT010000152.1 GCA_910576345.1 Erysipelotrichales bacterium
CTCTTTAAAACTACGACTGGTGTCATACCACTCGTTTCTTCATCCAATAGTATCGTTGCGCCATATTTCGTTTCTGTGCCTTGTTCAACCAAAGCCATGGATGTATATCCATTAGCGATCGCTTCATCGGATAAGGATAGTGTCACATCACTGTTGTTCCATCCTTCTGTGTTTGGATCCGGACTTACGACCACCCATGCATCCGGTATACCTGTGGATGTGGTCGTGAATACATATTTTGTATCCGTATCATGATCCTCTAACGTCACATCATATTTCTTCATGAATTCGACCATGTCAGGCTCACTGCTCGTTAGTACATTCTCAGGATAGTTCATCTTCCATGTTCCTGCATGTGTGATGATCGGATTACCAGTATCGGTTGGTAATGGATCCGTGGTTCCTGTATCTGGTGTCAATACGATG
>CAJTIT010000153.1 GCA_910576345.1 Erysipelotrichales bacterium
TTCCCCGCCGTTCGAACCATATTCAACGATTCGCTGCTCTTTCTCACCAAAGATTTTTCTTGCCTCTTCCCGATAGCGTTGACGATACCAAAGCATCATATTGCCATCATCATATACCTTAGCACTACATGGAAGACTTTCTGTAATGTCTGAGTATTTTTCACAAAAGGTTTCTTTGGAAACGATTTGTTTGCAAACATTCTCTTTCGTTATCTCTCGGTCGATTCCATACTCACGACCTTCTTTCAATTCGGTTACTTCCAATTTGTCGGGTTGTGCGGTAAAATCATCTTTTGCTTTTTCGTCGATGATTTCATTTCCACCGTTTTCTTTCGCCTGCTCAGCGATTCTTTTCTGCACGACAGATTGTAACCATACGTTGAACGTTTCAGTATGTTTAGCGTTGCACTTAAGTCGATAACGA
>CAJTIT010000154.1 GCA_910576345.1 Erysipelotrichales bacterium
CGTGGCGAATAGTGTGCAACTCTTGGAAAGTAAAAAGGACGCTCAGAGCGAAGCCGCCATGCAAAACGACGAATACGATGATTATGTAGATGGTGGCAGTCTGCCGTTTTGATAGGAGGGAAACAGATGAAAGCCAAAGAATGGATTGATAAAATACAAGATCGCATCAATCGGAATATGATTGATGTTGAAATTGATCAGGAAGCAGTGGATGAGATCAAGGGCATTATGGAAAAGGCAACACCAAAGAAGCCTAATTGGATATATGACGATGAGCCTTTGTGTCCGAATTGTGGTGATGTGCTTGATGGCACAGAGGAACATTGTGATGGATGTGATCAACGATTAGATTGGAGTGAATGGTGATGACCAACGACAGAAGGAGGAGAACCAAGGAAATGAAAAAGATAGATGGATATTGG
>CAJTIT010000155.1 GCA_910576345.1 Erysipelotrichales bacterium
AGGATCGGACGGTACCAAGATCAACGGTTTCTTTTCCAGTTGTATCGTGATCGTTTGTTTTTGTGCATTGAAATAGATGTCGTCACCGTTCTTTGTGATTTCCAATGTGAATGTTCCCGTACCCGTAAGCGGCACAATCGTCGCTTGTGCTTTTCCTTGTGTTTTGTCATAGGTTTGATTTTCGATATAGGCTTTGGTATGATCGCTTGCGCTAACGGAGAATGTAAGATCGCTTTCGGATTGTTTGATATTGCCTTCACTGTCTCTTTCAAAATCATAGAGTTCCGCATTCACCGTGATCTTCTTACCGTAAGTAAGGGTTCCTGTCGAGTTCGCTTCAAATCTTATCGATTGAGGCTCTTTCAGTTTCACTGTGATTTCTGTACCGGTACTGCGATATGCGGTATTCTTGGCTCC
>CAJTIT010000156.1 GCA_910576345.1 Erysipelotrichales bacterium
AGCATTTCCATTACCATACTGAAATTCTGTTCGTCTGGCGGTGCTTCATGATATAAGTAAAGGCACAATGCCTCTAATAATGCAATCTCACTTTTTTCCCAAAAAGGATCAGTTGTTTGCGAGTTTTTTGGAGTTGTACAGCGGATTAAACCATTTATCATTTTCAAAATATCATTATCATTTTGAATGTAGCAAAAAGGATTGTACTGGTCGGATTTATCAAAATCAATTAAATTGATAACCTTAATTCCATATCCTTGTTTCTCTAATAGTTTTCCTGTACTTTTCAAAAGTTCACCTTTAGGGTCTAGCACAACAAAACTTGTATTGCATTGCATAAGATTAGGCTTCGCATAGAACCTTGTCTTTCCTGAACCCGATCCACCGACTATAATGGTATTGAGGTTCCGTCTATG
>CAJTIT010000157.1 GCA_910576345.1 Erysipelotrichales bacterium
AAGATTTCTCCGGAACTGAATGAAGCCTATCTCATTAAAGACCGTTATCTTCTTTTCAACTCCTGCTGTGATTTTCATAACGCTGAAAAGGATTTTAATGATATCCTCTATTTTATTAGTAAATCTAAGATTCCGGAAATGATCGCTATTTATAAAATGCTTAACAATTGGACGGAAGAAATTCTTAACTCTTTTATTGTTATAAATGGTAGAAGATTATCTAACGGCATCATGGAATCTCGTAATTCCATTGTGAAATTAATTAAGAAAACAGGTAATGGCTATGTCAATTTCGCCCGTTTCCGTAACCGTTGTATGTATTGTATGAATAAGGATTCTAATCCCGATCTTTCCGGTAATGCGATTCCCATTAAGATGAAAGGTCATAAAAGAGGTCCTTATA
>CAJTIT010000158.1 GCA_910576345.1 Erysipelotrichales bacterium
CATTTTGATAGCCGAAAAATCATCCTTATTGAAATAATTTTCTACATCTTTAATATCACACCGTATCATCGCAGCATAAGCAATACTGTTGACGATTAACTGATTGATATCCGCAATTACTTTTGTTTGATACTTGTATTCAGTATTTTTATCTGATATTTTTTTTATAAGGCGTTCAGAAATAACAATCTCATCTGAAAAAGTAGCAATCATCTCTTTTAATGCTTCATAAAGACTAGCATGTTCTAATTCAGGTGCATATTTATCAATTAAATAGTTTCGCAGTTCTTCATGTACATCACTTCTTATCTCCCATAAATTAAATGGTTTTTTTTCTCTACTAACCGTATCCGACACATCAAACACATGCTCTAAATACATAGTATTTTTACCTTG
>CAJTIT010000159.1 GCA_910576345.1 Erysipelotrichales bacterium
ATCAATTATATCCAAGTATGGTTTCAAGGAGACGGTGATGAAACAGAAACGATGTTGGGTTATCTGAATCGAAGCCAGCCAACGCAAAGCTATCAAGCACAAATGAATGGAAGATACACATTCAAAATGAAGATCGGCACAGGAGGGATCTTAACAGCGGACGTGATCATCGCAGACATCACACAGATAAGACCGGTGGTAGGAATGAATGCGATCAATATGGGAGATAATACTGCTTATATCGAAAGTACGTGGATCAATCAAGACGTGAAGATCACGTTGAACAATCAAAACGTAAACTTCCAAGAACCAATCACTTATCAATACCGAAAGACAAGTGATGAGAACTGGAACGATATGGAAGATAATACACTGGAAGTGACGACGGATGAA
>CAJTIT010000160.1 GCA_910576345.1 Erysipelotrichales bacterium
TGATAACGAGTCAACAACTTGCCTTCACGCAAGGACAGCTTGTTTCTGGTCATATGCGTAAATTCTCTTGACTGGAGAACAGCACAGATGGTCAAGGTATCCTTTTTATCATTTTTGGTTTTACGGATTTTCTCTTTCCGCTTGGCATCGGTAGAAATAGGATTAATGAGACCTACTTCAAAGCCGTGATCCAAAAGGAAACGAAGAAGATTATCGCCATAATGACCGGTGGATTCCAAGCCGGAGATATGACGAGAGGAGCGAAACTGTTTGATGTTATGTAAAAGAAGATCAAAGCCATCATGATTATTATCAAAGAAGAAGGGATCCAAAAGGCACTCACCATCGGAGTTAATCACAGAGCAGCAATGATTGAATTTACCGACATCAAT
>CAJTIT010000161.1 GCA_910576345.1 Erysipelotrichales bacterium
AATCATGTTGTTGCAATGTCCCGAATGCGGAAATGCGATAAGCCAACATTCCGCACAATGTCCAAAATGTGGTTGTCCAAACTATGCGCTCATTGAAAGAAAAAAGGAGTTGACTCGAAAAGAGCAAACGAACTATTGGTGTGATGAACAAGAAGAGAAGTTGGATGATAAGATTTCACATCATATTTGGAAAGCATTTGTTCATTCGTTACTTTTGATTGGATTTTTTGTTTGTGGCTGGATTTTCAAATACAAGTTTGGTTACGACGTAGAAGTAAAAGGGATTTGGATGGAAATAGCAGCTTTCATTGTGACTGGCGAAATGCTGATGTGGTTGATTTATTGCATTTTGACCGGTGGATTGTTTGGCGGTGTTCTTTTCTTCTTT
>CAJTIT010000162.1 GCA_910576345.1 Erysipelotrichales bacterium
TTATATCCAAGTATGGTTTCAAGGAGACGGTGATGAAACAGAAACGATGTTGGGTTATCTGAATCGAAGCCAGCCAACGCAAAGCTATCAAGCACAAATGAATGGAAGATACACATTCAAAATGAAGATCGGCACAGGAGAGATCTTAACAGCGGACGTGATCATCGCAGACATCACACAGATAAGACCGGTGGTAGGAATGAATGCGATCAATATGGGAGATAATACTGCTTATATCGACAGTACGTGGATCAATCAAGACGTGAAGATCACGTTGAACAATCAAAACGTAAACTTCCAAGAACCAATCACTTATCAATACCGAAAGACAAGTGATGAGAACTGGAACGATATGGAAGATAATACACTGGAAGTGACGACGGAT
>CAJTIT010000163.1 GCA_910576345.1 Erysipelotrichales bacterium
CCGATTTATAACTATCTGAAACGTGGAAGTATTGAACTGTTCAAGACTGACGAAGAAAGCGCAAATGCACTCATCAACGTACAGTTTGACTTAGCCACCGATCCTGACATGGAAAACATTATTAAAACGACATGGACAGATGAAAACGGCAGAGCGTTGTTTCAAGAATTGGAAGTAGGATATACATACTACATCCAAGAACATTATGACGGTAATCATGATATGGTTTCAAAAGGCTATGTCTATGACCCGACAATCCATGAAGTACGTCTAAATGAACATGAGGAAGTACAAGTTTTAAATGTTACTAATAAACAAGTAAAAGGACAGGTGCAATTTACTAAAATAGGTGAAATGTTCAATAAGGTTGAAATTGTAGACGG
>CAJTIT010000164.1 GCA_910576345.1 Erysipelotrichales bacterium
TCATGTTGTTGCAATGTCCCGAATGCGGAAATGCGATAAGCCAACATTCCGCACAATGTCCAAAATGTGGTTGTCCAAACTATGCGCTCATTGAAAGAAAAAAGGAGTTGACTCGAAAAGAGCAAACGAACTATTGGTGTGATGAGCAAGAAGAAAAGTTGGATGAAAAAATTTCTCATCATATTTGGAAAGCGTTTGTTCATTCTTTGCTTTTGATTGGATTTTTTGTTTGTGGCTGGATATTCAAATACAAGTTTGGTTACGACGTAGAAGTAAAAGGGATTTGGATGGAAATAGCAGCTTTCATTGTGACTGGCGAAATGCTGATGTGGTTGATTTATTGCATTTTGACCGGTGGATTGTTTGGCGGTGTTCTTTTCTT
>CAJTIT010000165.1 GCA_910576345.1 Erysipelotrichales bacterium
CGATTCATATATTGAATGCAAGTCTGAACAAGCAAAAAGGACAAGTGATTGTATTAGCGACAAGTCATGATCCGAATGGAAACTATGAAGATAAGACGATTGAATTACCAATCGATATTACCAAAGCAGATCAAAAGATATCCTTCGCAGATGTGACACATGCGCCAAACGGAAGTGGTCGTGTAACTCCTCTGATTACAGAACAAGATCTATCCGGTAATGCAGGAGGAGCCAATGTAGAAGATCCGGATTACTATATATCCGTAGGACAAGCAGGAAATGGCATCGCATGGACAAACAATGGAGTCGATATAGAGTACAATTATGACGAAGAAGAAGGAATCATTATACCTCTCCATGTAGAAAAAGAAGG
>CAJTIT010000166.1 GCA_910576345.1 Erysipelotrichales bacterium
TGCACTCGATTCTTCAAATTGTTCATGTAGCCGACCCATTCCATTTGCGCTGTTGCTTTGTCCGGTATCAGGTTCTTCTCGCTCTCCAACATTTGATTCATCAACAGTTCTTCCAATTCTTCCGCCTCTTGCTGAATCTCTTTGAGATGATTGTTCATTTGATTTTGAGTCAGTAGTTTGAAATATAAGTCCGGTTTGTCCTCCTCTAGGTATTTCATTCTCGCTTTCATGTACATTTCTGTAAGTGTAATCTTCTCCATTTGTAAGTCCGGAAGTTGTACGTCCCCTACCTGCTTGTAATTGATTTTCATTTGAATTACTCCTCTCTGTACTATCATTATGAACCATTTTTACCGTTTTAGCAAGTTTCG
>CAJTIT010000167.1 GCA_910576345.1 Erysipelotrichales bacterium
TGACTTTCTCCATCTTTTAACACCCTCCCCTTTTTGTCTTTTCTTCTTACCATTTTATTCTCCTTATCTAGTTAGATTGAGTATTGTCTTTCTATGTATTCCTCTAATTCCTTACGCTTAAGCAATCTTTTTCTACCGATGAATAGCACGAATTTACAATTCGGATCATCAGAAACTTCTCTTAACTTACATTCTCCGATTCCAGTCAACTCCGCCGCTTCGGGAATTGTTAGAGTAGTTTTTTTCCAAAGTGGTACTACCTTTTCTTTCATCATTCATCACCTACCTTACTCATATCCTCTTTGCTATAAAAATGCACCTTAACATTTAAAATCTCAGCAATCTGTTGTAACTTTTCAATGGGCTGAT
>CAJTIT010000168.1 GCA_910576345.1 Erysipelotrichales bacterium
AATATATTAGTCGCAAGAAAGCAGGATTTTCAAAGAGAAAATCGAAAACGATTTTGCAGTCGTATTGCGACAGGAGATTATGATGCAATTATACTAGGACATAGTATGTTTGAGAAAATACCTATATCTTATGAATATCAAGTTGAGATGATTGAAAAACAGATAGATAACATAACGGAGAGTATCAAGGAGGCGAAAAACAAAAATTTTGAACGTTTCACGATTAAGCAAATGGAAAGAGTTGCGCACCAATTAAAAAACCAAATAGTAAAGTTGAACAAGAGAGAACGAAAAGACAGTGTGATAACGTTCGAAGAACTTGGGATAGATCGTTTATTTGTTGATGAAAGCCATTATTTTAAAAATCT
>CAJTIT010000169.1 GCA_910576345.1 Erysipelotrichales bacterium
CCTTAATGCCATTGTCTTCCAATTCTGTTTTTTGTTTGATGATCATTGTACAGATATTGCCCACTTTTTTATCTGGCTTCCATTCTGTGATTTCGATGATATTTTCATCTGGTTCTCCATCACCATTGGTATCTATATTCGCATTTGCTTGTCCATCTCCTGTTGTATCAATTTCTACATTTGGAATTTGATCATCATCAGTGTCAATGTTTAAATCAGCGATATCATCTCCATCGGTATCAATATTGATATCCGGACAACCATCACCATTTGTATCAATATTCAAATATGGTTCTGCTTTTCCAATGGTATCGTATAAGAATTTCTGATGTGTATAATCTTTATCTGGTTTCCATGGATGA
>CAJTIT010000170.1 GCA_910576345.1 Erysipelotrichales bacterium
CAGTGCAAGTCTTCTATCATACCCATTTTCAATTAGAAAGTGATCATACGATTTCTATCATACGATCAGAAACCAACAAACTCTTTTAAGCGAAAGAGTTTTTTTAGAAAGATGTAATGAAAAAATGTCAAAAACAAACGTAAAATGCACAGTTT
The DNA here is from genome assembly GCA_910576345.1 of Erysipelotrichales bacterium. Lineage (GTDB taxonomy): Bacteria > Bacillota_I > Bacilli_A > Erysipelotrichales > Erysipelotrichaceae > C-19. The sequence continues at coordinate 156 of CAJTIT010000170.1, forward strand.
ATTTGATGAATTACTTTGTTTCAATCTCTGTTTATGATAAAACCCAAGTTTGCCACTTAAAAAAAGAGAGAAGACATAAAAAAGCTACTATTTATACGATAAACAAGCATAAATACTAGCTTTTCCTATTGAAAATTTATATACCTACATTATAGACTTACGTTGTAATTTTAATGCTCGCTTTTAATGCTCTCAATTCTCCTG
>CAJTIT010000171.1 GCA_910576345.1 Erysipelotrichales bacterium
TACCGGGGATGAAACAAACATTCATTTCTATATCGGAATTGGCTTTATTGCATTAGGATTGATCAGTTATTTAGGATTTAAAAGAAGTAAACAGAAAGATACATTTCAATAAAGAAATGTCTAGCTAAGTAGACGTTTCTGAACAGGTGTTTTTATCGTAAAAACATCTGTTTTTTTATTCAGAAACATATATTTCAATAACAATTCCTTTTATCTATTTATGTCTACGATAATAGACATAAAAAGGAAGGAGAGAATGGTATGTGGAAGAAGTTTATAATTATATGCTTAACATTGATTGGTACATTTTCAGTTGGATATGCTTATTATAATTTGAGCATGGATGCAACAAGCGG
>CAJTIT010000172.1 GCA_910576345.1 Erysipelotrichales bacterium
TCACAGGAGATGAAACAAATACCAATCTCTATATAGGAATCAGCTTTATCACATTAGGAATTCTAAGCTATTTATTATTTAAAAGGAGTAAACAGAAAGATACATTTCAATAAATAAAGTCTGTATAAGTAGACATTTCTGAACAGGTGTTTTTAAGTGAAAAACGCCTGTTTTTTTGTTCAGAAACATATATTTCAATAAGATTTACCAATTTCTATTTAAGTCTACATTTATAGATAGAAAGGGATGGTTTGAAATGAGGAAAAAGATTAAAACTTTTGCTTTGATAATCATTGGCATTATTTGTACAACCATACTATATAGTTATGCAAATGAAAATAATGGAAAAAAAATAC
>CAJTIT010000173.1 GCA_910576345.1 Erysipelotrichales bacterium
TACAGGAGATGAAACAAACATTCATTTCTATATCGGAATTGGCTTTATTGCATTAGGATTGATCAGTTATTTAGGATTTAAAAGAAACAAACAGAAAGATACGTTTCAATAAAAAAATGTCTAGCTAAGTAGACGTTTCTGAACAGGTGTTTTTAATCAAAAATACCTGTTTTTTTATTCAGAAACATATATTTCAATAACATTTTCCTTTATCTATTTTTGTCTACGTTTGTGGACAGAAATAGAAAGGAACGAGTGCAATGCTAAAAAAAATACTGATGATATTGACATGTTTATTTAGTAGTTTCCTAATTGTATATATGTATGTGAGCAAAGATTTTCAAGTTATGAAGGC
>CAJTIT010000174.1 GCA_910576345.1 Erysipelotrichales bacterium
TCCAGCTGCCTGCATTTCTGTATTATATCCAACTATGGTATATGAGATTGTAATACACATGAAAAACAGAAACAGATAACCAATTTTCTTTCTCATATTCATCTTTCCTTTCTATTTCATCTACAAATGTAGACAATGATAGACAAGGGAAAATGTTGTTGAAATATATGTTTCTGAATAAAAAAACAGGTATTTTGATTTAAAAACACCTGTTTAGAATAGTCTACTTTTCAAGACTTTCCATTATTGAAATGTATCTTTCTGTTTACTTCTTTTAAATAATAAATAACTAATCATTCCCAATGTGATAAAACTGATTCCCAAATAGAAATTTATATTCGTTTCATCTCCTGTA
>CAJTIT010000175.1 GCA_910576345.1 Erysipelotrichales bacterium
TACAGGAGATGGATCCAAATGGAATCTCTGGTGGATTCTCATGGTGATAACTGGAATAACGATGATCTATGCAGTTCATAAGAAAATAAGACAGAAAGATACATTTCAATAAATAGAAGTCCATGAAAGTAAACCTAAATAGAAATGAGTAATTGTTATTGAAATATATGTTTCTGATTAAAAAATAGGTGTTTTTATATCAAAAACACCTGTTCAGAAACGTTTACATTTGTAGATAAAGATAGAAAGGAAGGATAGTTATGAAAAAGATAGTATTTGTTATTTCAGCGTTTGTAGCGATATTGATAAGCATACCAATCATCAATGGATCTAATAGAATAATGAATGCGGCAAC
>CAJTIT010000176.1 GCA_910576345.1 Erysipelotrichales bacterium
TGTTAGCAGCCTGTAAATTCATATTATAATAGGCATATCCTGCAGAGAGTACACCAAACAATGCAATACATGTAATTACCATTCTTTTCCACATAAACATCATTCCCTTCTCTTTTCATTTCCTAATGTAGACATTTTTGAACAGGTGTTTTTATCGTGAAAACATCTGTTTTTTTATTCAGAAACATATATTTCAACAAAATTTTTCTGTATCTATTTTTGTCTACTTAGCTAGACTTCTCTTTATTGAAATGTATCTTTCTGTTTGTTTCTTTTAAATCCTAAATAACTGATCAATCCTAATGCAATAAAACCAATTCCAGTATAGAAATGAATGTTTGTTTCATCTCCTGT
>CAJTIT010000177.1 GCA_910576345.1 Erysipelotrichales bacterium
CACTGACAGGAGATGGAACAAATATTTATCTCAATCTGATATTTATTCTGATAAGTTTTACATTTCTTGTATATTTAAAACAGAACAAACAGAAAGATACATTTCAATAAAGAAAAGTCTGAAAAGGTAGACATTTCTGAACAGGTGTTTTTGTTATAAAAATGCCTGTTTTTTTATTCAGAAACATATATTTCAATAAGTTTTTCCTATCTCTATTTATGTCTACTTAAATAGACACTTTAGGGAAAGGATGTATGGTTATGTGGAAGAAATTGTTGATAACTTTCATTGCATTAACGGGGACTTTTACGGTGGGATATGCTTATTATAATTATGAAATGAGTGCCGCTGT
>CAJTIT010000178.1 GCA_910576345.1 Erysipelotrichales bacterium
GACTGGTTACAACCTTTGTTACTTCTTTTACGCTAGGGTCTGTGTATCCCAAGTCAACAGTATATTCGGTTTCGTCCAACATATAAAGATGACCCGGTGTTTCTTCTTTCACTGTGTAGAGTCCTAAGTATAAATCATTGACAGAGGCTCTGCCGTTTTCAATGACGAGTTTAACATCGACACCATTTTTCTTTATGCTTGCGCCTTTTCTGAAAATGATACTGTTATCAGCAGGATCGACGATATTTTCTTTTGCGTACAAGCCATACACTGCACCGTCAATCGAACCATCGCCTTGTGATTCGCCCAGTCCCTCGCCTGTGTTGATATCGCAGTGTAAATCG
>CAJTIT010000179.1 GCA_910576345.1 Erysipelotrichales bacterium
CAACGGAAAATCGCCCATTGAGTATCTTGAATTTCTGAATCCATTACTATTTAAGAAATTCTATGATTTTGGTGTAACCAAAATTGACAAGGATAAGGTCATATTAAAACCCTATCTCATTAAGAAATAGATAAGCAAAATTGGCTGTCGGCCTACTTAGTCTATTCACTTCAACAAGGTGGAATTAAGTTTTTAATAAATTTTTGAACTGCTTTTTCTACCTGTTTTCGTTATGCCCTTTTTTGACTTATCTACATATACATTATAACTGAAAAACTAAAATCCACAAGACTTTTTTCTTGATATATCCTAGTCCTGTCTATCTGCTTTCTTTTT
>CAJTIT010000180.1 GCA_910576345.1 Erysipelotrichales bacterium
GCGAATGGAGATCCTACAACAGCTACTTCTGATTCTAAAGTTTGTACAACATTGAATGTCGCAAAAACAGATCTTACTATCGTATTCAATGATCCAAACATGACAAAGAAATCTATCAGTGATGCAAGTACGTCATGGAGTGAAACAGCAACTGCGACTCCATCAAGTGGAACCAAGATTACCTATACAAAAGTGGGTGGAGATATCAGTATGATCAATATTGATCCGGATACTGGAGCGATTACCTATAACGGGGGAAATGCATTTGGTAAAGTGAAGATAAGAGCTACGGTTGATGATGATCCTAGCACCGGTAATGACAATTATAATCCTTC
>CAJTIT010000181.1 GCA_910576345.1 Erysipelotrichales bacterium
CATTCTTTTGAGGTCAAGTTCTCGCGTCAAGGTGTCTCTGCTATCGGTACTTATGACTGTCAGAATATCGCTTCTTGTGGTTTCAATGCTTTTTGTAAGAGCGAATGTCCAAAACGTATTCCTATCCCTTGTAAGATCCGTGATAAGTACAAAGGTGTTTGTAACGTCTGTGACAAAAAAAGCTCCTGTAAGCTTACCAAACGCTTCTATTCTGCTCAACGTGCTCATGCTGAATATCGTTATTCTCTCGTTGATTCCAGAGAAGGCATTAACCTCACTTACTCTGAACTCCATGATATTGCTTCCGTCATTGTCAAGCC
>CAJTIT010000182.1 GCA_910576345.1 Erysipelotrichales bacterium
GAGACACCTTGACGCGAGAACTTGACCTCAAAAGAATGTTTTTTGATTTCTTTACAGATGGAAGATTTATCCATACCAATAACGAGAGCAATAGCAGATTTAGATGAATTATTGTTAAGACCTTGTTCAATGAAATTGCGATATTGTAGGTCTAAATGTTTTGAACCTTTGATATTCATAAGAAAGTCCTCCTTAGCAAATAAAAAAGACCACAATAAGGGCAATATAATGATAAGAAATTGTAAGAGAAAAATCTACATGAAAATAAGTGGAATATTCTGTAAATGTAAATTCAACATTTTCCTGATGGTGTGGA
>CAJTIT010000183.1 GCA_910576345.1 Erysipelotrichales bacterium
TCAAATATCAGATACTTGCCTTCTTGCTTGTGGCTGAGTTCCTTTACTTGATTTTTGTCGTTGATTTCATATAGCGTGATGTTTTGTGTTTCGTTTTCATATGGCAAGTGTACTCGTACTTTGCCATTCGGTTCAATCACTTTGTTTCCTTGTTTCAAATATACATCATACGATGCTTTCGCTTGCTGCGGAAGCTTTGGTAGTGTACTTTGTGATATTTCTTCTACTACCATGATCACATCTGACGCAAAGTCTGTGCTTCCTATGCCTTCTACCCATGCACTCTTGTCTTCATTGTATACGATCTT
>CAJTIT010000184.1 GCA_910576345.1 Erysipelotrichales bacterium
TCAAACAGTACGTGAAAGCGCAACGATAACAATTAAATATAACAATCCTCCGCAGATTCAAGCAGAAAATAAAATGTTTTATTTAGGCGAAATCAATGAGAGTGATTGGGAAACAGAGAAAATGCGAGAAGTGAGTGCGAGCGATATCGAGGACGGCAATCTTACTGATAAGATAAAGATTCAGTTAGACGAAGTAAATACAAGTGTCGCAGGAACTTATCGAGTGAGTTATGAGGTTGTAGATAGGTTTGGAAAAAAAGCGGAAAAGATTATATTTGTAGAAATACGCTTTAATAACAAGCCTGT
>CAJTIT010000185.1 GCA_910576345.1 Erysipelotrichales bacterium
GTATGCCCCATGTATTCGGGTTTGGAGAGGATAGTTGCAACCGTACTTCCACGCCACATATAAGGGTTTTCGGTGTCATAGGTGGTGCAGTGTGTTCCTAATCCCCGTTGCCCCATGTAGTAGGACGGTCTTTCGATTTTTTCATCATAGAGTATCCTCGCTATGTCATACGGTCCTTTTCCTGCAATGCACAAGCGGAATATCCTGCGGACAACTTCGGCTGCGGGTTCATCAATTACCCAGTGGGTGCTGTCAAGCGTGTCTTTTTTATAACCGTAAGGGCAGTGGTTTGATGTGTGGG